>JAGCVK010000050.1 GCA_017962415.1 Treponema sp. | reverse complement strand
TCTTTTCTTTGTTTACAATTTTAAGCAGGAGGGGAAGGCCTTCCCCTCGCTCGCACTGCGTTGCTCGCTACCCCTTCCAGCGGGGACACCCCGCAACGCCCGTTGTCACACACTTAAGCTTTAGGCACCTTCACCATTACCTTAGCGTGTCGAATAACTTTATCCTTGAGCTTGTAGCCCTTCAGATAAACCTGAGCCAAAGTTTCTTTCTTGGCTTTTTCATCTTCCATACGGCCAATTGCTTCGTGCTCGTCAGGATTAAATTCATCTCCTTCCTTGCCGTAGCCTGTAAGACCATATTTATCTTCAAGCATTTTAACAAGAGCCTTGTTAATCATTGAAATTCCGTCTGCAATCGATTTTGCATCTTTTGCGTCTTTTGCAGCGTCAATTGTACGGTCAAAATTATCAAGACTATCAAGCAGGTCTGCCAAAAGTCCGGCATTTGCGTAATCATAAGTATCCTGCTTTTCTTTCATCATGCGTTTGCGGTAGTTATCAAAATCGGCCGCACGGCGCAAGAGCTGATCTTTAAGGTCAGCATTTTCTTTTTCAAGAGCAGCAATGCGCTCTTCTGGAGTCTGCTCTTTTTTTTCTTCTGATTTGTCCGACTCTGGAGCAGCTTCCGCAGTCTGTGAATCAGCAGCAGCCTCTTCCTGCGAAGTTGCTTTCTCTACCTTAGATTCGGTCCCTGAGCCTGTCGAAGGGTCAGCTTGTTCTGTTTTCTCTTCAGCCATTAGTTTTCCACCACTCAAATTATTTCTATTGTATAAATTAATAATTTTTTGTTACAAACGTCAATAAATTTCTAAAAAATTAATCAAAAAAATGAAGCAAACATCATTTTTTTGATTGCCGCATTTTTGCTTTACAAAAAAAAAATGCTTAAAAAAAATGCCGCCAAATAACTTTGGCAGCATTTATATCATCATAAAAATCAGATAAAATTTATTCTATACAAAGAGCTGGAACAATACCAACTTGAGATTGCCACATTCCACGGACGCACCTTAATTCCCCTTCGCTTTCTACATAATTTACACCGCCTTCATCAAAATGAGAAGGAGAACGCAACCACCAGTAATCTCCATAAGGTTCCACAGCATCAGAGTTAGAAGAGAACATAGTTGCTTTTACTTTAGAAAAATCAGTAGTTTTTCGACATCGGGTATTTCCAGCCCCATATTCCACACTGCTTGCAAAGCCTAAATCGTTTCTGGTTGCTTCCTGAATACTGAGCAAAAATACTTTATCTTTAGTTACTTTGTTTACAGCATATGGATTTTTTCCATTATTCCAAAGCACCGAAGTATAATTTTCAGAAGGCAAAGTGCTGGTTACATTATTTTGCACACTTGTTACTGCAATCTGTGCCATTTCATCATCGCTAAAAGCTGTCTGTAAGAAGCCTTTATTTAAAAAGCTATCAAGATTTAAGTTACTTGAATTAGCACTTTCTTTTACCGTATAGTTCAAACCATTCAAAAAGGCACGAACACTACTATATTCATAATTGTTTGGATATACAGTTGCATTACTGATAGATCTGTTTACACCATAATTATAATAGCAACCTTTTATAAGTATATTTTCAGCAAGCAAAAGCTTTTTACCAGGCGTAGAAGCATTAGCGTCATGATCAAAATCAGTTGTTAAAACACGCCACTTAATTGGCTCAACTTTATAATATTTTTCACCCTGCTTTGCATACAAAGCGTCATCGCTACCTTTATAATATGTAAATGCGCCATAATTTTTTACTTGAACTTCATAAACTGTTACATCATCAGCTTTTTCGCTCTGCGGCCAAAGACCAAAAGTAACATAATTTCCCATTATGCCCGCAGTTCCATCAGTTCCTTTTGGCAATTCTGTGTATTTTCCAGAAGGTGGAGCAATGTAAGCATCTTCAGGCATTACCCAATCAACGTCAACAGTAATGTTTATTGATTTTACATTAGGATTAAGCGCAACACTAACTCTAACATCACCGATTGCATAATCTATGTCAAAATCGCTGGAACCTCTTGCGATTTCCTTATTATCTTTATAAGCAATAACTGTAATTGTGTAAGTTCCTTCTTCTTCTACGCTTAAAGCCAAAGTTCGGCCCGGTTCAATGTTTTCTTTTTTAGAAACCTCAATTTCACCTTTTGTAAGCGACACCGAATAACTTGTTGCATCATTTTGATCATAATACAAAGCTCTTGCATTAGAACTAGGCAATCTAACATAAAAAGTCATTCTCTCTGATTTTTCTGCTGAATTACAGCCTGAAAAAATCACCAGCAGCAACATTATTACTAATTTTGTAATAATACCATTTCTTTTCATAAAAAAAGTCCTCCTCTAATCAAAGGCTTCCGGTTTTCGGAAATCTTTTGATTGACGCGTTTTTAATTCGCAAAAAAGTACTTATAATCAACCAATGACATAAATATCCAGAGCTTCCGCATTAAAATTGTCATATTCTTAAAAAGTAAAAAAAACTACGTTGCAGCGAAAGCAAAATACACGATAAGCGTTTTTAGCCCTCGCTTCCACTCCGTTTTATTTACTTTTCAACATTAAACTTCCTTAATAATGCGGACGCCCTACATAAATGCCATTGGTTGATTAACGAATTTTTAGTATTATATCAATCTATGCACAAGGCGGGAACTACTCCCAAATGTGATATACCAATTGTAGAAAATCCACCAGGAGAATCAACAAAAACTAAATACTGATTTACCTGATTTACATCCTCTTTTGGAACTGGAGAACGAAGCCACCAGAAAGTACCTTGTTTATCTTCTCGATAGGAAATTACAACACCTCTGAAGGCTGCAAAATCGGAAGGGAATCTGATACAAGCAGAATTATATTTACTGCTAAAACCATATTCTTTTCTGGTAATTTCCTGCCTGCTTAGCAAGAATATTTTATCTGATGTTGTATAGTCTGAAGCAAATACACTTTCTTTTATTTTGGTAGCATCATCAGCATATAACGATCTTAAATCATTTTTTACTTCTGTCGTAAGAATCAGATTTTGCTCTTCTTCGGTAAACGCAGTCTGCAAAAATCCTACTTTAAAATATCCGCCGTCTACATACATATCTACATTTTCAGCAGGTTTTATCCAATATTTACTGCCATTAAGATATGCCCGAACTGAACTGTGTACATAATTATTTGCATAAATAGTTTCGCCGTGAATCTTTCTGATAATATTATAACTATAATAATCACAATCAATCAAAGCTGATTCTGCAAGCAAAAGTTTTTTGCCTGGTGTAGAAGGATTTCCATCGTGATCATAATCGGTTGTTAAAAGGCGCCACTTAATTGGTTCTACTTTGAAATAATCATCTCCGTCTGCATAATACCAAAATCCATCACTTCCTTTAAAATATTCAAAATCGCCAGATACTTTTATAAGATTTTCATTTATTGTTACTGAATCATCTTTTTTTGATTGAGGAAATTCTCCAAAAGTAACGTAAGTTGCTTCCCGTCAGGCAGTTCCATCAGTGCCAGCCGGTAAAATTTTGTAAGGGTGTGATTCATCATCCGAAGGAACACTTCCCCATTCAACTTCAACTTCCAAATCAAACTCTTTTTGTTTTGGAATTAAAGTAACTTTTACATTGACTGTAAAATCTTCTGCTGTAATTGTTGCTTTTGCTTGCCCTTCTGCAATTATTGTTGAATATCTGTAAGCGGTTACTTTTATTGTATAAGTACCTTCAGATTTTACTACAAGCCTAACCGTTTGGCCAGGCTTTCCAACAATAGTAGTTCCAGTTTCTAATATTTGAGCAATATAATCAGTTGCATCAGACTGCTGATAATACGCTACCCTGCTTTTTGATTCTGGAAAATGAACTGTAAACCCCATCTGATCTTCTGTATTCTGAACTGCATTATTACAGCCAGAAAAAACAGAAATCAGAGCCAACAAAGCCAAAATGGCAAAACATTTAAAACTTTTCATAAAAGCCTCCTAACTATTAGTTTTATATCGAAAGTATAAAACGTCAAGTTTTTTTGGAGGCTTTTTCTTTCTTCAATAAATTTTTAGTCTATACAAAGAGCAGGAACTAAAGTAACTCCCGAATAGAAAGTTCCAGTTGTAGATGCTCTTCCATCATTACCAACCAGGCGAAGCCATGTAGCACTATTAGGAGCCGGTGAACGAAGTGCCCAGAAACAGTTTTCACCATTCATTCTGGCACCTTGTGCGCGTGCTAAATCAGAAGCTTTACGAACTCGCTTTGAATCAGGTCTGCCATACATATCAAAATATTCAGTATTAGAAACTTCCTTTAAGCTCAACAAAAATATTTTGTCGAACATAACTTCATTACTGGCATATTGATTCACACCATTTTCTAAAGCATTTGGCGAGCCGTCCGGATTTGAATGTACAGCATTGTTCAAAAGCGTTGTTGTTGCAATCAAAGCCTGTTCAGATTCTGTAAAAGCCATCTGCAAAAAGCCTGAGTTATACGCAGATTTATCCATAACAGTACTTGTTGGGTGCAACAATCCGTTTAATAACGCACGAGCATAACTATATTCATAATTATTTTTATAGATAAGTTCACCATTTTCTGTGTATCTATCATTTCCGCCATTATAGAATTCGCAATTTGCAATAGCAATTTCTGCTAGCAAAAGTTTTTTACCTGGCGTAGAAGAATTTCCGTCGTGGTCAAAATCAGTTGTTAAAACGCGCCACTTAACTGGTTCAACTTTGTAATATTTTCTTTCATAAGTTGCATACCAGGCACCATCACTTCCCTTGCAATATATATATGAACCACAATATTTTGTTACACTTTCATCTACAGTTACAGAATCATCTTTTAGCGATTGTGGATATTCACCAAAAAGAACATAAGTTGCATTAGGGCCTGCAGTTCCATTAGTTCCAGCCGGTAAAACTTCATACGGTGTGTCTGGCACAGACGGAGTTGGAATTACCCATTCAAACTCAAGATCAACATCAATATCATCTGGTTTTTCTTTTGGAATTAGACGAATTTTTACTTTAACTCTTCCATTACCCCTTTTGATTTCAGCAGTTTCCTGGCCTTCTGCAATTAAAATAGAATCTTTATAGGCCTTAACATTGATTGTATAAATTCCTTCGTCTTGAACTTTGAGACTTACAGTCTGACCGGGATTTCCTTCTACAAAAGCATCGGTTTCTAAAATCTGGGCAGTATACTTTGTTGCTTCAGACGGATCATAATACGCTGTTCTGCCATTTGGTCCTGGAAACTTAAAAACAAATGCCATTTCTTCAGACATTTCTGCAGATCTTTCTTCTTTCTGATTATCTGAATTAAAGGCTGCATTGTTACAGCCAGAAAAAACAGAGAGCAGAGCCAACATTGCCATTGCGGCTAACAATTTAATTTTTTTCATAAAAAAACTCCTTGATATTAGTTTTATATGAAAAATTAAAATCGTCAAGAAATTTTATATAAAAAGAATCACAAAGTTTTATCAGTTTCCAAAACTTCTAAAAACGGCGAACTTACATCGTAATGAGTTTGTTCAAGATCAAACGAAAGGCGCGCCGAATGTAAATAAAGACGTTTAGCCTCAAGGCCGCCGTAAAGAGTATCGCCTAAAATTGGCAGGTTGCGGCTTGCTAAGTGAACGCGAATCTGATGCGTGCGGCCAGTGTGCAAATTACACTCTAAAAGAAGGCAAGCGCGGCCTTCAACCCGGAGTTTGCGCACAATTTTAAAATCGGTGTGCGAAAACTGGCCGCCGCGTAACTGTGAAACTTCGCCCCATTTTCCCTGCTGCGACTTTCCAGTAACACGTCCCATAAACATTTTTACACTAAAAGATTCACCAACCTCAAAAGATTTTTTGTTTCCGCCAGATTTTTTTTCTTCAACAACTGCAAAATAGTTTTTTGTAAGATTATGATTTTGAAAAATCTGCGAAATCGCAGCATTTACCGCGCGGCTTTTTGTAAAAAGAATAACGCCGCTTGTTGTGCGGTCAAGGCGGTGCATAATGCCAACGTAAGGTGCATTACGAAGAGAAGGCGTGCGCCGCCACAAAAAATCTACGAGGGCGTCGTGCAGATTATTGCGGTTCCCGGTAATCGTTTGCTCCACAGGAAAGCGCGCAGGTTTATTAAGAAAAATCAAATTTTCATCTTCAAAGAGAATGTCGGCCGCAGTTAGCTCAAAAGCAACATCGTCGGGCTGTTTTTCAAAAAAGAAGCGCTCTGAATCAAAGCGCACGCTCACACACGAGCGGCCGCGAAGCTCAAATGCAGGGCGCAAAACACAGCGGCCATTTACAAAAACGGCGCCCGCGAGTATGAGCCTTCTTATTTTAGAATTAGAAAAAACTTGTTGCGGCTCATTATTTTTTATTGCACTCGGAAGTTCAGTTCGCAAAAATTCGTCTAAGCGAACGTTTTTTTCAGAAACAAATTGAATCTCTTTTTCCATTGCTATTTTTTAACAGATTTTTTTACTGTTTTCTAGCATGCCTGATTTGTTTTTGCTTATACAAATCCTGATCTGCCATTGTCAAAAGTTCGGTCAAATCTACACATTCAGAATTAAACTTTACCGCACCAAGACTAAGCGAAAGTTTAAACGGCAGTTCGTATTCTTTTTGCAATTCTGCACAATGAAAATCAAGTTTATCGCGGAGCCTGTCCAAAAATCCTATTTCCATTCCCGAAGCAATTATTCCAAATTCATCTCCGCTAAGGCGCCCAATTACGTCCATTTTTCTAAAAGTCATTTTTAAGGCTTCAGAAGCGGCCATAATTGCTTTGTCTCCACATTCGTGCCCAAGTTTATCATTTATTGTTTTTAATCCGTCCAAATCTGCAAAGAAAACAACGCCGTCTGTATTTATATCGCCTGCAAAAAAAATCAATTTTTGGCCATATTCCATAAAACCGCGTCGGTTCAAAAGTCCGGTAAGTTCATCTGTTTTTGCGCTGATATTCAAATCGCTGTTGCGCTTTGTAAGTTCACGGTTAATTGTTTCGAGCCAGTTTTTCTGTTTGATTGTTTTTGTATAATCATAAGCCTGAACAATTACACTTGTAATCACTTTTAATAAAATGCTGTTCAAACCAAAATCTGTATGCTCGGCTTTACAAATCAAATAACCATATTGCATTGAGCCAAGAAAAACCGGCTGAAATATAAAACGCCCGCCTTCGCTCATCAATTCCTTTGGAAAAAGCGATTTTCGCGTATCAAAAAAATCACTTTTTTCAAAATATTCTGCGATTCCTTTTTCGGTATCAATATTCAAAAGAAGCCGCGCTTCGCCCGAAGATTCAAAATTATCTTCGCACTTAAGCAAAATCGGCTCATTCAAAACAAAAACCGCCATTGTTGTAAAGCCGCAAAAGCCAACTATCTGATTAAAAGAATCCGCAAAATCACGAAGACTCGCGGTTCCTTTTATAACATCAAAAAGTGTACCAATTCTTTTTATTTCTTCATAATGTGTAATTACAACTCTCAGAACGTCCCACTTTTTTTGGTCGGGCATATCTTCGCAGCCACAAGATTTTCTATAAACTACCTGCAAATTTGATGATATTGATTTTGGAAGCTTTTTCTTTTTATTCTTCAAAAGTTCAAATCCAAACTCAGCTGCAGCGTAGCCTTGTTCTTCAACATTTTGATCTATTGTGGCAAGGCTTGGAACACTCAAAACCGAATGCGACGTGTTATCAAAACCAAAAATTTTCATTTCAGCCGGAACTTTGATTCCAAGCTGCGTAAAATATTCCATTGCGCCAACACCCATAAGGTCGTTTGCACAAACAATCGCTTCGTATTCAATCTGATTGCGATTTTGATATTTTGATTTTAATTCTGCCAGCGCAGAAGACATTGTAAAGGCGCCGCTAAGCACCCATTCTTCATGAAATTCAAGGCCGTTATTTTTTAAAGCGTTTTTAAAAGCTTTAAAACGTTCTTCGCCTTCCTGGCTTTTTATTTTATTAGCTGCAAAAAAACCTATTTTTGTGCAGCCCTGTTTATTCTTTAAATAAGAAATGATTTCGTCATAAACACTTTGGCAACTTGCTGTTGTAAAATGGATATTTGGTTCATCTAAATCCATTCCAATTTAAATGATTTTTTTTGCAAAAAAAGGTCTTATTAATTCTTTGAATTCTTCTTTAGTTTTATAAAGACAATAGGTATTTGAAACTATGATGATTTCATCAATAACTTTGGACTTTAAATATTCTATTGAAGCCCAATATTGATAATCATAAGTTCCATCTTTACTATGCGGGTCTGAAGTTTGGACAAAATAAACTCGACAATCGTTTTTGTCAGCAAAATAGCGGTAGATTCCATTTATAATCATATCGGCATATTCAACCGAAAAATTTTGAACCATTACGGCTATGTTATACACGCAAAATCTCCTTTTTCTTTACAAGACTCCTATTATTTATTGTACAGCATAATCCGGATATTCGCCATTAGAAAATATTTTTACTTTGCAATGTTCCATACAAACATCTTCTGCAAAAGAAATTAAATCCATTGCTTCTGGTCCAAGTAAATCATCTGGATTATATGATGTTGTGATTACTGATTCTTCACCTTCGCCGGCAAGCCGCGACATTGCGCCGTTTATTGCAACAATATCGTGCACAAGCGTAATCAAATTATGACAATGCTTTTCTTCATACTTTTCATCTAAAAATAAAAGCTGCATTTTTTCTATTGATTTATGATTTTCAGATTCGGGATTAAAACCGCTTTTGTAACTGCAATTATTTACGCGCTGCCATTCGGCAAAATCTGCAAAAAAGCGCGAAGGGTAAATTCTAAGCGGCTTAAGCACAGAAAGAAACCACGGAACTGCGCGCCCCGAAGTATAAAAAGTTCTGCAGGCAAAAGCAGCGTCTCGGCAATAGCGAATATCTGCTGCAGAAAAAGTGCCGCTAACCTTTGGCTCAAAAGCACTTGCAAAATCTTCGCCAGTTATGTCACTTTCTGTCTGCGGAAAATCTATATGATTTGGATATTGTTGAACTGCAAAATCAAGGCGCTCCATAAAAAGTTTTAGCGAATCGCCTGGAACGGTTGCATAAGTAAGCTGAACCCCAAAAACAAGCCCCGCTTCGTTCAAAAGCCGCGCTTTATTTGCGTAAAATTTTTTATCAAAAAGAAGTTTGCCGCCTTTTTGGCTGCATTCAAGAGGAATATCAAAAGAGCAAAAAATATCGCCGGCCGCAGAAATAAGTTCGCGGTCTATTACACTTGCGTCTGTTAAAAAAGAAACAAAAACGCCCGGTGCATACTGCGAAACCAGCTTCATAAGACGAAGCAGTCGTTTTTTATCCCGGGCAGTTTTTTCATCGGTAACAGAAAGCTCAGTTATTCCCTTTTCTGTAAGGTGCAAAATCTGAGCTTCCAGTTCCTCTGCTTTAAATTTATATTCCTTTATCATAAACATTCTGCTTTTACAGCAACGGAATTCCTCGCTTTTTGCAGTCGTTTTTGATTGCGTCTGTCCAAACGCTAACTTGAGTTTCTCCAATATGAGCTTTGCGCAAAAGGAACATACAAAGTCTTGACTGGCCAATTCCACCGCCAAGTGTCTGTGTAAGTTCACCTTTTAACAGCTTTGAATGGAATTCAAACTTGCTGCGTTCTGTACAATTGCGTTCTTCAAGCTGAGCTTTTAAGCTTTCTGGGCTTACACGAATACCCATTGAAGAAAGTTCAAAAGCGCTGTCCAAAACAGGATTCCATACAAGAATATCGCCGTTCAAACCGCGGTGACCGTCGCCACACTCTGTAATCCAGTCATCATAGTCTGGAGCACGGCCGTCGTGAATTGTTCCGTCTGGAAGTTTTCCGCCAATTCCTGTAATAAATACAGCACCGTATTCTTTCGCAACCTTATCTTCACGCTCTTTTGGAGTAAGTTTTGGATACTTTCTCTGCAAATCATCTGCGTAAAGAATTTTTATTTCGTTTGGAAGAATTGGTTTTAATGCCGGATATCTGTCATACAAAAAGAATTCACAGCGTTTAATACATCGGTAAACTTTTTTTACAATTTCATGAAGATAAAAAACCGTTCTATCTTTTGGATCAATTGCCATTTCCCAGTCCCATTGATCTACATAAATAGAATGAATCGGATCTAAATCTTCATCAGGACGAAGCGCATTCATATCTGTATAAATACCAAAGCCAGGCGAAAGCTCAAGAGAAGTAATTTTTAATCTCTTCCATTTTGCAAGCGACTGAACAATTTCCATTCGACCGTCGTTTAATGCTTTTACCGGAAAACTTACCGGGCGCTCAACACCGTTCAAATCATCATTAATACCTTTTCCGGCATCAACAAAAAGTGGCGCTGTAACGCGTGTAAGATTCAATTCTGTGCTCAAAGCAAGCTGAAAAAAATCTTTTATTGCGACAATCGCATGTTCGGTTTCTTTTGTACTTAAAACAGGTTTGTATTTCAAAGGTAGTTTAATCATAGTTTTGTCCTTACAAGAAAGTATTTACTCTAATTTTATAAAGAGTTGGCAGGCTTATAAAACCTGCACGCTTTTTTCGATAATCCAAAAATAGCAAGCTATTGCACAGCTATTTTTAACGGATTTTCGATTACAAACTACTCACCATCGTAATTAATCAACGTAGTTACTTTTGCTGGTGAGAGTACTTTCTCATAATTTAATGCGGGAAGACCAATAACGCCAAAGAAATCAGTTACTTCCCCGCCTCCCTGCTCAATCAAATTTTTAGCGGCCTGAAGCGTTCCGCCTGTTGCAATCAAATCATCTACAACAAGATAGCGTCCGCCTTTTTTAATATCAGCTTTGTGAACCTCTATTGTTGCAGTACCATATTCAAGCGCATAGCTACATTGATATGTTTCACCAGGAAGCTTGCCTTTTTTGCGAATTAAAACGAGAGGAATTCCAAGACGCTCTGCAAAAGGTGCTGCGAAAATAAAACCGCGACTTTCAACTCCGGCAACTGCGTCAAACTTCATTCCCTTATATTTTTCATACATCTGTTCCAGACAAAATTTAAAAGCTTCTGGATTTACAAGAACTCCGGTAATATCATAAAAGAGAATTCCTGGTTTTGGAAAATCAGGCACGCGGCGCACAGCCTTGTCTAGCATTTCAATCGTCATAAAAGACCTCTACTCAATAAAATTAACGAAACTATTATAATTCTTGGCGCACTTTAGAGCAAGAGGCTATTTTGAAAGTTAAATTCTTGAATGGCGCGAAACGAACAAAATTGAAACGCAAACCAGCATTCCAATATAAACTACAAGGCCGGTTATCATTCCGCTTGTAATTCCAAAACCGCCCAAAATTACATAATTTAAAAGCCTAAAGAGGAACATCATCAACTGATTGAATACAAGCGAAACTAAAATAAACGGAACAAAAGCAAACGACCAGGTGAACTTAAAAATCTGGCTTGCGCCAATTCTATTGTTCCAGCCAAAGCCTGCAAGCAAAATAAAGATTATCAGCATCCAAAGCGGATAGAAAACGCGGTTCATAAAAGCCTGGCCGTAAACTTCGCTGCAATAGCCGTATTTTGAAGCTGTATAAACAAGCTTAAAAAGCGAAGGAAGCGGAATTGTTTCTGGCGTAGAAGTTGAATTTTCAAGAAGCAGAAAATCATCATAAGAAATTGGAAGCAAAAGATATTCTGGCGAATTTGAAGTTTCGCCATTTTGATATGTGTACAAAGGTTCATTCAAAATATCAGATGAATCGCGGCCAACCGAACGCAACATAATATATGGAACACAATCTATACTGTCGTCAATTCCCATTAATGCTTTTGTAGTTGGAGTAAGCGTATTTACAGAAACCGGAAGAACCTTTGCATAAGGAACAGTCATTGTTCTAAAAAGTTCCCCGCTTCGTGAAATTGAAACAACTGTAAGCGCTCGCAAATACTGAATTGAATTTCCAGTTGCGGCAACCGCTGTCATTCCCTTAAAAGTTACAATATCACGCGAACCGTCTGCATAAATGTAAGAAAAATAAACGTCATTTGCACTTTCAAAGCTCTTTAATTCAAAAGTTTCATCAACAAAAAAGCTGCGCTCGCTAATGCGTTTTTCTGCAATTTCAAGATAAAAAACAACATCCGGGTCAGACTGCATTTCGCGCGACGACTGATAAAGCTCGCGGAAAATATAATAAGCCTTTAAATCATCTTTTTGCACAAGCGCAAGATACCCTTGATATTTTTTTTCAAAAATCAGCTGATTTGCAGTTTTCGATAAATCATGATATTCAGTAAGATTGTTCCAGGCCGCAGTTGAAATTCTTTTTAATTCTTCAAGATTCGGGTCTTTTGGAGTTGCAAGTTTGATTCCAAGTTCCGAAAAATAATGCGCATTAAACCATTCTTTTTTTTCAAAACAATCCTGCGCTTTTTGATAATATTGATAAACTGTATGAATCAAATCTGCATCTATTACAACGCGGTCAACTTTTTCAGCTTTTTCAACTGATTCATAAAGTTTAAAGCGAATATTTGAATTTCGCGCGCGGTTTATTTCAACATCAGCCATATCGCGAAGATTAATTGCACGCTTTTCGTTTGGGCTGAGTTTTAAAGCAGCGTCTGCGTAGCTCATTGCACGTTCATAATAACCGTTATCAAAAAGTTTAGTTCCAACATTTATATATTCATTTACAATTTTTGGCCGATTTACAAGCGTTGTTTTTACATTTGTCGTAAGAATATTCAGCACTTCAGACGAAATTGTTAACAAAAAGGCAATTCCAAGACAGATTATCATTACCATTTTAAAACGTTCCATCATTGCTTTTGAAAAACGCTCGGAACTGCCTTCTGAATTGCGGCCAAAATAAACTGAGCAGCTTACAACAAAGCCGGTTATTACAACTCCCGGAAGATATTTTCCAAAATACTGAAGGCTTGTCATCAATTTATATGTAAAATCTGAAACTGTAGGAACAACCGCCGGCACTTTTGCCATAAAGCCCGCGGTGAAACAGATTATGAGCCCAATTACCAGAAAAACGCTTAGCATGCCAATTATCTTTTTCATATTCCCTCTATTTTGCCTTTTTTGAATAAATTCTTATTACAAAACGAATCACTCCGGCTGTAATAAAAATCAATGCAACAAAACAATTGATTAAGAAAAGCAGCGGTTCATGAACAACATTTCCCAAAGCCCTTATAGCTCCATTATTTGAAAAACTTGCCTTTAGTGCATCATATTCCGGATGAAAATAAATAGAATTAAAACACAAAATCGAAGAATCGCTTATAAAAATAATTATTGCATTTACAAGCCGCCATTCAAAAAAAGTTGTAACACCATAAAGCGACGAAAGCAAAAGCACAAAACTTAAAAGCAGCAAAATATGTTTTCGTCCACCTGAATAAGAATCGCAAATATGCGAAATAAGCGTTTTAAAATCAATTGGAATTGGATTACGCTCCGAGCCAAAAATATTTTTCAACTGAATTTCGCGATAAGGCGCCGCCTTACGATTCAAATCAAAGCCCGGAAGATTCAAAACTGTGTCATAACTCACAATTCCGTCTTCTTTTGTGTTAATCACAACAGCCGGCGCTTTAGCATAGTTTTCATCTTCAGCGCGCTCAAATTCGCGTGTAAAATAATAAATAGAATCATCTACCTTGCGAAAATAATTTGCCGAAAGATATTCTTCTTTTTCTGTAAAATGAACATGCTTAAGACAATAGTTTTGAAGTTTCACAGCGCAAGGCATAATAATCAGCCAGGTTACAACGCACAAAACAACATAAACTACAAACTGCATAATTCCGCCGGGGTGTCGTATTCTATAGTAAGAAATTGCAGGAATAATAAACAAAAGCATACAAAACAAAACATAAAAAAATGAATTAAAAAGTTCCTGGTCGCTAAAAAAAGAAATATCGTGGCCGGCAATAAAATTCAAAAGATTCAAATACAAAGAATAAAGAACCGTTCCCAAAACAGTTCCGACTATAAGACAGAATAAATAAATTATAGCTAATCTCAATGCTTTTTTCATAGGATTCCTAAACTCTTAGTCTCCGACCAATTTTGGCCTGAATACTATTTGATACTATTATACACTATAATTATCGACATCAAATAATATTTACTTTAAAAACGTTGCAGAAAAAGACACTAACTGCCGATAATAATTTGACAGAAAAGAGATTTGTTAGATATAATATATCAAGATAGGGTTTTATATGGATAATAACAACGCAATCGTTCCAGGCTTTGATAACGAAAAAGATGATAGCCTTACAATTTCACTCAGAAAGGCAGAAGGTGTAAACCACGGAATGTTTGTATATCTTAGCGGATATATCGACACCTATAACTCAAGTTTCTTCCAAAAGCAAATGCAAAAAGTTATAGACGCTGGTTTTATCAATCTGATTTTCAACTGCTCATCGCTTAACTATGTTTCTTCTACAGGAATAGGTTCGTTTACTGTATTCCTTAAGATTGTCAAACCAAAGGGAGGAGATATAATCCTTCTTGAGATTCAGCCAAAAGTTTACGAAGTATTCCAGCTTCTTGGCTTTTCTCAGTTCTTTAATATAAAGGGGTCAGCTGATGAAGCAATTGCTTACTTCAGCAACGGAGGTTCGGCTTCTGAATCTTCTGTGTTCCCTCTTGTTATTTCTTGCCTTGTTTGCAACAAAAAACTTAGAGCCACAAAGTCTGGCCGCTTCCGCTGTTCAGGCTGCCGCTCAATTCTTGCAATCAACGAAAACGGTGAAGTTTCGTTAGGCTAAAAACAAAACTTAAAATAAATCAAAATGGCGTTTACGGCATTTTTTGATTAAACAACAAAAGCCTTCAGTTATCTGAAGGCTTTTTTATTTTTGTCACGTTTTACTATGCAAAAATGAATCAAACAAAAGCGTTTACAACAAAGTTTGTTTGTCGCGTAACTTTTTTTATTATATGACTTTATAAACCCGTTTTTTTGTGAAACTTTTTTTCCACCGTGAAACATTTGTTTTATGTGGATAAACTGTGGATAACTTGGCGGTTATTTTGTGGTTATAAAACTAATTTCTTAAATATTCTTAAAAAAGTTTAAAAATCATAAATATTCAAATAATTTTGATATTTTTATTTTCTTGTATTATATAGAGTTACGACACTTTTAACAAATTTTCGTAGATTTTCGCAAAATTTTTAGGATTTACGCTTGACAGGTCATTTTGACACAATCGCAATAAAAAAATGTGGATAACTTGTGGAGAAAAAGTGCAAAAAGTGGGTTTTTCTGTGAATTTCCCGTTAATAAAGAAGCCTTGAAATGTCATTTGTCTTTTTGGCAAATCTTCTATATACTTATTAGTATGAGCAATGAATTTAAATGCATACTTGAAAGAATAGAAAACGCTCTGAACAAAGCTCTACCCAAAAGCTCAGCCGAAGGAAACTGGAAAGTTAATTCTTTTGGCCAGCTTCCTTCTGGAGCTGAAACAGAATATATAGACAAACTTATTGAACCAAATAAAAGGCTTGTAGAATTGGGCGGAAAAAGATGGCGTCCACTTTTTTTGATTTTAAGTTATCAAATGGCGTGCAAAATGAGCGGAAAGCCAGCACTTTCAGAAGAACAAACTTATTCAATTACACCACTTATTGAATTTGTTCACACAGCGAGCCTTATTCATGATGATATTGAGGATAGTGCAGATCTTAGACGGGGAAAGCCCGCCGCACATATTTCTTTTGGGTTGGACACAGCGTTAAATGCGGCTTCATGGCTTTATTTTGAAGCACCGGTTTGCATAAATCAGCTTGATGTAAATGATTCTCTAAAACTTGAACTTTACAAAGTTTATACAAACGAATTACGCCGACTTCATCTTGGTCAGGCAATGGATATTTTCTGGCACAGAAATCCTTGTGTGTTTCCGCCGCAAAACGAATATCTTGCAATGGTAAAGTCAAAAACGGGTACACTTGCAAGCCTTGCGGCAAAACTTGGCTGTATAGCCGGTGGACTTTCTTTTGCCGAAGCAGAAAAATTTGGCGAAATTGCCGCCGACATTGGAATGGGCTTTCAAATTATAGATGATGTAATAAATCTTACAACTGGAAATGTTGGTAAAAAACGCGGAGACGATATTGTTGAAGGCAAAAAAAGCCTTCCGGTTTTGATTCATGCAGAACTTTGTCCGCAAGATAAAAATCAGATTTCTGAATGTATGGAAGAAGCGGCCGCGCATGGAATAGACTCGCCGGCAGTCGAAAACTGCATAGCCATTCTTTCAAAAAGCGGCTGCATTCAAAAGGCGGCGGAGCGCGGCCGTAAGCTCATAGAAGAAAGTTGTTCTAAAATCAGCTCAGCGCAAATCACCGAGCTCTTTACTTCAATGATTCCGGAGACTTTCTTATGACAGAACGACCAGACAAATTAAACAATCAGGCAATTCAGCTCGCTTCAGACGGAGCCTACAACGAAGCAATTGCGTGTTTCAAGCGCGCAATTGTTATCGAAAAAGATAATTATCTTTTATGGTACAATCTGGGCGTAACTTACCGCGACGCCGGAAAACTTTACGATGCCGAACTTGCCTTAGAAACCGCTTACTCCATTGATCCAACAAACGAAGATGTTGCCGAAACATATGCAACAATCTGTCTTATGCAAAAAAAGCTCGAAAAGGTTCAAACAATATGTATGGATTCTCTTGATTACAATCCGCTTAATCCGCACATTTGGAATCTTCTTGGCGTTACAGAATTTCAGTCAGAGCATTATGCAGAAGCTTCCAGCTATTTTGAACAGGCCGTTTCCATAAATCCTTATTATCTTGATGCAATTTACAATCTTCGCGACACTTATGCAGAACTTGGAAATGAAAAAGGAAAAACAGCCTGCGATGCAAAAATCAAGGAGCTGGATAAATGACAGATAAAAATATAACGATTATCGAAAAAAATATAAGCCGCACAAACGCACAGCGAATAAAAGACACGCTTTGCCTTTTACTTCCAATTGCAGCAGCGTTTGCCGGCTGTCTTCTTGCAGAGCCAATTTGGAATTATTTTTGTAAAAATACAACAGCGCCAGAACTCTTTAAGTTTGGATTGACCGTTTTGCTATTTGCAATTTCTTCAAGTATTGTATTTATTGTCACCAGAAAAATTAACCCGATTATGAAAATCGGCATCTTTAGCAACAAAGAAAAAAGCAGCGAATCAAAAGAATAAAAGCAAAAAGAATAAAAACTCCGTATTTTTACGCGTAAAGGTGTTCTTTTGCAAGAGTATTTATTTCATTAGCCATTTCGGCAAGCGCAACCTGCTTTTGAATTCCACCCATTTCAAAAGCAACTTTTGGCATTCCATAAACAATACAAGTATCTTTATTCTGGCCAAGAGTCCAGGCCCCCTGCTTTCGCATTTCTGTAATTTCAGCAGCGCCATCTCGGCCCATTCCAGTCATAATTACACCAAGCGCATGATTCTGATAAATCTTTGCAACTGATTCAAAAAGAACATCGCACGAAGGTCTGTGACCATTACGAGGTTCATCTTGCGAAAGCCGAATAAAGTTTCCAAGCGGTTTATGATCAACAAACATATGAAAACTTCCAGGAGCAATATAAATATGTCCTTCGAGAATCGGCTCGCCGTCTTTAGCTTCAGTTACCTTAAGCGGACAAATATTATCGAGACTATTAGCAAATTCAGCTGTAAAACCAGCCGGCATATGCTGAACAACCAAAATAGGCTGCTTAAGATTTGGATCTATAGATTTAAAAACTTCGCGCAAAGCATTTGGACCGCCGGTTGAAATACCAATTGCAATCAATTCGATTTTTCCACCTTCGCGCTCAGGTTTGATTATAACAGGCTCTTTAACCTTTGGTTTAAACCAGCTTTCTGGTACAACATCAGATTTTGTGATTGAAGCAGCTTTGGCCGCTTCATCGCCCTTCTTTTTAAGAACAAAGCGCTCAGCTTCTTTAAGCTTAATCTGATGACTAAAAAATTCCGGCTGAGGAATCTGCTTTCCGTGCGCAGTTGCATAAGCACCGCCGTAAGAAGCAACATATTCTATAATTTCATTAGTAACTTCGCCAATTTTGAGAGTAACCGAAGCACCCGGTTTTGTAATAAAATCAGAGGCTCCGCGTTCAAGACATTCAATTGTAATAGCGGCACCTTCAGTTGCCACGCTCGAAAGAATTACAACCGGAATATCAATATTAAGTTCTTTGCGTTTTTTCAAAAACTGCAAGCCGTTCATTACCGGCATTTCAATATCAAGGAGAATTACGTCTGGTTTTGTATTTTTTAACTTTTCAAGCAGGTCCTGGCCATTTTCTGATTTTCCACAAACAGTCATTCCTGTAGTTTCATCAACAATTCTGCCAATAAGATTGCGCATTAATGCAGAATCATCGCAAATCATTACCGAAATATCATCCATAACAACTCACCACCACTAGAAAAATTAATTATTTTACGTTCTTTCCGTAGAAACAAGCCCACTCAGTTTTTATAAATTCAAAATTTGTCTTCATTCCAAACAATGATTCAGAGTGACCAATGTACAAATAAGAATGAGGCCCCATAGAATCATAGAAATGATTAATAACAGCAAGCTGCGCAGGTTCATCAAAATAGATAAGAACATTTCGACAAAATATTACATCAAGATTTCGCGCACCAGAATCATGCTTAAGATTATGATAATCAAAATTAATGGTCTTTTTTATCTCATCTTTAATCTGATAGCCGCCGTCAACCTTTGTAAAATACTTGGAAAGATAATTTTCAGGAACACCGTCAACACGCGCGTCAGGATAAAAACCTTGCTGCGCAGTAATAATAGATTTTAGTGAAATGTCAGATGCAGTAATATGAAAATCCAGATCCGGCGGACAGATTTCTTTCATAATCATAGCGATTGTGTAAGGTTCTTCACCAGTCGAACAGCCGGCGCTCCATATCTTAATTGTATGGTCTCCCGGATGTTTCTTTTTTTCTTCGATTACATGCGGAATAACATAATTAACAAAAGAATCAAAGTGCGGTTGATTTCTAAAAAATCGCGTAAGATTCGTTGTAACTGCGTCCAGCATAATCTTCATTTCTTCAGGATTTTTTGTAATCAGAGTGTAATACTCCTGCGGGGTTGCCAAATTTTTTGTACGGAGCATTTCTTTGATACGACTGTCGAGAATAGATCTGTTTGTAGCCGAAAAAGTAATTCCACTTTCATCATAAATTACTTTGCGGAATAATTCGTAGTCGGCATCGCTAAGTACATCTAACATATTAATATTATACACGATGATTTTCCAATTGTAAAAAAAATAATTAATTATTTGTTATAAAAAAAATCCCTGATTTTTAGCAGTAACACCGAAAAAATCAGGGACGACATTTCGTCGAGCAGTATGTTTTACTTTTTTTGATTATCTCTGGATTCTTCCAGAGCCATTTCCGCCGGCGAGTTTTTCAACTTCGTCAACGCTTACCATGTTATAATCACCCTCAATAGAATGCTTGAGACAACTTGCGGCAACAGCAAATTCTACAGCCTCTTGAGTTGATTTTCCGTTTAATAAAGCGTAAATAAGTCCACCACCAAAACTATCTCCACCGCCAACACGGTCTACAATATACATTTCGTATTCCTTGCTGAAGCAGTAATCTTTTCCGTCATAAAGAAGGGCTGCCCAGTTATTGCGATTTGCATTTATAGAAGTTCTCAAGGTAATTGCAACTTTCTTAAAGCCAAACTTGTCTGCAAGCTGCTTTGCAACTGATTTATAGCCTTCTTTATTAAGTTTTCCGCCGTTAATATCTGTATTTTCAGCTTCAATTCCAAATACATCTTTAGCATCTTCTTCGTTAGAAATACAAACATCAACATATTTACAAATTTCTGTCATAGCTTGGCGAGCCTGTTCGCGAGTCCAAAGCTTTCCGCGGTAGTTTAAGTCGCAGCTTACTGTAGCGCCGGCAGCTTTTGCAGCTTTACACGCTTCAATACAAATTTGAACCATATTTCCGCCAAGAGCTGGTGTAATTCCTGTAAGATGAAACCATTTGCAGTCTTTAAAAATTTCAGGCCAATTAAAATCTTCGGGTTTTGATTCTGCAATAGAAGAATGTGCACGGTCGTAAATACATTTTGAACCACGCTGACTTGCACCGCGCTCGTTGTAGTAAATACCAACACGATCTCCACCGCGAACTATATAATTTGTATTTACACCATAGCGGCGCAAGCTGTTTATTGCAGCCTGGCCAATTTCGTGCTTAGGAAGTTTTGTTACATAATAAGCGTCTAAACCGTAGTTTGCAAGAGAAACTGCAACGTTGGCTTCGCCGCCACCAAAAGTTGAAGTCATTTTATCAACCTGAACAAAACGGAAATATCCTTCTGGTTCAAGTCTAAGCATAATTTCACCAAATGTTACTACCTTCATATTATTTCTCCTATTTTTATGTAAGTTCTTAGGGGGCGTTGCGGGGTACTCCCCGCTAGAAAGGGTAGCGAGCAGGCGCAAACAAAGTTTGCGAATGCGAGCGAGGGGAAGGCTTTCCCCTCCTACCCTAGTATCTTTTTCTAGCCTCTGATTTCTTTTACAATTGCTGCAGCTTCGCGAGTCAACTTTTCGATTTCTGCGAAATTTCCAGCGTTGATTAAATCGCCTTTTACCATCCAGCTGCCGCCGCAAGCTAAAATCTTGTCGCAAGCAAGATAGTCGCGAACGTTTGTTGCATTAATTCCGCCGGTTGGCATAAACTTCATCATTGTGTATGGAGCGCTCATTGCCTTTATCATTTTCAGGCCGCCGGCATTTTCTGCAGGAAAGAATTTTACAACATCAAGACCAAAACCCAGTGCTGCTTCGAGTTCAGATGGAGTCATAATACCTGGAGTAATTGGATAACCTTTTTTTACACAATAATCCACAACTTTTGGATTAAGGCCAGGACTTACAATAAACTTTGCGCCAGCGCCAATTGCGCGGTCAACCTGGTCAATTGTAAGAACAGTTCCGGCTCCCACAAACATTTCCGGGAACTTTTTTGCAATTGCGCGAATACTTTCTTCGGCTGCGTCAGTTCGGAAAGTAACTTCGGCACAAGGAAGTCCGCCTTTTATTAAACTTTCAGCAAGCGGCTGTGCGTCGCTTACCTTATTCAAAACTACAACCGGCACAATTCCAGTTGCTCCAATTTTCTTTAATGTATCGTTCATAAACGCCTCTAAAAATCACAGATTGTGACATACTAGTATTCTAGTTACTTTGTATTTTACCACTTTCCTAAAAATTTGTCATCATAAATCAATTTTATCATCAAAAAAATGTTTTTTCCTTAAAAAAAATAAAAAAAAAACTCACTCTCGGCTATACTTTTTTAATATGAACATCGCTGTTGTTGATGATGAAAAAAATCTTCGCCTTGCCGTTTCCACAGCCCTTACAAAAGAAGGCTTTTCCGTCTCACAATTTGAAAACGGCAAACTCGCTTTTGAACAAAAAGACTTGAATCCCGACCTTTATGTGCTTGATATTATGATGCCGGTAATGGACGGAATCAGCCTGCTAAGAGCTTTGCGCGAAAGCGGCAACAAAACTCCCGTTATTTTTTTAACTTCAAAAGATGATGAATTTGATAAAATTTTAGGCCTTGAACTTGGCGCCGATGATTATTTGTGCAAGCCTTTTTCAATGCGCGAATTAATTACAAGAATTAAAGTGATTTTGCGGCGAACAGGAAGTTTACAAAAGCAAACTCAAAAAGAAGAAACCTTAAAAGCCGGCGAAATTATAATTTTTCCAGAATCTTATACAGCAACAAAAAACGGCGTTCCACTTTCTTTAACTGTTACAGAATTTCGGCTTTTGCAAACTTTTGCAGAAAATCCTGATTCAGCACTTTCGCGCGAGCAGCTGATTAGCGCAGCATATCCAGAAGAAACTTATTTAAACGACCGGGCAATCGACTGTCACATCAAAAGATTGAGAAAAAAAATTGGCGGCGAATATATTGAAACTGTTTACGGGCTTGGTTACCGTTTTAAAAGGAATATTTCAAAATGAAAAAACTAAAAATCAGATTTCCAATAAGCATTCAGATTTCGATTTTTTTGATAATTGCCGTTTTTGTTCCAGTTGCAGCAATGATGATGCTAAAAACTTACGAAAGTCAAATGCTCGCAATGATTGAAAATTCAAACGTTCAGCAGGCGCGAATTCTTTCTGCAAGCCTTTCGAGTTCAGAATTTATTAATCAAAATACTTTAGATGAAGCTTTTGCTCAAAATATTTTGCAAAAAATGAATGGAAATTTTGATTCGAGAATCAGGATTTTGGATTACGAAGGAAAACTTCTTGCAGATTCAAGCCGCTTAGACAAAACTAAAGAAGATTTTGAAAAACAAAACTCGAGAAATGCTTCTGCGTACGAAAAAACATCAAAAGCTAAAAAAAACGAATCGTTTATTTACCGGCTTTTTTCAATTCCGGTTAGAGTTTACAGAAAACTAAAACCGCCGGCTGCAGTTTATTCAAACGCAGATTATTATTCTTTAAAAACCGTTTATGACGGCGAAGAAATCAAAGCCGCAATGCAAGGCCGTTATGGTGCAAAAACCAGAATTTCTTCTGGTGGGCAAGTTTCTGTAACCTTGTATTCGGCGGTTCCAGTTTTAAAAGACGAAAAAGTAATTGGAATTGTTTTAGTTTCGCGTTCAACCTGGAGAATTCTGCAAAATCTTTATGAACTTAGAACCGATCTTGCAAAAGTCTTTTTATGGTCGCTGCTTGTTGTTATTGTAATTGCATTTTTTCTTGGCTTTATAATCAGTCTTCCTCTAAAAAAACTTGCAAGGCAAACAACAGAATGCGCAGATAAAAAAGGCCGAATAAACACCGAAAAACTAAATCAATTTGCAGGCCAAAAACGCAAAGACGAAATTGGCGACTTAAGCCGCTCTTTTAAAACTCTTATTAATAAACTTGATTCAAAAATCAAATTTACGCAGGCTTTTGCTTCAGATGTAAATCACGAATTCAAAAATCCGCTTGCGGCAATCAGAAGTTCCTGCGACCTTTTAAAACAAGACCTTTCAAAACAGGAACGCGAGCAATTTTGCGCTGCAATCACAGAAGAAATTACACACCTTGAACAGCTTTTAACCGGCGTTAGAAATATTTCCAAAATAGACGGCTCTGGCGCCGAAATGGAAACAGAATTAATTCCGCTCGTAGATTTTACAAATAACATTGTTTCGAGAATCAAAAAAAATTACCCGAATACTCAGTTTGATACAGCAATTTTGGGAAATAATCCAAAAATCAATTTTAATCCTGATTTTTTTGAACGGCTTTTAACAAATCTGATTGATAACGCTGCAAGTTTTGCAAATCATGTTCAAATCACAATTGGAATAATTCAAGCGCCAGGCACAAAAAAACAGTTTAAACTTTTTGTTTGCGACAACGGAAAAGGAATTGAAGAAGCAGAAGCCCAAAAGATTTTTAACCGGTTTTATTCAAACCGCGCACAAACAGATTCCGGCCACACGGGACTTGGTCTTTCGATTGTAAAAGCAATTGTAGACGAAAGCGAAGGCGAAATCAAAGTTTCAAAAAGCAGCACACTTGGCGGCGCCTGTTTTGAAGTGACTATTCCGCTAAAATAACACAGTTTTGCCATATTTTTGCCACATTTTGATTTTAAGATTTTCCATAGAAAAACTTTTTCAAAAGAGAAAGTACTGCTAACGCGGTATTTATAAGGAGATTTTTATGGAAAATCAAAACCTAAAAAAAATTAGTGGAATTGGAATTAAAATTCTTTTTATCGCATTGATAATTATTGGACTTTTAATTGGGCTTGCTTGCATAAAAGGACAACTTACGGAACGCGAACGCTCCTACAAAAGTGCAAAGTGGGATATTTCTAATTCAGCGGGCGGAACTTTAAGTTTTAAAGGGCCTTTTATTGCAGTTCCTTACACAAAAACCTGGAATGAATTTGTTTACAAAGACGGAAAGCAGTTTACAGAAACAAAAAAAGAAAGTGGCTACGAATTTGTTAATGCAGATTATGTAAACATTGACGCTCAGCTTGATTCGGAAATTAGAACGGTTGGAATTTATTCAAACCCGATTTTTACGGGCACTTCTGATGTTTACGCAAGTTTTAATTGGCAAAAGCCGAACAAAAAAGACACAACTTATGATTTAGAAAATGCAATTGTTTATTTTTCTATTCAGAATTCCTCTCTTACAAACAGCCCGGTTTTTAATGTAAACAATAAAGATTACGAAACTGATTTATATTTTATTGGCGAAAAATGGGTGCTTGGCGCAAAAGTTCCGGTCGCGTCTCAAAAAATGATTTTGAAAACGAAGATTGGAATTCGCGGCGCTGAAAAGTTCAGTTATAATATCTGCTCAAAAGACACAAAACTTACATTAAAATCAGACTGGAAATCGCCAGGCTTCACAGGCTTTTCATATCTTCCAGACAAGCACACAATTGACGAAAACGGCTTTAATGCAATCTGGAACGTTCATTTTGGTTCAACTGATATTGCACAGAATATTGGAGTTTCATTTATTGAACCGGTAAATCTTTATCAAAAACTTCACCGTGCAACAAAATATGGCTTTTTGTTTATCATTGTGCCGTTTTTAGTTTTATTTCTTTTTGAAATTTTTGCAAAAATCACATTGCACCCGGTAAATTATATGCTTAGTGGAATTGCCTGCATTCTGTTCTTTTTACTTTTGCTTGCGCTTTCAGAACATATTCCGTTTGACGTAAGCTATCTTACAGGCGCAGTAACAGCAGGAATTACAGTTTCGCTATACATTTCGTCTGTTACAAAAAAATTCAAGCTCGGCCTTATTATGACACTAATTTTTGCAATTCTTTATGCATATTTGTTCCTGTCCCTAAAATCAGAAGATTACGCACTTTTGTTTGGTGCTTTCTTTGCTTTTGCAATTACAGCATTCATAATGTTCATCACAAGAAAAATCGACTGGTACAACCTAAAAAACAAACAGCTGCCTAAAAAAACACAAGAGGCTTAAATCAAACAATGTCGTAAACGCCATTGTTTGATTTAAAAAAGCTGGCAACGCACAAAGCGTTGCCGGCTTTTTTTTGCTAGATTTTTCCGCGTTCCTTAAGAATCGCTTCTACATAAGAAACCATTTCGTAAACCAAATCATCGCAATGAGTTTTGCGTTGAATTCCCGCCTGCGAGCAGGCTCTAAGAAGGTCAGCACAATCAAGCATATTTGAATGCTTTGCCTTAAAATCACTAATAAGTTTTTGAGTTGTAGGCTGATCATCAACACCAAAAAGGCCAAGCACCATAAGCGCTCCAGTTACAACACCACAAACAAGTCCGCTTTTCATACCAGCGCCAAAAGCAACACCAATTTTATAAGCCGTTTCATCATCAAGATTCAGCGACTGTGTAAAAGACATCAAAACAGACTGCGTACAGTTGTGATGCGGCGTTTCAATTGCACGGATTTCGTGCGCACGTTCAAGATACTTACTCATAGTTTTTTTGCTCCTATAAAACACCGGAAAACCGGCAATTTTTTAATAACCTAGTTTTGCCACCTTGTGTATTTGTCGCACTCAAGAATTTTTCTTGCATTAGCAACACGCTCTAAAGTTGGACTTTCCAAATCTTTTAGAACATAATCAATACCCAAATCCTTGTATTTCATAGCACCAAGTCCGTGGTAAGGCAAAACTTCAACGCGCCAAACATTATTCAGCGAGCGAATAAAATCGCGGGTTTGAGTAAGATATTCATCATTATCAGTAATGCCTGGAACCAGAACATGACGAATCCAAATAGGCTTATTAATTTTATCGAGATATGCAAACATTTCGCGGATATTTTTTCCAGTAAGACCAGTAAGTTTAATATGCTCGTCTTCGTTTATGTGCTTAATATCCATTAAAAGAATATCAGTTACTTCCATAAGGCGCTCAAATTTTGCAAACCATTCTTTATCTTCTTTAGAAGCACCTTCAGCCAGTCCATTACGGAACGGAGCGCCAGCCGTATCAATACAAGTATTTACGCCAAGTTCCTTAAAGCGGGTAAAAAGTTCAATCAAAAAATCAATTTGAGCTAAAGGCTCGCCGCCGCTAACAGTAACACCGCCCTTTTTTCCCCAATATTCCTTGCAGCTCATAGCTTCATTTACAAGTTCTTCAACAGAATAAAGTTTGCCGTCAGTCATTTTCCAAGTATCAGGATTATGACAGTAAAGACAGCGAAGCGGACAGCCCGCAAAAAATATAATAAAACGGCTTCCAGGTCCGTCTGCACAACCAAAACTCTCGAGCTGATGAATATATCCTTTCATTTTTTCTCCTTTTGGGCTCCCTCGCTTCGCTCGGGTCGGGTGTTCCGCACTTCGCTAACGCTCACCGTCCTCGCTCTGGCGATTTAGCGTTTTCGCCAGGCTCAACCACTAAATCGCCAGAGCTGCGGTCGGTTTGCAACTTCGTTGCAAAGTGCTCCATACCCTTGCCTATTGTAAACCTTATCTATGCAATTTTCCACTTGAAATAAAATCCAAGTGCGCTTTGTCTTTTCGCGAAAGTCTTCGGCTTCCAATGTTTTCATAATCATTCAACGCCTCAGAATTTTTGTACTTTTTCTTTCCGTCTGCTTTTGTATGTGATTTTTTAGAATCAGAAAAAGACTGTACCCAAACAGGCTTTTTAGGGTGCAAATCGCCTTTTTGAACATAATCGGCCCAATCTTTTGGCTCTGGAACTTCAAACTTCATATTTTCGCCCGTAAACGGATGCGTAAATTCAAGAGTTCGCGCATGAAGGCAAAGTCTTCCAAACGGGTCTGTGTGCGCGCGGTGTTCTTCGTCACCAGCCAAAGGGTAACCGTGTGCAGCCAAATGCGCGCGAATCTGATTCTTCTTTCCAGTATCCAGCGAAAGTTCAAACAGAATGTGAGTTGGCCCTTGCAAAATCATTTTGTAATTTGTTCTGGCAGCAACAGTTTTAAAATCGCGGCCGTTGTGGTCTTTATCACCTTTTTTAGGAACAAAGCCAACATTATGCGCATTTTGCGCAAGCGGATCATCAATAAGCCCAGACTCTGGCAAAAGTTCTGCATTTCTGCTAATTTCTGCTACCGCGTGATAAAGGCGTTCCGTTACCATAGAATGCCAGCTGTTCATGATTTTTTCCTGAGCCTGCTCGGTAAGTGCAAACATCATCACGCCGCTTGTATCGCGGTCTAAACGGTGAACAACAAAAGGTTTATGCTTTGCATTTGCAATTCCCTGTTTTCTAAGCATTTCTTCCAAAACAGATTGAGCAGTTCGCACTTTACTTCCCGGATACGGAACCGAAAGAAGCCCGCTTGGTTTATTAATTACTGCAATCCACTGGTCGTGATACAAAAGTTCAATTTTCTCGCGTCCATAATCAGCTTTGTGCTCTCTCTTATATTGTGTCGAAGCCTTTACCATAATGGGCGACATTGTAACATTTTAATTAAAGATATTCAAATTATAAAAAACGAGAATGTTGTGCGCAGCTTATGCTGTAGACGGTAAACAAAAGATTTTACAGAGATTTTAGCCGCTGCAAAAACTGCTGGGTGCGCAATTCTTTTGGCGATGTAAATATTTCAGAAGCTGAACCTTCTTCTACAATCTGTCCTTTATCCATAAAAATAATGTTGCTTGCTGTGTCACGGGCAAAACTCATTTCGTGAGTTACGATTATCATTGTTGTACCTTCGTCTGCAAGCTGTTTGATTACATTCAAAACTTCGCCGGTAAGTTCCGGGTCAAGGGCGGAAGTTGGCTCATCAAACAAAATAACCTGCGGATTTACAGCAATTGCGCGGGCAATTCCAACCCGCTGCTGTTGCCCGCCAGAAAGACTTGCCGGATAAAAATCAGCTTTATCTTTAAGGCCAACTTTTTCCAAAGCCAAAAGTGCACGGTCTTTTGCCTGCTGCTTTGGAACTTTTCTTGCCGTTACAAGCCCTTCCATTACATTTTCCAAAGCTGTCATATTTGCAAAAAGATTATAATTTTGAAAAACAAAAGCGGTTTTTCGTCTAACTTCAAGCATTGTTTTTTTTGAAACTTTTTTCAAATCAATATGAATATCATCAAAATCTAAAATTCCGGAATCTGCCTTTTCTAAAAAGTTAATGCAACGAAGTAAAGTTGTTTTGCCTGCACCAGAAGGCCCGATTATTGCTGTTACACTTCCCTTTTCTACATTCAGCGAAATGCCTTTGAGAACTTCTGTTTTATCATAAGATTTATGAACATCTTTGAGCTTCAGCATTTTTTATGCTCCTTTAAAAATTTGCAACGCAAAACTTGAATAAAAAAACTGCAATATATCAGCGCTGTTTTTCTTTAATTCCTTTGTATACAACCTTCTTTTCTATTTTACGAAAAATAAATTCTACCGCAAGGCAAACAAAAATATAAATCACAAAAATATCAATATATGATTCTATATAATTATAACCATAAGCGGCTTCAATTTTTGCAACCGCGGTAATTTCACGGACAGTCATCATAAAAGCAAGCGAAGTATTTTTGATTAATATAACTGTTGTACTACAAAGATTTGGCAGCGCTGAAACTACAGCCTGCGGAAAAACAACTCGTCTGTATGCTTGAAATCGAGTTTCGCCAATGCTAAGAGCCGCTTCGAGCTGACCTTTATTTATGGCAGAAATTGCAGAACGAAAAACTTCACTAAGCGTTGCCGTTGAATTTATTCCAAAAACCATAAATGCGTAAATCACAGGATTCATTTCAAAAACATTGATTTGCCAGCCGGCAGATTTTACCAGTGAGTTCAAAAGACTTGGCATAATGCTATAAACAATCAAAATCTGAAGCACAATTGGCGTTCCGCGAATAAACGAAACAAAAATGCGGCAAAGCACGTCCAAAACCTTAACTTTATGAATGCGGGCAAGCGCAATCAAAATGGCAGGAATAACGGCTAAAGCCAGCGACACAACTGTAATTTCAAGCGTTACCGGAATTGCTTTTACGCAAAGCCAGAAAGTTTTTACAAGGTAAGAAAAATCAAGCTGCATCAAGATTACTCCTGCCTTTTGAATAATGTTTTTCCAGCTTCAAAAAAATCTGTTCTATAATTAGAGTTAAAGCCCAGTAAATTACTGCAAGCGCAATATAAGTTTCAAGCGAATACGCTCCGTAATTTCTTGAGATTATAAGATTACCAGCCCCCATCATATCAATAAGGCCAATTGTAAAAGCAAGGCTTCCTTCTTTAAAAAGAGAAATCAACGAGTTCCCCAAGTTCGGCAGCGCAACAACAATTCCCTGTGGGAGCATTACACGCCAAACAGCCTGAAGCGGAGTTAATCCAACACAAAGCGCGGCCTCATACTGCGACTTTCCAAGCGCCAGATAAGCCGAGCGAATCACTTCAGCAAGCGACGCCGCATAAATCAGCGAGAGCGAAATTATCACATAAACAATTTTAGAAGAAAAATTTAAATCCACGCTAAAGGCGGCAAGCGCAATTTTTGGAATTCCGTAATAAACAATAAAAAGAAGAACAATGCTCGGCGTACAGCGAATTATGTTTATATAACCGTCGGCAAAGGCGCGCACAAGTTTGTGTTTACTTTGCTTCTGCACAAAAAGCAAAACTGCCAGCGCCATACCCAAAACAATAGTTCCAAGCACAACGCCAAAAGTAACACCAGCATACGGAATGATTTTCAGAAAACTTTTGTAAATCTGGACCGGCGAAAATGATCGTTGCATTCCGTACTCCTGAGTAAGGCCGCCCGGTAGGCGGCCGGTGATAGATAGGCAAAGTAATCAAGTTTGTATAACAAACTTGCAGTTAAAAAAATTGCAAAAGCAATTTTTCAGCTTTACCATTTTATTCACTCACAAAATTAAACACATCCTCTCCAAAGTATTTAAGTGACAATGCAGTTATTGTACCATTTTCTTTCAAAATTTGCACGGCCTTGTCGTAAGCTGCTGCAAGCTCAGTTTCTTTTTTGTTAAAAAGCGGCCAGGTTGGAATTCCTTTGTAAGGAACATAAGCCAATTTATCTGCAAACTGATGATACGGGCCAGTTTCTTTCAACACGTTTTTTTCAAAAGAAAGTTTCAATACAAAGTAAGCATCATAACGGCCTTCCAAAACCCAAAGGTATGAATCTGCAATATCAAAAACATCAGAAGGAACAAGTTTAATCTGATTTGCAGGATTTTTGTTGTTGAATTCCTGAATCACCGAATACTGTGCACTCTGCGGAGAAATTGGAATGAGCTTTCCAGAAAACTTTGCAAAACTTTCAAGATCTTTAATCTGCTCTTTATTTTCTGCACGGAAAGCAATTCCAATTACACTTGCAGCAAGAGGATTATTCGGAATCAAAAACTTCTTTTTTCGTTCTTCTGTAATCCAGGCACCTTTTGTTCCAATCTGATATTTTCCAGATTCAGTTCCAATCAAAAGCTCTTCATCGCTAACTCCGTGAAACTTAAACTCATATTCTGGAAGCAGCTCATCTACAGCCTTAAGAACCGCAAGTTCAAAACCGTCTGGCTGCCCTTTTTCATCAAGAAAATCGTATGGCACATTTGTTACTGTATGAGCGACATTAATTATTCGCGCTGTAGATTTTGATTTTTTGCTCTTAGAAGCAGCAAAAACCGGAGAAATGGCAAACAAAGCAAAAGCTGCAGCCAATGTGATTTTTAATTCTCTTTTCATAAATAAGTCTCCTGATTAAGCCCGCTGGCGGACGGTGATAAATGGTAAGTTGACTTAAAGTAACATTGATTACCTACTAGGTCAATAGGTTTAGATATATTTTTTTGTTATTTAATTTATAGACAAAAAAAACGCCTCCAGCAAAGCTGGAAGCGTTTTTCTCGTTACTTAATCAACAATTACAGAGAAGGTCGCACGTCCAGCAAGCTGGCCGTGCTTTCCAAGTTTGTAATCTTCGATTACAAACTTGCATGGCAAGTACGAGCGATAACGTCGTCCTGCTGTTCCTTTGTAAGGTTGATGAAGCGAACTGCATAACCAGATACGCGAACTGTGAAGTTAGCATATTCAGGCTTTTCAGGGTGAGCCTGGCAGTCCTTAAGTTTTTCAACGCCGAATACGTTTACGTTGAGGTGGTGAGCACCCTTAGAGAAGTATCCGTCGAGAATGTTTACAAGGTTTTCAACCTGTTCAGCTTCGTTGTGTCCGAGAGCAGATGGGTTGATTGTCTGTGTGTTAGAGATACCATCAAGTGAGTACTTGTAT
>JAGCVK010000049.1 GCA_017962415.1 Treponema sp. | reverse complement strand
CCCGACATCCTGGTCCCAAACCAGACGCGCTACCAGCTGCGCTATTGCCCGTTTGATGTTTAATACTATATACTCTTTTGTATATTTAATCAAGAGCAAAAAGTACAATTTTTGCATTTTTTTTATTTTTTTTTTCAGATAAATTCTGCTGCCGCTTCTATGTCACCGCCTTTTTTAATGCGCTCTGAAAGCACACTTTTTATTTTCACTTTGGCAGAATGATTTTCTAAAGACTGCGCATTTGAAACAATTTCGCAATGAATAAAATTTTCTGTTACCGCGTGATAAATTACAAAAGCCGCACTATTATCTGGCGACAAAGCAGAAGGTCTTCTTGCAGTCTCTAAAACAGCCGTAAGTTCTTTTTCGCAGAAAGATTCAACATACTTGATTTTCTGCGCAATAGCCCATTGTGTAAGCTCTTTTGCGCGTTCTCCAGAAATTGATTGAGGAACTTTATTTTTCATACTTGCAGCAACCGTTCCAGGCCGCTCAGAATAAGGAAAAGCATGCACCCAAGCAAAATCGCAGGCGCGGCAAAGTTTCATTGTATCTTCAAAATCTGCATCAGTTTCGCCTGGAAAACCAGTAATAATATCACACGCAAGAAAAGGATTTGCTTTTGCTTCTTTTAGCATTTTACAAGCCTTTTCTACATCACTTGCCTTGTATTGTCTGTTCATCAATTTCAAAATCTTGTCGCTTCCGCTTTGAACAGAAATATGAAAATGCGGCTGCACACGCTCATCGCTAATAACACGGCAGAATTTTTCGTTCACAATTTCAGGATAAAGACTTGAGATTCTAAAGCGGATTTTTTTAGTGTTTAACAAAAGAAGCTGCAAAAGTTCAGAAAAATCACAAAAACCGTCTTTATAAGCGCCGCGATACTGGCCAATGTTTACAGTAGTTAAAACAACTTCATCATGGCCCTTAGATTCAAGTTCCTGCACACGCTCAATTGCCGACTGAACATCAAGAGAAACGCTGTGGCCGCGCGCAATGTGAATAGCACAATACGAGCAGTTACAATTACAACCGTCTTGAATCTTTAGGCTCGCGCGGCTATGCGAAAGAAATGCCGATGTGCTAAGCTTAAAAGATTCTTCGGGAAAGCCAATTTTTTGAACCGGAGTGCTTACAACACTTTCTTTGATTTTTGTGGCAAAAACTTGTGCCTGCCAGTCTTTGTTTTTTTGATTTTTCAAAAGTTCTGGAATCAAACTCAAACGGCTTTTTACCTGCCCGCCAAGCACGCAGATTCTTTTATCAATAGCTTCAATTTGAGTGCCGGCTAACTGAGCATAACAGCCGGTAACAACAAGCGCTGCATTCGGATATTTTTTTAAAATTAAACGAATCAAGCGCCTTGCTTTTTGCTCAGCTTTTTGAGTTACTGTACAGGTATTTATTATGCTTAAAAGAGTTTGAGAATCTTCTGCAGAAGCGGAAGTTACACCTTCCATGCTCACAGAAAATCCATTATCCAAAAAAATACGGGCAACAGATTCACTTTCAATCTGATTTAATCTGCAGCCCAAAGTTTCAATTCTAATTTCACTCACAATGATTACTGAAGTTTTGTACTTACACGTTCACGACCGCGCGAAGCTTCAACAGACGAAGAATTAAGGCGAAGTGCTTCATCATAAGCGGCAACAGCTTCATAATAATTTCCAGCCATTTCGCGGGCATAACCAAGACGAACCCACCAGGTATCCAAAAGCGGTTCTTTTTTTACAGCAGAAGAAAGTGCAATATCCGCATGCTGATATCTTGCCTGGCGAATAAAAATTTCACCCATATAATAATAGGCAACGCCAACTCTCGAACCACTTTCCGGCGCACTTGCAACATATTTTCTAAATTGCTCCATTGCGCCCGTATTTTTTCCAAGATAATATTTTGCTTCACCAAGAATTTCGATTAATCGCAAATCATATGGGCTGATTACAAGACCTTCGGCAGCACGTTCTTCAGCTTCGGCATACTGTTTGTTTTTTACAAGCGACCAGCACATAACAACATAAGATTCTACGCGGTTTGGATTTTGCTTAAGTTCTTCTTCACAAACCTGAACAGATTCTCTGTACTTTCCATTATGATACAAAACCAAAGCGTCCTGCTGAGAAACAGTTGAAGTTTGCGCAGCAAGAGGGCAAATCGACAAAATCAAAAATAATCCAAAACAAATTTTACTTTTCATTTTCATTTCTCACCATTGAACACTTTCCTGTAAAGACGCAGCCAGGCTCAAGCACAACTTTTGCAGTTGTAATATCACCGTCGAGTGAGCCAGAAGCAGTTATAAAAATCAGTTTATTGCCAACAACATTTCCTTTCACTTTTCCACGAATAAGAACGCGCTCAGCAGTAATATCTGCATTTACAACAGCATCAGAATCAATTACAAGATCGCTTGTAGAATCTATTTTTCCATTAACTTTTCCACGAATCAAAAAAGTCTTTTTTATTTTAATTGAACCAGTGAAAGAAATATCATCTCCAACAATGGTATCAAAAGCATCATCTTCCAAATCAAAAAAATCTGTATCTTTTACATCGAACATATTTATAGTTTACCCTTTTATAGTTTTTTTTTCAACGAAAGAATGCGTCTGGCGAATAAATTCGCGCCGCAAAAGAATTTGCACATAATTAAAATTGCACGCAAAAATCATTTTCCAAGCCACTTACCATTTATGTCAAAATAATCTTTTGAAAAATCAAAAGCATGATGATTTTTGTCTTTTTCTGCCAGAATCGGATTAAAATCTCCAATAACAGAATTCCAGTCAATTCCAATTTGTTTATCGTTCCACATAAGCCCGCCTTCGCCTTGCGGATCATAAAAATCCGAACATTTGTAGGTAAAAATCGCTTCATCTGACAAAACATAAAAACCGTGCGCAAAACCTTCTGGAACAAAAAGCATATTTTTTTCTTCACCGTCCAAAATGTATGAATAATTCTTGCCAAAAGTTTTTGAACCTTTTCTTAAATCAACAACAACATCAAAAACCTTTCCAACAATAACGCCCACAAGTTTTGCCTGCGGATGATGAGTTTGAAAATGCAAGCCTCTCAAAACACCTTTTACAGATTTTGAAATATTATCCTGAACAAATTTTACAGCAATTCCCGCTTGAGAAAAATCAGCTTCGTTATAACTTTCCATAAAATATCCGCGAGAATCCTTGCGGATTTTTGGATAGATTTCATAAAGCCCTTCGATTTTTATGCCGTCAACAAAACATTCTTTTTTTTCAATCTGCATATTATTTACTAACAATTAATTCAAGATATCGACCATAATCAGTTTTATATTCTTTTGCAAGGTCGAGCATTTGCTGCTTAGAAAGCCAGCCATTTCTGTATGAAATTTCTTCGATACAGCTTACATAAAGTCCCTGTCGCTTTTGAATTGTTGCAATAAAATTGCACGCTTCCAAAAGGCCGTCGTAAGTTCCAGTATCAAGCCAAGCCATTCCGCGACCAAGAAGTTCAACCGAAAGTTTTTGGCGGCGCAAATATTCATTATTAATAGAAGTAATTTCAATTTCGCCGCGCGCGCTCGGTTTTACGTTTTCGGCAATTTTTACAACATCATTTGTATAAAAATATAAACCTGGAACAGCGTAATTTGATTTTGGATTGGCCGGTTTTTCTTCAATTCCTAAAACCTTTCCATTTTTATCAAACTCCACAACGCCATAAGCCTGCGGCTCTTTTACATAATAACCAAAAATTACACTTCGGCCGTTTTTTTCAACATTCTCGCGGGCATCAAAAAGTTTTGGAACAAACCCCTGTCCGTAAAAAATATTATCACCCAAAACAAGCGCAACACTATCATTTCCAATAAAATCGCGGCCAATTATAAAAGCGTCGGCTAAACCGCGCGGCTTTTCCTGAACAGCATATTCAAACTTCATTCCAAGCCAAGCTCCATCGCCAAAAAGTTCTTTAAAGCAGGAAATATCGCGCGGAGTCGAAATAATCAAAACTTCGCGAATTCCAGCAAGCATAAGGCACGAAAGCGGATAATAAATCATCGGCTTATCATAAAGTGGCAAAATCTGCTTAGAAACCGCCTTAGTTATAGGATAAAGCCGGGTTCCACTTCCGCCTGCAAGTATAATTCCTTTCAAAACATTCCTCCCTTATTTAGGTGGGGGAAGTCTCCCCCTCGCTCGCACTGCGTTACTCGCTACCCCTTCTAGCGGGGACACCCCGCAACGCCCCAATGTTGTAAAGCTAAAAATTGCTTTCGCAATTATTTTAACGCTTTTCTATTGAACACCGGCCGCAAGCGGCCTTAAAAATTATCTTCCCTGTTCTGTATAATTCTTGGAAATCCAATCTTTATACGAACCATTCAAAATGTGGTTAATCCAGTCGCTGTTTTTGAGATACCACTTTACAGTTTCCTGCAAGCCTTCTTCAAAAGTCATTTTGCGCTGCCAGCCAAGCTGTGTTTTAATTTTTGTACAGTCTATTGCATAGCGCTTGTCGTGGCCAGGCCGGTCTTTTACATAAGTAATTGTCTTTTCTACATCGCTTGCATTTTTGTTGATTTGAGCTGCTGTAAGTTCAATTAATTTATGCAGCAGTTTGATATTCTGCCATTCATTTTCGCCGCCAATATTGTATTTTTCGCCAGTAACACCTTTGTTCACAATAAGCCACACAGCGCGGTTGTGATCTTCAACATAAATCCAGTCACGAATATTATCACCTTTTCCATAAACCGGAAGATTTTTTCCGTCGCGGATATTTGAAATCATCAAAGGCAATAGTTTTTCTGGAAACTGAAACGGGCCGTAATTATTTGTACAATTGCTCAAAGTAACCGGCAAGCCGTAAGTATGAAAATACGCCATTACAATATGGTCGCTGCTTGCTTTGCTTGAAGAATAAGGGCTTCTAGGCTCATAAGGAGTATCTTCACGAAAATATCCGGTTTCTCCCAAAGAACCATAAACTTCATCTGTTGAAATGTGATGAAAAAGCACATCATCGCGAATTGAACCGTCTTCGCGCTTCCAGAAATTTTTAGCAACATCAACCAAAGTAAAAGTTCCCATTACGTTTGTTTTCATAAACGCTTCTGGGCCCAAAATCGAACGGTCAACGTGGCTTTCAGCTGCAAAGTGAATTACAGTATCAATATCATACTGCTTAAAAATCCGCTCTATATTTTCGCGGTCGCAAATATCAACTTTTTCAAAAAAATAGCGTTTTCCGCCAAATTTTTCTTCTATATCTTTAAGTGATTCAAGATTTCCAGCATAAGTCAGGCAATCAACGTTTACAACATTGCCATTAAATTTTGCATCATTAAAAAGATTTCCTTCGGCAGAAGACATACCAAAAAGATAATGGATAAAATTCGAACCAATAAATCCAGCTCCGCCAGTAATCAAAACATTATGTAACTTTCTCATAAATTGATTATATCACACTTAAGCAAGATTTGGAAAGATTGGATAAATTTCAAGCAGAGTGAAAACGCAAAAGCCCGAAAAACCTAAAGCGAAGCTAAATCAAAAGGCAAAGGAATTTCAAAGTGTTGCTCTTTGCCATTAAGCGGAATTGTAAGTTTAACCGCAGCAAGCTGAAGCCGTTTTATTCCAAGCAATTTTTTTAACTGCTTATTAATCTTAAAGTTTCCATGCTGGTCATCGCCTGCAATCGGGCAACCGTTTTTTGCAAGATGAATACGAATTTGATGCATTCGGCCGGTTTCCAAAGTAAGACGCAAAAGTGTCAGATTTATAAAAGAATCAGAAAGCGAAGTTTGATTTTCCAACGCAGGAACTTCAATCTTCCATTCCTGTTCAACCTTATATTTTGTAACCGCAGATTTTTCTTCGCCATGCTGAATTACACTTTCGTTTATAATTCCGCTTTTTTGAGGCATTTTTCCCGCACAAAGCGCAAAATATTCTTTTCTTGCAAGTTTTGAAGCAATCAGTTTTGTCCATTTTCCAGCCGCAGCCGGATTTTTTGCAACAATCATTAATCCGCAAGTATCTTTATCAAGCCTATGAACAAGGTAAACTTTTTGCCCGGTTTGCTCGGCAAAATCTCTGTCCACCGAATGAACAATTCCCTGCCCGCCTTGTACCGCAAGGCCAGCTGGTTTGTTTATAATATAGATTTCCTCATTCTCGTATACAACCTGAATCATATTCATCCGATAATAATACTGAAGGAGAAATAAAATGACAAGATTTCAAAGACGCCCAAAAAACAAGTTTGCAATACTTATTTTGATTTTCTTTGCGCTCGCAGGAAAGGCTTTTTGTGAAAAAATAACCGATAACGACTATAAATTTTCTCTCGATGTTCCAGAAGGCTATAAAATTTCAGATTACACAAAAGACGGGCTTTCGTACGTTTTTTCGCACGACAATATTCCAGTTACATTGATTATGAAAATCATAAATGATAATTCTGAAACCGAAGGCTCAAAAATTCTCCAGAAAAATCTTTCAAAACTGAATGCGCAAGGCCAAACTGCGTCTTTTAACTGGAGCGAAAAATCCTGCGGAATCAGCAATTTTTCAATGACACTCGATACTTCTTACACCGGTTGGGCAGTTTGTGCGCCGCTTTTAATCAAAAACAACTTTGTTCTTCTTTTGTGTTATGCTCCAACAGAAAAACAAGGCTGCGACCAGTTTATAATTTCTACAATAAATTCACTTTGCATAGACGAAAAATACAAAAACACGCCTGGAATCATAACCTCTTATGCATTTCCAAAAGAAGGCACAAAAAATATCGAATTAAATATTGGCGGCAAAAAAATCACAACTTCAATAGATAAATCTGATATTGAAGCTGCAAAATTTACCGTTGATTTGGAATATTCAGTTTTAACACTTTATGCAAATCATAAAATGTGGAAAGAAGCCTGGCAACGCTACTACAGAATGATTTACCGCGACAATGCCGGCCGCCTGGAAAAAGCCTCTTTTGATATTTTCAATGCACTTTACGCCAGCTGCAAAGCCGAAAATCCAAATAATCCTGATATAACTTACGCGCAAAAACTTTTAAGCTGGGTTCAAAATTTTAGTTACAAAAGAGCTGCTTCAAAATCAGAATCAGATTTTACAAGCATTCCAGAAGTTTTATGCGGACAAGGAAACGATTGCGACAGCCGCAGTATGCTTTTAAGCATTTTATTAAATTCAAAAGGAATTGATACAGCTATGCTGATTTCCCGCGAATACTCTCACGCAGTTGCAATTACACAAATCAACGCACCGGGACAAAAATATTTAATGGAAAGCAATAAAAAAGAATATTTATTTGGAGAAACAACCGCAAAAGTAACTTGGGGAATGATTGCTCAAGAACACGCTGACAGAAAAAAATGGATTCCTGTCAGCTTTACAGAATAATTTTATGCACGAATAAGAAGATTAAAGATTTCCTGCTCAGACAAAGCTGAAGCCATAGCATCTCTTAAATCCTTATCCTTGAATTTTGCACTAAAGTGCGAAATAGTCTTAAGATAATATGAATGCTGATTATAAGCAGCAGCAATCATAAAAAGCAGATTAACCGGCTGATCATCAATAGTCTGAAAATCTGCAATAGGCTTTTTGCAAACGCCAACAGCCATTACAAGGTCTGTAACCGAAGAAAGACGAACATGAGGAATTGCAATTCCGCGACCAATTGCAGTTGACATTAACTCTTCACGCTTTAGGATTTCCTGAGTAAGTTCGGGTCCATCCTTTACCTGAGGAGCAGTTGCTAAAACATCTGCAAGTTCAACAAGCGCATCATGCTTTGAAGTCTGATTAATAAAAACAACACGATCAGGAGAAAGAATATTTCTAACCTGAATTGTCTGTTCAGCCTGTTTTACAGAATCAGAAGAAAGTCTGGCATTAACCCAGTTTTCAACTTCTGATTTTTTAAAGCGCCATACTGTTCCGATTTTTCCGGCAGGAATTTCGCCTTTCTGAGCCCAATCATAAACGGTTCTATCAGATACGCGAAGATATTTGGCTACTTCCTCAATTGTAAGAATATCGTCTTCCATGTGATTTACCTCTCTGAACTATTTTTCAATTATTTCGTTTGAAATCCTTAGAATATTTTGCATACTTTACGGTATTTTGTCAAGATTAGCGGTATTTATCGCAAAAGATTTATCAATTTTTTTTTAGAAATTTTTACATTAATTGAAATTAAAGCATTTATGCTATATCATATAAATATGAAAACTAAAAAAACTATTGCACCAACCCTTTTTTTGATTTTTTTAATTTCGATTATATATACAATTCTGGCAGTAAAACCACTTAGTTCAGAATATAGTTTCACTCCAGTATGGAAAATCAGCACAGTAAATCCGGTTATAAAAGAAGAAACCAATGCAAAGCACAATTCTTTCTTTCATTTGGGCCAGACTTTGGGCTATTTTGATTCAGAAGGAAATATTTCGCTTTATAAAACTTTCCCGGCAAAAGTTGCAATTTCAGATTCCTATTTTGCAACTTATGATTCAGAAGCAAAGAATACAGTTTTTTATAATTCTAAAGGCGAAAAAGCTGGCACAATAGAAGCAAGTGGCTTTCCTTTTTTTGTTGATAATCTGATTTACGTTTTTTTACCGGGCGGAAATTCATTTTCAAAATGTGATGAAACTGGAAAAATTCTTTGGAGTTTTGAAGGAACCTTTCCAATAACAGCGTTCGCAGCAAAGCAAAATCATACAGCGGTTGGACTTGCCAACGGAAGCGTAAAAGTTTTAGATAACGAAACAGGAGCAACAGAAATTGAATTTATGCCAGGCGGAAGCGATTATCCAGTAATTTTGGGCTTGGACATAAGCGAAGACGGCCAGTACATTGCTACAATTTCAGGCCACAATCATCAGCGCTTTGTACTTTCGCACCGCGAAGGAAATCAACAAAAAATCATCTATCATAAATTCTTTGAAAAAGATTCTCCGTACAGAACACTTGTGCATTTTTGTAAAGATGGAAAACGCGTTTTCTACAACTTTTTTGAAGGCGTTGGAGTTTACAATATTTCAGATAAATCAGAAAAAACTCTTAACATCAAAGACAAAATCATTTCAATAGAAGAAACTGATGATTTTACAATTCTTATGGGAAAAAACAACTCAAAATACACAGTTTCAATTGTTGATAAAACAAGCACGCTGGAAGGCGGTTTTTCTTTCAATGCAGATTCGGCATTTTTGCATGCAACCGGAAATGATATTTTCTTAGGAAAAGATAATTCACTTTCAAAAATAAAAGTTTCCCGTGAATAAGGAGAGAATTAAAAATGAAAAAAACTATTTTGATTTTTGCTGCAATTTTAGTTAGCTCACTTAGTTTTGCCTTTGACTGGCCGCAAGATGAAGTTACAAAAGATTCTTATAAATCATATTTTGGCCAGAATCGCGGAAATCTTTTGAGCACTTCAATGATTTTTTCGGAGCCAACAGAAATCAAGGCTGCCGAAGACGGTTTTGTGCTTGCAGTTTTAACAGATTTTTCTGATGATTCGGATTTTTTTCCTTCTACGCTTGGAACATGCGTAATTCTTGCTCATGATGATGATTTGATTTCAGTTTATGGAAATCTCGATGAAGATTCACTTTCTATAAATAACGAAACAACTATAGAAACCGGAACAATTATCGCAAGTTCAGGAAGTTCGGGCTTTCATGAAAACAACGGAAAGCTCGAATTCCAAATTATCGACGAAAAAAATAAAACAGCAATAAATCCAAAAGTTTTAATGCCGCGCGCTTCAGAAGAATTGCCGCTCACACTTACCGGAATTATGATTGGCAACAAAAACAACGATTTTTTTGACATCAACGTTAGCAGAACCTTTACCGCAGGGCTTTATAAAGTTTATTGCAGACGAAATCAAATTTCGGCTCCTTATAAAACCACAGTTTCAATAAATGGTATAATCGTAGATCAGCTTTCTTACGATATGATTACTCAGGAAAACAACAAACTTTGTATTATCGGAAAGAAAAAATATACCGGCGCTGATATTTTCCCAAATGAAAAACTTCAGCTTTTGGGCGAAGTTATGTTTACGCCTGGCCGCGCAACACTCGGACTTGCAATTTCAGATCCATTGGGAAACGTCAAGCAGCTGAATTACAACATTTTGATTAAATAAAACTAAATGAAAATCAATTATTAATTAAATTTCCTCTTTTATAAGAAAATTTGTTAAATAGATTTTTTTATGTTAAAATTACTTAAATAAGTTTTGTGGGAGTAAAAACTTGGAACATAATATGATTTTGTCAGCTTCCGGCTGGCGCAAAGTTTTCGCAGCATCCGGAAATGAGCAGGATAAAAGTCCTGAAATTACTGAAACTGACAGAAGCATTGCCGTAATTGCGGCAGATGTTTTTTTTGATTATCTAAGTAAAAAATCTGGCCAGCAAGCGCCTGTTATTGCACTTGGAATTGACACAAGACCAACAGGTCCCGCTTTAGCCGATGCTATGATTCACGCGCTTATAAAAAAAGGCGCAATTATTCAATACAGCGCAGTTACTTCAGCACCAGAAATTATGGCTTTTGCCCGAAAAATAGACGGTTTTATTTATATTTCTGCAAGCCATAATCCAATTGGCCATAACGGAATTAAATTTGGCACAAATGACGGCGGAGTTTTAAGCGGAAGCGAAAATGCGAAACTTGTAGAAGATTTTTTGAATCGCCTTAAAGATGATAATCTTGTTATAGAGGCAGTAAAAAAAGCCTATTCCTGCACTACTTCCGAGCTAAAATCAGTTTATGAAATTAAAGAAAGCTCTAAACACAACGCACTTTACGCATACAAGAATTTTATTAATGAAACTATAACCGGAACTGATAATAAAGAATATCAAGCTGATTTTTTTGGAATGCTTGATACTTTTATTGCAGAAAATCCGATTGGAGTTGTATGCGATTTTAACGGAAGCTCAAGATATCAAAGTATTGACCGCGAGTTTTTTAAAGAGCGCAAAATCAACTTTTATTCGATTAACGAATTCGAAATTGCGCACGAAATTATTCCGGAAGCAGAAAATCTTGTTTATGTTGCAGCCGAAATGGAAAAACTTCATAAAGAAGGCCACAGCGAAGTTGTTCTTGGATATATGCCAGACTGCGACGGAGATCGCGGAAACATTGTTTACTGGGATGAAAAACAAAACAAAGCCTGCATTCTAAAAGCGCAGGAAGTTTTCAGTCTTTCAGTTCTCGCTGAGCTCACTTATTCAATCTGGCAAAATTCAGATCAAAAAGATTTTAAGCCTGCTGTTGCAGTAAACTGCCCAACTTCTATGCGAATTGAAGAAATTGCAGATTCTCTTGGCGCAAAAGTTTTTAGAGCCGAAGTTGGAGAAGCTAATGTCGTAAATCTTGCTCGAAAAAAGCGCAGCGAAGGTTACACGGTTAGAATTCTTGGCGAAGGCTCAAACGGCGGCACAATTACTTACCCGGCAGCCGTTCGCGACCCGCTAAACACAATTTTTGCACTTTTAAAACTTTTGATGATGAGAGAAAACGGGCTTTTCGAAATGTGGTGCAATAAATCAGGCAATAAATACAAGCCAAACTTTACTTTAACTGATATTATTGAATCTCTTCCAAAATATACAACAACCGGCGTTTCTGAGCCGCGCGCAGTTTTAAAAGTCAAAACAACAGACCATTCAAAACTCAAAGGCGCATTTCAAAAAGTTTTTGAAGCCGAATGGAAGAAAAAATCTTCTTCTCTTAAGAAAAAATACGGAATTACTGGCTGGGAAGCTGTAATCACAAAAGGAACAGAAGAAACCCGCGATGTAAAAGATTTTTCGCTTTCTGAAAAAGGCGGACTTAAAATCATCTTTAAAAATAAAGAATCAAAGCCTATTGCTTTTATTTGGATGAGAGGAAGCGGAACAGAGCCAGTTTTCCGAATTATGTGCGATGCAAAAGGAGACAATCCTCAAATGGAAAAGGCACTTCTTGAATGGGAAACGTCTCTTATTACTAAAGCTGATAAATAGCGCTTTTGCATTATGATTTTTTACACAAAAACGCGAATCGTGTATTTTGTGCTTGCTGCAATGCAGTTTTTTTCTCAACCAAGCATTAGTATAATGCGAAAGCACTGGTAGTATAAACTCAAAAAAAACGTTATAGTATATTATCAAAATGTTATTTTAGGCTTACTGAAGGAGATATATAAATGGAAAAAGAAGAAATCTTAAAGCGAGCAAAAGCATATATCGCTGCAGAAAAAGATGAAAGATTCAGCAAAGAAGTTGAAGAACTTATTGCAAAAGAAGATTATAAAGAACTCGAAGACCGTTTTTATCAAACTCTCGAATTTGGAACAGGCGGACTTCGCGGAATTATGGGTGGCGGAACAAACCGTATGAACACTCTCGAAATCAATATGGCAACTCAGGGCCTTGCAAATTATGTTCTTAAAGCATTCCCGGAAAAAGCAAAAAATGGAACTTTGAGCGCAGTTGTTGCTTATGACAGCCGCTTGAATTCAGACGTTTTTGCCGAAGCTACAGCTCTTATTTTTGCTGCAAACGGAATCAAAGCTTATCTTTTTTCAAGTCTTCGCCCTACTCCAGAATTGTCTTACGCAATCAGAACTCTTGGTGCTCAAACTGGTGTTGTTGTTACAGCATCTCACAATCCAAGAATGTATAACGGATATAAAGCCTACTGGGACGACGGTGCTCAGGTAATTGAACCACACGATGTTGGTATTATTGAAGAAGTAAATAAAGTAAAAGAAGTAAAAACAATGACAAGAGTTGAAGCTATTGCCAGCGAAAAACTTGTTATTATCGATAAAGAAATTGATGAAAAATTCTGGGCAATGTGTAAAGCACAGCTTTTCCGCCCTGAACTCATCAAAGAAAAGGCAAAAGATGTTCGCATTGTTTACACACCGCTTCACGGAACTGGTGCAATGCATGTAGAAAAAGTTCTTGGTGATTTGGGATTGAAAATCATCACAGTACCAGAACAGCGCGAACCAGACGGAAACTTTCCTACTGTTGAAAAACCAAATCCAGAAGAAAAGCCAGCTCTTACGCTTGCTGTTGAACTTGCAAAAAAAGAAAAGGCAGACGGTGTAATGGCAACTGACCCAGATTCAGACCGCTTTGGTACAGCTTTCCCAGACAAAGACGGAAACTTTGTACTTTTGAACGGAAACCAGATGGGCGCTTTGCTTATGGAATATGTTCTTCTTTCACGCAAAGAATTCAACAAAATGCCTGTAAATCCGGCTGTTGTTCGCTCAATTGTAACTTCGCCTTTTGGAGATTATATCTGTAAAAAATACGGCGTAAAAATGTTCGACTGCCTTACTGGCTTTAAGTGGATTGCCGCAAAAGAAGCAGAATTTGAAAAAGCTGGAACTCACAACTATGTATTCGGTTTAGAAGAAAGCTACGGTTACAAAATCGAACGCGAAGTTATGGATAAAGACGGCGTTTCAGCTGCAGCAATGTGTGCAGAAATGATTCTCTATTGGAGAAGCAAAGGAAAGAGCCTTCTTGAACATCTTGATGATATGTACAAAGAATATGGTTACTTTGAAGACCGCGCAATTTCTCAATACTTCCCGGGTGCTCAGGGTGGCGAAATTATGAAGGGTATGATGGCAAAACTTAGAAAAGAGCCACCTGCAACTCTTGGCGGCGAAAAGGTTATCAAAGTTCGTGACATTATGTGCGATTCAGACCTTCCAAAGAGCAATGTTCTTCAGTTCTACCTCGAAAGCGGAACAATCGTAAGTGCGCGCCCTTCTGGAACTGAGCCTAAGATTAAGTTCTACATCAACTCTATGATTCCAGCAGGCGACGGTTCAGACGCTTGGTTTGCTGAAGCTAAGAAAAAAGCCGGCGTTCTTTGCGACGGAATTGAATCTGACATTCAAAAGATTATTGATGCAGCATCCAAATAAAAAAATTACAGATTTAAGAAGACTGCGCCGCCTTTATGAAGACGGCGCAGTCTTTACAGCTTTTGATACGGAAACAACAGGAGTTACTCCAACAACTTCCCGAATCATTGAAATTGGTGCAGTTCGTTTTACAAAAGACCAAATTCTTGCAAAATGGACTCACCTTTTTGCTCCCGATCAAATACTTTCACCTTTTATTATTGATTTAACTCACATCACACAGCAAATGGTTGATGCAGAAGACCCGATAAATGTTCATTTGCCAGGCTTTTTGCATTTTATAAAAGACACGATTTTAGTGGCTCACAACGCTCAATTTGATTTAAACTTTTTAAATGCCGAATGCGAAAACTGCGGTTTTCCGGTTACAAAAAATTACGCAGTAGACACACTACAACTTTCGCGCATAGTTTTTCCAGAGGCAGAATATCACAAACTTGATTTTTTAGCAGATTATCTTGGAATAGACAAAGGAAAGTCCCACCGCGCAATGGACGATGCCATTACCTGCATGGAACTTTTTAACAGCTGTCTTTGCAGCGAAAGAATTCACAAATTAAAAAGACTTTAGCTTCTTGGAGCTTTTGCCGGGTCAATCGGCTGACCATTTTGAAATACCATAAATGTAATCTGATATTTCTGACTAAGAGAATCTAAACCGGCAGTTCCAAGTTCGCAGCCCGAAACTGCATATTCACCTTTATGAACTTTTACAGAACCAAGACCAGTGTACGCGTAAATCAAACCGGTTTTAGACTGAACAAAAACAACCTGCCCAAAACCACGATAAACACCAACGTACATTACAGTTCCTTCATGAATGCAGCTAACAACTTCATTGTTTTTTGCAGAAAGCTGAACGCCAGAAATTTTCCCTTTAACCTGAGTAATTTTTGGCGAACTTACAGGCCACTTTGTATTAGAATCTGCGAAAACAGTTGCTCCATAAGTTCGGGTATCAGGAAGACTGTCATTAATCTTTATAACCGTTTCGCCAGGCTTAGAAGATGAAGTTTGAGATTTTGTATTAGAAACAACCTGAACATCATTAATTTTAAGTTTCTGTCCTACTTTTATTACGCTTGATGAATCAAGATTATTAATTGCCATAAGATCTGCAACCGACATTCCGCTTTTACGGGCAATTCCATACAAAGTATCGCCTTTTGCTACAACATAAGTTTTTGTTTTTGCAGAACTTGAAGCATTGCTTGATTTATTATTTGAAGAAAGAGCCGCCGCAGTTCCAATATCCGCATCAGGAATTATGAGTTTTTGGCCAGCTTTTATAATATCATTTTCAGAAAGATTATTTGCGGTGCGCAATTCTGCAACCGTAATCTGATATTTTCTACTGATTGAATATAATGTATCGCCCTTTTCTACCTTATAAGTTATATCAGCAAATACAACTGATGAACAAAGCAATAAGACACAAACAAGTGCAATTCTTTTACAAATATAAGTTTTCATAACACTATTATCGGCATTTTTACATAAAGATTTTATTGAATTATACGAGATTTTTAAATCTTATCAATCAGTTACAATCTGATGAAAAAACTCATAAACATTAATTCCGCTGATAATTTCATCACTTTTATAGCGATTCAACGTTGCATTGCGGCCGCCAGTAAGATGAGCGGAAGTAATTCCGTGTTTAATAGAAATATCAGCTTCCATAAGAGCTGAAAAATGGTCGCAAATACGAACAAGCCGCCCGTCAATCGGCTGAAATTCATTAGAATTATATTTTGAATTAAGTTCTTCCCAGCTAACGTGCTTTATGTGCCCCTTTTTATCTAAAATTCTATTGGTAAACTCATCACTTGTATAATAAATCACTTCATCAACAAAAAAAGGCTCCATAAGAGGAACGAGTTCGCGGTTTACAATTTCATCTTCGATTTTTTTTACGATATTTGGAAGATCATCAGTTGCAGTTTTTACAGGCGAAATAATATCACGCGTAACAGATTCAGGAAGATCATGAAAAAGCGCACTAAAAAAATTATTAATAATGCGGCGGTTGCACATATCAGGATTTGATTCACGCCCCAAAAGAAGTGTCATAATTGCAACATAAAAACAATGTCCCAAAACCGAAGTTGCAGGAACGCGCGGAGTTTGATTCCACCTTGTCTGAAAACGCAGCTGCTCAATTTTCAAAATAAAATCAAAAGCTTTTTGATGTGTTACAAGTTTTTGCAAGCCTTCAAGATGTAAAAACGGCTGAATTTCTGCTTCAAGCTCAATGCGGATATTTTTTAAGCGCTCTTTTTCGTTCACAACGGCAAGCATTTCAAGTTCGCGCATTGTAGAAAATTTGTGAGCCGCTTTATAAACTTCCATTGTTGTTTTTAATTCTTGCGGAATATCAAAATAGCCGGCATGCTGGCCAACATAAATCGTAAATTCAGAAAAAAGTTCTTCATCAGGCATAATTTTTTTATACTGATTCAAAACCCATTCATTAAGATGCATATATTCATTAGGAAATTGCCGGCGAAGCATTTGCTGAACTGGAGCTTTAATATCGCACAAAGAAATCTTTCTAAGCAAATCAAAAAGAGAAGCATAAATCAGCCATTTCCAGTCAATAAAATTGCCATTATGCTCTTCGTACTTTCCGATTATATACGCAAGAACCATTTTTTCGCCCGCCTTGTCCATTTCAACAAGGTCAAACGGACGAATCAAATCGTTCCACCGTTGAATCGAAAAGCCTTCAAAGATTTTAAGTGCGAGTTTTTTTTCCATAAATAAGTAAATCCTAGTTGCTTAAACCAGCCTTTTGATCTGCGTCCATTTTATCTTTCCAGACAACAGCCTTCTTTTTAACTTCTTCAGCCTGATTTGAATCGCCAATAGCAATATAAAGTTTTCTAAGGGCAAGAAGATATTTTATGGCATTACGCATATCGTCAATTCGGCGCGTAGAAAGTTCGTATTTATCGCGGTAAGCAGTTGCAGAATCATTGAGCTGCTTTGAAACCATTCTGATATAAAGAACAGTTGTTTCATAATCAGCGCTTGCCGGATCAAAATAATCTTTTACGCAAGTTTTCATATCAATAAGGTTTTTTGAAACAGTTGCAAAACGGCCTTCGAGTTCTACAAAAGACCACTTCCACTTACTGTTATCACCAAAGGCATCTTTTAACATTGTGATTGCAAGTCCGAGCTTTCGGATAATTGTATAACGGCGGATAATTGTAACGTTTTTTATAGTTTCAAGGAGCGGAGCCAAATCAGAATAAGGAACGTCTATTGTATCAGAAACAATTTCTTCCAAATAAATAATTGCTTTATAAAGAAGTTTTCGAGCATCATTTAGTGCGTCGTTGTTTTTAACTTCCATAAGTCGCAGAGAAAGACTATTTTGCGCCATATAAAGAGAAGCGGCATAAATCATATCTTCGCATAAAATTAATTTTTTGTTTTCAAAATCAATATCGCCTTTATGCATACCGTTGAGCATAGTCTTTTCTTTTTCGAGGGTTGCAGTTATTTTTCCCTTGTAAGGCTGAATTGCCTCACTAAAATGGAGCCTTGTTTCTTCTGAAATTTTAGACATCAGTTACCTCCGCTAAATTTAGCAAGAAGAGAACGTGCATGTTCCAGAGACTGCGAGGTATCAGAATCGCCGGAAAGCATTCGGGCAATTTCAGCCACACGAGCTTCGCCTTCCACAGGATAAACATTTGAAGAGGTAATTTCTCCGGAGACAGTTTTCTCTATCTTTATCTGATTATCGGCATAAACTGCAATGCTCGCTAGATGTGTAATACAGAAAATTTGCTTGTTTTTTGATAAATTTTTGATATGCGCACCAACAGCAACCGCAACTTCGCCACCAATTCCAGTATCAATTTCATCAAAAACAAGAGTTTCAACATTATCTGTGCGGGCAAAAATGGTTTTTAAGGCAAGCATAACGCGCGAAAGTTCACCACCAGAAGCAATTTTTGCAAGCGGAAGCGGCGGATTTCCAGGATTTGCACTAATCATAAATTCAATATCATCTTTACCATAAGGGCCGCAAAGCTGTTCAAGCTCAGTTCCGGCTTTTTGATTTATTTGAACTTTGAAAGTTGTGCCTTTCATTCCAAGTTTTGAAAGAATCTGATCAACTTCGCTATTTAAAGTTGAAGCGGCGGCTTTTCGCTGCGCAGAAAGCTTTTCTGCAAGAGAAAGCACTTCTTTTTCCAGCTGTTTAATTTCGGCAGTTAGCGCTTCTTTTTTGTTGTTTCCATCGCCATTTTCTTCGATGTAACGCTGAGCTTCTTCAAAATAAGCAAAAACCTCGCTTAAAGGAGCATTTACCGACGAAGCGTATTTTTTCTTAAGATTATAAATCAAAGAAAGCCGTTCTTCGACAGTCTGAAGCCGAGAAGGATCATAAACAAGCCTGCTTTTATAAGACGAAAATTCCTGCGCAATATCAGAAAGCTCGTAAAAAGCCGCTTCTACGCGCTCATCTAAATTTGCTAACGATTTATCAAGTTCAGTAATGTGCATTGAATCTCTGCGGATTTTCTTCATCAAACCAATTACTGAATTTTCATCGCTGCCAAGAAGCTGTTCAATCGAATCTGCATCAGAAAAGATTTTTTCATAAGAAGAAAGGCGAGCCTGTTCTTCTTCTAACGCAACATCTTCGCCAGGTTTTATTTTAGCCTCGTTAATTTCTTTTACAGCAAAACTCATCATATCAAGTTTTCTAAGGCGTTCGCTGTCTGAAAGATTATACTGCGCAAGCTGCTTTCTCTTTGCAACAAGAACTGCATACTTTGCAGTAAATGAATCAACTTGTGCAGTAATTCCGGCTCTTGCGTCAAGATATTTTCGATGTTCAGCAACTTTCATCAAAGACTGATGTTCATGCTGACCGTGAATATCAACCAAAAAAGAAGAAAACTGAGCTAAATCAATTCGGGTAACCGGCGTATCATTAATCCAGGCGCCGTTTTTTCCAGTATCGCGGATTATGCGTCGCAAAAGAACACGGTCATTTTCAATTTCAATTCCGTGAACAAAAAGCCATTCAAGAGCATTGCGAGGTTCATCATCATCAGAATAATTTGTTCGCACCGGAAGATTTTTGAGAAGTAAAAAAGTTCCGCTTACACTCGCCTCTTTTTTACCGGCACGAATCTGCTGAACATCGGCTTTTCCGCCAAGCAAAAAAGAAAGCGCGCCAATAAGAATAGATTTACCAGCTCCAGTTTCACCAGAAAGAACGGTAAAACCTTTTGAGAATTCAAGATAATCTGAATCTATAAGCGCAAAATCTTTGATGGTTAAATCTTCAAGCATGTGGAACTCCCGACCAGTTTAATTTTGATCTAAGGGCATTATAAAATTTTTCAGCAGAACCTGCGACAAGATTTGCCTTTTTCTTGTTTAATGAAACTGTAATTACATCACCGCATTCTATTGAAAACGGCTCCTGGCCGTCTACAGTAATGCAGATTCCGCGTGCACGGCATTTTTCTACTGTGATTTCGAGTTTGCTGTCTGGGCTGAGCACAATTGGCCGGCTCGACAGTGAAAAAGAATTAAGTGGAGTAAGGACAAAGGCTTCTAAGTCTGGAGAAACGATTGGTCCGCCGGCGGCGGCTGAGTAAGCTGTCGAGCCGGTGGGCGTGGCGAGGATTAATCCGTCGGCTTTGAGGCGGCACAACGGGAGCGAATTTCTGAGAACGGAAAGTGTTATGGTAGAAACGCCTCGCTCGGCTGAAATTACGGCGTCGTTCAGGCTAAGTGATGAATAGATTTTTTTTGAAGCGCGCGAAACTTCCACTTTAAGAAGCGAGCGCTTTTGGAAAACGGATTTTCCGTCTAAAAAGGCGTTGAGCTCCTTCTTCCAGTCTTGTGGCTGAACAGAAGCTATAAAACCAAACTCACCAAGATTCACAGGAAAAACCGGAATTCCATATTTAGAAGCATTTCTGGCAGCATAAAGAACTGTGCCGTCGCCTCCAAGCGAAATCACAAACTGATATTCTTTAAAATCAGAATTATCTACAAAGCCGTCAAAACTCAAAAAATCATGAGCAATACCTTTTTTTTCAAGGTACGCTGCAATTTCCTGCGCCAGAGACATAGATTCATCTTTACTTACATTTATAATTAAAAGAGCCTTTTTCATTATATCCTTTTTATGGCAAAGAGCTCAAAACTTTTACAATTTTAGCACTCTCTGCATGAGTCAAACGCGGATAAAGCGGAATATGAACACATCGCAAATACAAAGACTTTGCGTGAATACATTTTTCAGATAATTCATCTTTTAGTGCAATTACAGAATTATTATAAGCAAGCTGCACTTCTATATCCTTTTTCCCCGCATATTGCTTAACATCTTTAAACGAACTTGAAAGAATCAATGGGAAACAACTCATTGTTGACCCTTCTTCCATTTCGCGGGCAAACATTTTATGTCGGCCAATAAGACATGCCTGATGAAACATTGCAAAAAGCTCTTTACGAGTTTTTTCGTTTCGCGGATATTCGCGAACCTGAACCCAGGCAAGCGCACTATTAATATCAGGAAGCAAATCTGTAACAGGAGCTTCATCTGCATATTTTTTCAAAACAATCCATTCACGGCGGCCAGGAGCAAAAAGTACAGCTCCACCGCCAGCTGTAATAACATCACGTTCTTCAAGCCCCATGATTGTATAAACACCAAAGGAACCTGCAAGTTTTCGTTCTTCTGTTGGCACACCCTCGCCGTTCAAAACAGGAACACTTGCGCCTGCACTCTGCGAAATATCTTCAATCACAGGAACACCAAGCTGCATAATTGCTTCAAAATCAGGAAGAATTCCTTCTGTCTCATGAAGCAAAAGCAAACGTCCACCGTTTTTTATTCCTTCAGAAGCAAGCTCGGCTGTTACAAGACCCGAAACTTCATCTACATCAAGAACAAGCGGCTCATATCCCAAATTTTCTACCGCCTGATATTGCCAGGCTGGCGCCAGGGCAGAAATCATAATCTTTGAGCCCTTTTCTAAATCTAATGCTTCAAGCGCATATTTTAAAGCAATTGCAGGGCTTCTCAAAGCAACTGCACCGTCACACTTGGTAAATTCCTTTACCGTCTGGATCAATCTCGCGTTTAACTCGCCTGGACCAATTTTTTCGTCAACCATGCATGTTAAAACCGCATCCATTTCTTTTCTACGAATAGTTGTACTGTAAGTCTGAATCATTTAATTTACTGGTTATCGATAATTTTCTGTAATTCTTTTGCGTTGAAGAGTTTTCGTGTATTGAGCATAATTAAATATCCGTCATTTTCACGAACAACACCTTCGATATACTCTGTTCCGATTCCGCTCAACATCTGAGGCGGATCCTTTACATCTTCGCCCTTAACGGAAACAACACGCTCAACTTTATCTATGATGATTCCGATTTTACCACCATCTATATTCAGAATAATAAAACCGCCTTCCATCTCAATATCTTCAGACTTTGTTACAGACTGAATCTTAAAGCGCTTGTGCAAATCTATAATAGGAATAATATCTCCACGAAGATTAATAATACCCTCAACATAATAAGGAGCATTAGGAATAACGCGGACATTTTGAAGTCTTACAATCTCTTTAACATCCATGATGTTAACGCCGTATAATTCTTCCCCCAGATGAAACGTTACTAATTGATATTGAATATCACTAGCCATAGATACCTCCAAGATAAATAAAACCTACCTTATAATAATACCCCGAAAATTAAGGTTTTGCAATGCAAACTTATAGTTTTGAAAACTTAGTTTTTCACCTTAATAAATCGCTCAATCTACGGTAAAAAGCGTAACTGCGTTTACAGTTTTTACTCCAGCTGATTTTAAGATTTCTGCACAACTTTCAAGCGTTGCACCTGTTGTACAAACATCATCTATTAAACAAACTGATTCTGGAAGTATTCCACCAAAACTTTTTAGCCTTTTATTAAGCAATTTTGTTTTACAAAGCGAATAAGCACTTTTTATTGATTGCAAACGCTCTGTTCGCGAAAGCGTTTTTTGCTGCACAACTGAATTTCTTTCCAAAATCTTTAAAACTGTAAAACCATAACGTTTTTCAAGAAACTGACAAAGTTCATCAATCTGATCCCAGCCCTGCTTTCTGATTTTTCCTTTGCGTGGCGGAATTGGAATAAGAACTGTTTGCCCGCTCTGTTTTAAAACATTATTCATAAGTTTTGCAAAAATTGGCGACAAACTTCGCTCTCCAAGCATTTTCCAGCGAAACATTAATTCACGATTCCACAGTCTATAAGAATACAAAGGAATAATTTTATCTGTACTTTTTAAAACTGTTTGCTGCCTGCATTTTGTGCAAAGTTTTTGTTCAGAAATAAGTTCTTTTCCGCAACGCTCACATCTTTGCACTTCAAAAATCTTTTTTACAGAAAAATACTTTTCCAGGCACGCTTTACAAACTGGCTTAGAAAAAACGCTCTTTCCACAAACCGCACATTCACTTTGCCCACAAATCAGCGCATAAAATAATCTTAAAAAGGAAACAACAATCTGTTTAATTTCAAAATATATTTTTTTCACACTATATATATAGTCAAACTTATCGAAAAGAGGAAAAAATATCATAAAAATTTTCAAAAAATCAGATTTTATTGCCCTGAAAGTGTTTTTTTCCAGCGACTGATTGTTTGCAAAGCATTTAACGGCGTAATATTATCAAGATCCACAGAAAGAATTTCTGAAATTATGATTTCTTCATCACTAAAAAGGCCTGGAGTTACACAAGGCTGCACCTGCGTTTTTTCTGGAATATCTTCGAGAATAATCGGATTTTCACAAGCCAAAGCCTGAATATGCGACAAAATCACATTTGCGCGGTCAATTACATTTTGAGGAATTCCAGCAAGTTTTGCTACATGAATTCCGTAAGAATTTTCAGTAACACCTTCTTTCACCTTTCGCAAAAACACAACCGAACCGTTTTGCTCAAGCACGTCCATACAAAGCATTTTGAGTCTTGTATGTTCCATTCTCGAAAGTTCGTGATAGTGCGTTGCAAAAAAAGTTTTACACTTAATTGTATCAAGCAGATATTCAGAAACAGCGCGCGCAATTGCAAGTCCGTCTTCGGTGGAAGTTCCGCGCCCCACTTCGTCCATAATTACAAGCGAGCGCGAAGTTGCTGCGTGCAAAATATTTGCAGTTTCTGTCATTTCAACAAGGAAAGTTGATTCACCTTTTGCAAGATTATCAGAAGCTCCAACGCGGCAAAAAATTCTATCGACAATTCCAAGCCGAGCCATACTTGCCGGAACATACGAGCCTGTTTGAGCTAAAAGCGCAATCAAAGCATTCTGGCGCAAATATGTACTTTTACCAGCCATATTCGGGCCGGTAATTAAAGCAAAGGCTGGTATATCATCTTCATCACCAGAAAGCAAAGCGTCATTTGGAACAAATTCTCCGCGCGGAAGATGATTTTCGACAACCGGATGCCGCCCGTCTTTTATTTCAAAATGATTTGAATCTTCAATTTCAGGTTTTACCCAGTTATGCTCAATTGCAGCCTGCGCAAAAGAACAAGAAGCATCTGTATTTGCAATTTCATCTGCAACTTGCAGCAAATACGGAATATATTGCTTAAGAGAAGCTCTTATTTCAACAAAAAGATCGCGCTCAAGCTCAAGAATTTTTGTTGAAGATTCATTTAATTCCTGCTCAAGACTCTGAAGTTTTTCTGTAGTATAGCGGTCGCCATTTACAAGTGCACGGCGCATAATAAAATGCTGTGGCACACTCGAAAGTTTTCCCTTACTAACTTCAATAAAATAGCCAGAAGCATTATTATATTTGATTTTTAGATTTGTAATTCCAGTTTTTTCGCGTTCCTGTGCTTCATATTCAGACAAAATCTGATTAAAATTATCATGAACACTTCGCCAATGATCAAGTTCTTCAGACCAGCCGGTTTTAATAATTCCACCGTCGGTTAAAGATGTTGCAGGATCTTCCAAAATTGAGTTTTCAATTAAACCGCAGATTTTTAGCGCTTCGTCACTTGAAACAAACGAAAAATCAAAGCTGTTCAAATAATCTTTTACACGATTCCAGGCTTCAAGGCTCGCTCGCAAAGCCTGCAAATCTTTTGCATGAGCTTTTTCCATTGCGATTCTTCCGGCAAGGCGCTCAACATCTAAAATTGAATTTAAATCATTTTTTACTTTATCCAAAAGATTGCGATTTTCTACAAAACTTGAAACACGATTCTGCCGCTCTTGAATCTGGCGCAAATTTGTTAAAGGGAACAAAAGCCAGTTTCTAAGCAAACGGCCGCCCATTGCAGTTTTTGTAAAGTCCACACATTCATATAAAGTAAACTGCGAAGTTCCGTCGCGCATATTAGAAATAATTTCAAGATTACGGCGCGAAGAATCATCAAGCATAAGATATTCACAATCGCTGTAAATACGAATTGAACTAATATGAGGAAGCGCAGCGTTCGTTGTTTTTTCAAGATAATCAAGCAAAAAACCCGCTGGAACAATTTCTGCACTTTCGGCTTCAAGACCAAAAGCCTTTAGATTTGCAGTTTTAAACTGATTTGTAAGTTTCTTATAAGAAAGTTCTAAAGAAAAATCCCAATCAGGATAATATGAAACTGAAATTGCGCCGTAAGAAGCAAGCACGCTTTGAATATCACTATTATGTTTTAAGGAATTTGGAAGCAAAAGCTCGCGCGGGCAGGCACGATTCAACTCTTTTCCAAAATTTTCTGCCATTTTACTTGCCGGCCATGAAGTTGCTTTAAAACTTGAAGTTGTAACATCAATAAAGGCAAAGGCTGCCCGCCCCTTTGTAATAGAAAGCGCCGCAAGATAATTTGCGCGGCAGCCGTCCAAATATTCAGCTTCAACGGCAGTTCCCGGAGTAATTATTTCAACAACTTTACGCTCGGCAATTCCCTTTCCGCCTTTTGGAATTTCGCCAACCTGCTCGCAGATTACGATTTTTTTTCCAAAACGCAAAAGGCGCGCAATATAGATTTTTGCAGCATGATAAGGAATTCCGCACATTGGCTGTGCAGCTCTGTGAGTTAAAGTTAAATTCAAAAGACGCGATACTTCTACCGCATCTTCATTAAACATTTCATAGAAATCACCGAGTCGAAAAAAAACAACTTCGTTTTTGTACTTTTCTTTAATTCCCCGATATTGAATCATCATCGGGGTTAGATTTTCTTCACCAGCCATTATAGTCCAAGCTCTGTAATTACCTGATTTGTAATATCAACTGAAGAAGAATACCAGAGAATTGAATTAGAATCCTGCAAACTCAAAATCATACTGTAGCTGCCGCTTTCAGCAATTTTTGCAAGAGTATTATAAAGTTTCTTATAAAAATCATCTGAATTCTGCAAAGTCTTTTGCATAGATTCAAGCTCAACATTTTTTGCATTTGTATATTCAGAAAGATAATCGGTTTTCTTTGTGATTTCAGCTTCTGTTTTCATTGCAGCAGCTTCATTTCCGCTATTCTGATAATCAAGTTTTTTTTGCTGAAGTTTTTTAATTGCTTCAACCTGAGAATTAATTTCAGCCTGAAATTCTGCCTTCTTTTTTTCGTAATTTCTAACAGGTGCCGAATTTCTAAAATATGCATTATAAACTTTTGCAGTATCAACTACACCAAACTTTGTAATCTGCTGAGAAAAAGCTGGCAAACCTGCAAAAACTAAAACCAATATCAAAACAATAATTTTAGAATATTTTTTCATAACAAAATCTCCAATTCAAAAAAATCAAAATACCTGAAATATTTCAGGTATTTTCTTAATAATATAATATATTTTAATAGTTCACAATATTGAATGAAAGTACAAACGACATCGGCTTTTCAGCGAATTTCGGCTGTCCGTCTTCAATGCGGTATCTCCAAGCCCACATAAGATGCAGCGGCAACTGTGGAATAAGGAATCGAACTGCCGGACCAAAACTGAAATAGAAATCTTCAATTTTAAGATTTGAAAAATCAGAAGCCTTTGGCAAAACAGCTGCTGCGTCCCAGAATCCGTCGATACCAAGAATATTTGGAATAATTGGAATTCTAAGTTCAAGGCGGTTAGATAGCATAAACATACCTTTTGTATCTCTTGAAGTTGAACCGTCGTTCCAGCCGCGTCCATTTATCATACCGTCAATATAAACATTGTTTCCTTCGCTGATTTCTGTGCGAGGAATAATTGCAGTAATTCCTGTATAACCGGCAAGAACAGTCTTAAACGACCATTTTTCCGAAACCGGCAAATCAATCAACTTTAAGTAACCTTCAAGCGTTGTATCTGATTTAAGGAAGAACTCTTTTTCAAGACCCGGAAGCAAACCGTGCCAAGACAAACGCTCTTTAAAGAACCAGCCTTTTGAAGGATCATACATATAATCGCGGTTATCAATAGAAATTGAACCATAAATCGAATCTGAAATTCCCAAACGATTAGCATAAAGCGAAACACCAGTATCAACAGGAACATTATTTGATTCATCATAAATATTTGTCTGCAAAGAAGTTGAAACACCGCCGGAAAGTGTAATAACTGCGTAATCCGGGAACCACCTTCTTCCTAATCCTGCACTAAGCGTTGCATTATGATTATCATATTTCATTGTAAATCTATTCTGATAAAAATTCATATTAGGGCCAAAATCGTTTTTATATGCCTTTTCAATAGAATGACTATATGCAAGCGAAGTATTAAATGTAATAGGAAGATTTCCAATCCAGCCTTGAGAATAAGAAACGTCAACAGTCTGAACCGAATTAGAAATTTGAACACCTGTAGAAATAGTTCGGCCTTCACCAAAAAGATTTGAATTTTCCCACCTGAAGCTTACAGCACCTGGCAAAAATCCGGTGTCCTGTCCAGAAATCTGAATAGAAGCCATTACCTGATTTGTAGACTGCTCTTCTACAGCAAAAATCAAATCAACAAGATTTTCTTCGGCACCCTGCTGAACATTTGGAACCACATTTGAAAAGTAGCGAAGATTCATAAGGTTTCTCAAACCGTTATAAATTTTATCGGTAGTGATTGTATCACCCGCTTCAATTGGAATTTCACGTTTTATAACGTATTCCTTTGTTTTTGTATTTCCTTTGATGATGATATTTTCAACATGGCTGCGAGAATGCTCGCGAATTGTAATTTCGTAAGAAATTTCGTGGCGGTCTGAATTCTTTGTAGGAACAGGATAATATTCATTGGTCATATAACCAAAATCTGCATAAATTTTTTGAATCGCCTGATAATCTTCCTGGAATTTTGTAGCGTTAAAAATTGCGCCTTTTTTAAGTTTCTGCTGTTTCAAAAGCTCTTCTGTTGTAAAAACTTCATTGCCTTTTATATCCATTCCAGCATAAGTATATTGAGCGCCTTCCTGAATAATAAAAGTAATTGTAAGTTCATCGCGCTGCTTTTCTTCATTTGGAGTTGAATCAACTTTTACATCGAGAACAGAAACATCAGCATAACCTTTTTCGAGATAATAATTTATGATGTTTTGTTTATCCTGCTCGAGAGTAGAAGGCTGATACGCACCGTCTTTCATAAAACCAATTTCTTTTAAGGTAAGTTTATTTCTTAAAGTTCTGCTTGAAACAATTGTATTTCCCACAAAATTGATTTCGCGGATTATAGAACTATTTCCTTCCTGAATCTGAAAATTTACAACAACTCCGTCTGGAGTTTCTTCTATTGAGTGTGTAATATAGGAAGCTGTATATCCTTTTTCGAGATAATAATTTCTGATTACACGTTCATCAAGCAAAATTTTAGATTCAATATAAATATCATTTGGTTTTGTTTTAACTTGCGGGCGAAGATCGCTGTTTCTGATTTTTCTGTTTCCAATAAAATTTACCGAAGCAATAATTGGTCTCTCAACAACTTCAAAAACAAGAAGAACTTTATTTTCATCTTTTGTATCGTTTTTAGCAAAAGGAGTAATATCATCAAAAAAATCAAGGCTGTATAAGCGGTCAAGAAGTTCATTATAAACATCTGCCGAAAAAGGCTGACCAACAAAAGAACTTGTAATTCCCTGAAGATCTGATTTTTTAACATTTTTTAAACCATTGAACTCGATTCTTGCAATCGGCTTTTCCCAATACCATTCGCTGCTTTCAGCAAAACAAGAAAAAACTGTTGCAAAAAACAAAACAACCAATGCACAAACTTTTCGATGCATCACATACTCCTACTTCCATCAAAATGTAAATTTCCAAGAGAGAGTCACAGACGTGGAAGGAACAAATTGATTTTTTAATAACGCATTTATATCTGGAGCCATGTTCACACGAACGTTCACAAACGGTGACTCCAATTCCAAACCGATTTCCGGTTGAACATACATATTTTTAGTGGCAGCTTCAAAATCAGCAGTATTTCCATTTTCAAATGAAAAATGAACCATACCATCGACATAAAGCGAACTGCCAATGTATTTACCAATATAAACAGTTGTATTATCAAGAAAGTTACCAATCGTAAAGTTTTCTTTGAAATTTCCTGAAGAGCTCATATTATAAACATTTTGAGCTAAATTGGTGCGTAAAGAAAATATATCAAAATTAATCAAATTTCGCAACTTATTTTCTGTTTGCCGCAAGAATGTTGATTGCAAAGCATAATCTGCAAGAACAAAACTGATTTCACCAATGCTGTTTGAATCAGCCATTACAATATCGCCCAAAAGTGTACGCAGTTCATTTTCTGATTTTGGCGGAATTGAAGAAATTTTTGGCTGAAAATCAAGCAAATGCTGTTCTTCAACAGAAAGAATGATTTTTACAGTTTGTCCCAAAGCATCTTTTTCGCGGGTTTCTGCATTTATCGTAATCAAAGGATTTGTAATATCTTCTTTATTGAATTTTATTGAACCGGATTTTATATAGAAACTTCTGTTCAAATATGCAATATCGCCGGTTTTAAGATTCAATTCTCCGTCAACACTGTAATAACCATCTGGCTGATTCACTTCAATATGCATTGATGTATTTGGAACAAAAACACAGCGCAAAAGCGGGTCAAGGCGAACAGAAGCGTGTGTTCCAAGATTTATGGTAAGATCTGCAATAACTTGCATATCGCTTTCCATTGTTTCAACTGCGCCCGAAGTCATATTTGCAATAGCAAAAAGTTGAGCACCAAGATCAATATTTTCGCCAGAAATTTTACCGCGAACAGTAAGAATATCATTTTCGAGATGAATTTCAGTTAAATCTGCAATAATATTTCCGTCAAGTGAAACTTCCGGAGTTTTAAAATTCACAAGGAATTGATCAGATTCTTTTGTTTTTGGATTTACATAAGTTTTTATGTGACCGTCCATATGGTCAAAATCCCATTTATTCATAAAAATTGTAAAATCCATTACAAGCCGCTGATTATTTTTTGCAGCAACAATAGTTTCTGGAATCTGAATTTCGTTATTTACAATATTAAAATAAATATTTGGAGTTGTAAGTTTTTGTTTTGTAAGAAGCGGAACTTTTGCAACCGGAGAAGCAATCAAAGCACTTCCATTTAATTCAGGTTCATCTACAGAGCCTGTCAAGCCAATTTCGCCGGTCAAAAGCCCTTTTTCAACAATCAAAAATTCATCTAAATCAAGATAAGTCCACATTTTCGGCAGGTCAGCCTTAATATCATAAATAGTAAGATTCATCTGATTAAAATCTATAAGACCGTCCATTTTTGCAGACAAAAAATTCTTATTATTTAAATCCAGCTCAAGCAGGCCGCTTTCAAGATAATAATTTCCATGAAGCCCGCAATTATTTGAAGAAGAAATCGAAAAAATCTTATTTTCATAGAAAACAGAAAACGAAAGCGGAAAATTCTTTTTCAAAAGCGTTCCTGAAAATTGCGGCGTTGAAAGTTTTGCAGAAATAGAATCCGGAAAAAGTTTTCCTTCTGGAACAACTGCATTTCCAATTGTTAAATAAAGCGGCGCGTGAAGCGTTTTTCCCATTTCACTAAAATCAAACTGGCCGGTTGCATCAAGCGTAAAATCGGTTAAAGAGCCTTTTGCCTGAATATTTGAAAATCTAATATCATCAGCTTCAAAAGCAAAACCTAAATCGCTGATTGTAAGGTCGCGGTCTTCAAGAACAATATTTCCACTTCCAGTAAGAGTATCAGCTGCAATAAGAAGCGAAAGTTTATCTACCGAAATTGCCGCATAAGGATGTTCCAAAGTTCCCGAAGTAAAAACCGTTCCGGTAATATAATTTTTCAGACTTTTTTGAGTCATAAAACGATTCAAACTAAAAGTATTAAACTTTAGCTGAAGATTCATATAAACTTTTTGCAGCAGATTATCTTTTGTAAGCGGCAAATGTTCCGGATTTGAAACATTTCCGTCAATTATCAAACTTTCGGCGCTCATTGGATTTCTAAGATTTACCATAACGCCAACAGAATCAAAAATACCTTCGTTAATATTAATCATTAAATCCGCAGAACCTTCAAGGTCAGAATAAAGATCTGCATAAGAAATTGAATCAAACTGCGCGCCATATTTAGTTGCATTTCCAGAAAGCACAAGCTTTGGATTTTGAGAAGCACTTCCCGCCTCTTCTATTTCCAGCTGCGAGATTTTGATTGAAGGCCCGTTTATAAAATCGTACGAAAAGTCAGATGAGGTACTGAAAATCCAGGAAGAATCTAAAACTTTTAACGGAAGACTCTTCATTGAAATATGGCCCAAAAGCGAATTATTTTTTTGCTTTCGAACTTCAAAATCCATTCCATAATCACCAAAAATCGTGCAAACTTCCGGCATAATTGTTCCAGAAAAATGATACGGAATTGAAGCCGCATTTATATCTGCGGTAAAAAACATATCCGAAGAATCAGGAGCCTGCTCAACAGAAGCAAAAGCGTCTAACGTATAAGAGCCGGCAATTAGCGAAAATTCATTAAGCTGAATATTTTTTTCGCTTCCGTTTAAGGCAAATTTAATTAACTGATTATCTGATTTTGTATTAGCAAGAATTACAACCGGAATATTGTACGAAACAGTCTTTAAATCAGTTGATAAATAAACATCTGATGAAAAAACAAATTGCGCAAGATTTGACTGCATTGCTTCGATTGCACCAGCCTGCTGTGAAGGCAAAAACTGAGCTGCAAGAGCTGCAATGCTATCGAGATAAAGGCTTGTTAAAGTAATATTTGTTTGGAAATAATTTGAAACTTTCAAAAAACTTCCGTCAACCTTTAACATTCCAGGCTCAGACTGCTCGGTATGCGAATAATCAGAAAGTTCAAAGTCAAAATCATAAGTTTCATCATCTTGCGGATTAAAATTAAGCTGCAAAGCTGTAAGCGCACGATTTCCTACAAAAACCTGCGGAGAAAAGGCCATAAATCCTTTTTTTTGACTATCAATATAAACTTCTGTTGAAATTGTATTTCCGTTTTCGAGAATAAACTGAGGAAGTTCAATAACACCAGAAAGCTGCATTGAATCATAAATATAAGAAAGAGTTGCAGAAGCCGTACAACGCTCGCCGTTCACAAAAAAGCGTGAAAGATCTGCTTTTTTTTCATTTCCGCTAAGCTCAAAGCCAACCAAAAGTCCGCCAGAAAAAACTTCATTTGGAATTTCAAATTGAGTATCAGAGCTAAAATCAAAAGTTTTTTCATTTAGATTGCATTTTACAACAGTATCAGTATCAACAATCAGATTTTGATATTTTTTAAGCTCTTCTAATTTTGAATTAACCGAAAGCAAAGCAAGCGGCTTGAGTTTTTGAGTCTGAAGATTTGCATTCAGTTCGCCAGATTTTACATCGTAAAAAATGCCAAGCGAAACCGGATTTACAGCTTGAATTGTGTGCGCTTCAAAAGTGTCTTGATTGTACGAAGCGTGAAGATTCAGCTTGTTAAGCCTGAAATCGCCGTCTGTAAAATCGCGCAATTTTAAGTTGAGCTGCGAGCCGTCAAAATTATCTGTAATTGAGCCAGAAACAGAGGCTTTTCCAGAAATCTTTTTGTTAATTGCGTAAACTGTTGCATTTACTAAAGCATCGCCTTGAATATTCACCGCTTTTCTTTTTAGCGGATTACTTACATTCAGCGACTTTATATTCAAAATTGCGTTTACATTATTATCATCATATTCGAGATAAATATTCTTAAGTTTTACATTCGCAGGAATCATTTTTTTGATTTCTGCAATTCCCTGATTTGAATTTTCATTTGTGCCAAACGCCTGCATAATTTTTGCAAGTTCATCAACATCAAGTTTGATTCCATCTACAACAACGCTCGAAATACCTTTCTGCATATTTTTTCGCAAAATACTAAAAATGCTGTAAGTAATTCGGGTTTTATTTATAGTAAGCATCTGATTTCCAGAATCATCAAAAACACAAATATTTCGTATATAAAAGTTTGAAAGAATGGACGGCGAAAGTTTATCGTAAGAAATGCTGAGCCCAGTTTTTTCGTGCAACTGATTTATAAAATCAGAAACTCTGTTATTTACGCTCAAAATAATTGCCTTTTTGATTGGAGCGGAAACAAACAGGGCTACAATTGCGAGAATAATTATGATGTAACTACGGATACGTCCGTTTTTGTACCAAGAGCCCATTTTAGCCAAAATATTATACCAAATTTCCAAAGATTCTTATAGTACAAATTTAAGCAAGCGTTTATAATCATCTTATGATTTTAAAAAATTTTATTGTATTTGAAGGAATTGACGGAGCCGGAACTTCGACTCAAATAAAAAAACTTGTTGAACGCGGAAATAATTGTGCTGCTGGCCGATTTGTTGCAACCGCAGAACCAACAACAAAAGAAACTGGAAAGTTTTTGCGCAAAATGCTTGGCGGCGAGTTTTCTGTTGATGAGCGCACAAATGCTTATCTTTTTGCCGCAGACCGCTGCGAGCACATTTTTGGAAAAGGCGGCGTAAAAGAACTTTGCGAAAGCGGCAAAATTGTTGTAAGCGACAGATATTTTTTTTCGAGCATGGCCTATCAGTCGGTTTCTTGTGGTGATGAGTTACCTGCCCTTTTAAATTCACCGTTTCCGCTGCCAGAAATTCTGTTTTATTTTGAAATTAATCCAGAAATTTCTCTTGGCCGCGTAAATGCGCGTGGCGAACACAAAGAAATCTACGAAACACTCGAAAAACAAAAGGCAATTGCAGCGCGCTATGAAAAAATAATTTCCGAATACGAAAAAACTTCCAGCCAAACCGGAATGAAAATAATCAGAATAAATGCCGCTGATACAATTGAAAATATTGCTAAAAATATTTGGAAACATATTTCTTGTTGCTAAAAAAATGAGCGGAGTGAAAAAATACCTTTTGCTGCATCGAGGAGTTTTGGCATTTGCCATAAAAAAAATCCGAGGATTTTTCGAAGAAAACCGCAGGATTTTTACACAAAAACTAGCTCGCCCGCAGCAAAAGGTATTTTTACACGGGAGCTCATTTTTTTTGGAAATCTCGAAAAGTATTTTTTTTGAAAAACTTATACGAATTTATAATATCAACATTTTTCCAATTCGACCGATAATTTATTTGTGAAAAAGCGCGTTTTTTCTTTAATTCTTACAGCATTAATTATTTTCATAAACACCTCGCCAATTTATGCCTATATGGTAAAGTACAAGGAAGATTGGTACAAACTATATCATGTTCATTACCAGCAATATCCAGATGATTGCATCGAAAATATTTACTGGCTTGAAAAAGCCGCCCAAGCAGATTTCTGCAATCCCCAGTTTACAGACGCAAAAATCACAACCGAAAAAGAATGGGAAAAATACCGCTATCTTTTTCAAATGCATATAAATCTAAAATTAATTGAACAACATCTTAGACTTGGCCGCACTTACGACAAAAAATGTATTTATTTTTTTGACGCACCCTGGAAAGACGAATATCTTCGCAATATGGAAAAAGCACTCACCTGCTACAAGGCCGGCTTATATTACTGGCAGGAAGCAAAAGTGTGGTGCGAAAAATCAAATGCCGCTTCATTCAACTTTTTGTACATAACCGCAAAGCAAAACTGGGAAGACGAACGCGAACGCATTGCCAGCGGAAAACTTGATTATGAAAAAATGCTTAATCGCGAGATAGAACGTCTCGAAAAAAACATAAAAGAACTTAACACAATGGACAAAAAATACTAAAATGTTCTTATGAAAAATGAACTGAACATATCTTACCCAGCAATTCACAGCGGAACAGAAAAAACTGAAGTATTTTTTATTGAAGGTGTTCCAGATTTAGCAAAACTTTTCTTTAGCGAACCAAACGAAGCAAACGATGGCCGCAGAAGATTTTTTGTAACAGATTCTTCTGTCGCAAGCCTCGACTGTATGAAGAGTTTTCTTGAATCATTTAATGACGAGATTCACGGAAAAGACATACTTTGCGTACTTGGCTCTGGCGAAAAATACAAAACAATCGAAAGCGTACTCCGCATTGTTTCAGAAGCAGTTGAAGCCGGCTTTACCCGCAAAGATTTATTTGTAGGCATTGGTGGCGGCGTAATTTCCGACATCACAGCATTTGCAGCTTCAATTTTTAAACGCGGTGCAAAAGTTCAGTTTGTTCCAACAACTCTGCTTTCTATGGTAGACGCTTCAATTGGTGGAAAAACAGGCTGCGATTTTGATAACGTAAAAAATATAATCGGTTCATTTTACCCGGCCGAAAAACTTTTTGTTTTCCCGGAATTTGTAAAAACACTTCCTGCAAATCAGTATAATTCAGGACTTGCAGAAGCATTTAAAACTGCCCTTCTTTTTGACAAAGAACTTTACGGAATGTTTAAAACTCAGGCAGGAAAAATCAATAAACGCGACACAGAACTTCTTGTTGAAATAATCAAACGTTGCGCAACAGCAAAGGCAAAAATTGTAGAAGAAGATTTTACAGAACAGGGCGTTCGCGCATATTTGAATCTTGGTCACACCTTTGGCCATGCATTAGAAGCAGTTGCAGGCTTTGGAACAGTAACTCACGGAGCCGCTGTTGCATGGGGAATTGGCCGCGCAGCAGAACTTGCTTACAAACTTGATTTATGTTCAAGCAGCTATAAAAATGATATTCTTGACGTTCTTGATTTTTACGGCTGGGACAACAAACCAGTTCCGTCTTGCATAAAAGGCGGCGCAATTGGAGAGCGAATTGTTTCTGTAATGCATAAAGATAAAAAGAACGAAAATGAAAAAATCAGAATCATTTTGCAAAAAGGTATTTGCGAAACCTTTATCAGAGAATTTGAAGATAAAGAGATTTTAGGCGTTCTTACAAAATAAAGGCAAAAAATGAACGATAAAGAGCACTATTTTGACTGGGCTGCAACAAGCCCGGCAGATGAAGATATTCTAAAAGATTCACTTGAACAAACTCTTGAATGCTGGGGAAATCCTTCGAGCACACACACCGTTGGAAAAAAAGCGCGTGAACTTTTAGAAAGTGCAAGAATTCGCGCTGCAAAAGCACTTGGCGTAAAACCAGAAACAATTTATTTTACAAGCGGCGGAACAGAAAGCGATCAGATTCCGCTTTTGTCAGTTCTTGCAAAGCCAATGAAAGGCACAGTTCTTGTAAGTTCAATTGAACACCCTGCAATTCGAGAACAGGCCGAAGCACTCAAAAACTGCGGCTGGAATGTAATTCAGATTCCTTCAGATTCAGACGGAATTATTCAGCCGCAAACCGTTGCAAAGCTCATAACAAACGACACAGTTTTAATTTGCATAATGGCAGTAAACAACGAAACCGGCGTAATTCAGCCGATTTACGAAATAGCAGATACAATTACAAAAGTATGCGAAGGAAAGCGCCGCCCAAAGTTCCACGTTGATTGCGTTCAGGCTGCCGGAAAAATCAGCTTAAACCTTTCATACAAAGGAATCGACAGCGCCGCTTTGAGTTCTCACAAAATCTGCGGCCCGCGCGGAATCGGCATTTTGTACTCAAAAGACACAATCGAACCATTTTTGCGCGGCGGTGGCCAGGAAAGAGGAATCAGAAGCGGAACCGAAAATGTATTTGGTGCCGTTGCTTTTTCAAAATGCCTTGAGCGCTATTACAACAAACAAAATCCTCAGGATACAGAGCGCACAAATAATTTTGTGGAAAAACTTTCTGCCCTAGCCGGCTGCACAATAGTTCCGCCAAGCCGAATCGAAAAACCAGATTTATTTTCTCCGTACGTTGTTCAGGCAGCCTTTAAAAATATTCCGGGCAATGTAATGCTTCGCGCGCTAGATTCAAAAGGCTTTTTCATTTCAACCGGAAGCGCCTGCTCTGCAAAAAAAAATAAGCGCCCCGTTCTCGAAGCAATGCATGTAGATCCAAAACTCCGCGAAAACGCCGTTCGCTTTAGCTTTGGCCCGCACACAACTCAAAACGCCGTAACCGAATTGTTTACCGCCGTCGCCGAAATCAACGCGCAATTCAATAAATAACTTACCACACAAACAAATCCGCGCAATTTCGCTCACCGCCCGAAACATCAATTGCCTGACCTGTGCAAAATGTGTTTGTTACGGTTAAAAAATATATCCATTGAGCAGCTTCCTGAGGTTTTAGCCATTTTTTTAGCGGAGTTACGTCCATAATTTTTTGCCAGAGCGCTTTATCTTCCATAACTGATTTATTAAGCTCTGTTTCTACTCCGCCAAAACACAAAGCGTTGCAAGTTGCCTTAAAATCATTTGCAAGGCGAATTGCGGTATTTTTCATATAGCCGATAACGCCCGCTTTTGAAGCTGCATAAACCGGAAATTCGTTACCTGTAATTCCTGAAACAGAAGCATTAAATAGTACAGATTTGATTTTTGGCTGAAAAGCATATTTTTGCGTAACGTAAATTGTTCCAACAAGATTTGTATTTATATCGCGCAATGAATCTTCCGCATTAACAATCGGGGTTTGAACGCCTGCATTGTTAATCAAAATTTCAACCTCTTCTATTTGCGGCAAAGTTTCTTTTTTAGAAATATCTGCTATAAAATGAGTGTATTTTCCGTGATTTTCGCCACATTCTAATTCCAGTTCAGAATTATCCTTAAAAGGAGATTCATTTACATCAATGCCAAAAACATTATGGCCGTTTTTAAGAAACAAAATTACAGCGGCTTTTCCCATTCCCCTGCTTGCACCGGTAATTACAACTTTCATTTTTGCAGTTCTCCTTTTCAGGCTCTTTTTTGTTCAAAATAGGCGGAGCCAACATTTTCTTTTTCCCAGCGGCAAACAACCCGGTAACCGATTCCCGAAAAGAAAACTTCGCACAAAAGTTCGCATACAGCGCCAATCAAAGAACAAATTACAACCTGCGTCCAAGTCCAGCCAAAAAAGACTTTTGAAACTACAGTTGCAAAAATCATATTATCAACAAACTGGGCAATTGCAGTTGAAATATAAGAACGCAAAGCAAAAGCCTTAAAACCTTCTTTTGAAGTATGTTTTGCAACCCGAACATTCAAAAGCGCATTTACAATAGAAGAAACTATAAACGCAAGAGCAGAACCAAGCACAACATACCACGCGCCGCCAAAAGTATTATTGAGCGCAGTATTTACAGCGTCGCCAATTACAGCATTTTCGTTTGAATAAAATTCGCCCCACTTTCCAGGAGCAAAAGACAAAAGAGCAAAACAACCGCAAACAGCAAGATTTACAAAAAGTGCAATCAAAGAAACTTTAATAGAAGCCTTTGCGCCCCAACGCTTGCAAATTACGTCCATACAAAGAAACATAATCCAGCTGAATACAAAACCGCAGTCTAAAGTTATGTATTTAAGAGCAATAAGTTCTTTGTTTGCCATAAGATTTGCGCAAACAACAGAAAGTACAAAAAAACAAACTGTAAGGGAAGGAATGCTTCTAAGCAGAACTTTAGTGTCGTCAAGTTCAGCCTTGAGCCAGGAAGAAATATTTTTCATGTCAACCTCGATAAGAATTTTAATTTATTTCGCGCAGGAGTGTTATGAGGAATCATAAACTGCACGGACAAATTGCCAAAAATGAATATATCTGATTAAAAGCATTTGTACAAGTCATTTAAAAAGTATTCCAATTTTGATTTCGAAAATGATTTATAAAAAAACTGCTTTTTTAGACTTAGAATTATTAATGACTTTTAAAAAATTAATGTAACCAATCAAAAAAATTACTGTTTTAATATTTTACAACCATTAAACTGTTTTTATAAAACAATAGGATATTTTAATGAAGAAACTAGTAAAATCACTTATGAACATAAATTGTGCAGCTCTTATGCTGATTAACCTTGCCGGCTGTACTTTTTCAGCACATTTACAAAATGAAAAACCTGTAGCAAATCAACAAGAAACGCAGGAAGAACAAGAAAATCCGCAAAACAATCAGCAAAATGACCAGCAAGAACAGCAAAACAAAAATGACGAACAGCCTTCTTCTGTAATTCAAGAAAATCCTGAAAAAGGAATCGTACGCACAGTTGGCGAGAATCAAAAATACACTACACTTTCGTCTGCAATCAAAGACGCAAAAAATGGTGATGTAATTATGATTGATTCGCAAACAATTAATCTTGGAACAACAGAAACTATTAACATCAATAAATCAATTACACTTAAAGGCTTAGAAAATGTAAAGATTGATGCCAGCCAGGTAAAAGTTAATGGTGACAGTTCGATAATCACAATTACAGCGCCTTATGTTACGCTTGATAATCTTGAAATCTGTGGTTTGACAGAAAAATCAAATAATGACAAAAATCATCCTTGCGGAATTCGAGTAGAAGCAGGAGCAAATAACATCAAAATCATAAATTGTAAAATTCATGATATTGGTTATAAAACGTATCCAAAAGGAAGCGATCCTGATTCACACTATAACGGGCACGGAATTTGGATTGGTTCGCAAAAAAAAGGCGGAGCCGAAATTAACGGCGTATACATTTACAATTGCGAAATCTATAATCTGAAAATTGGAAATAGTGAATCGCTTGTTTTAAATGGAAATGTTACTAACTTCCAAATTATTAACAATTATATTCACGATTGCGACAATATTGGAATTGATATTATTGGTTATGAAGCCGGAAATTTTTCAAGCACAAACAGAGCAAGAAACGGCTTAATAAAAGGAAATATTGTTAAAAACATTTCTTCAAAGAATAATTATACATATAAAGATTGTTGTGCCGGCGGTATTTATGTTGACGGCGGAACAGATGTTGAAATTCAAAATAACTTGATTATTGATTGCGACATTGGTATTGAAGTTGCAAGTGAACACGAAGGTTATGCAACAAACGACATAAGAGTTCATAATAATATTATTTACAACTCTAATACTAACAGCTGGGCTGGAATCAGTATGGGCGGAGCCGGTATAGAAAACGGCGAAGCAACAGCCTGCAAAATCATTAACAACACAGTTTTCTGTAAAGGAAATGGCGAAAGTGGTTCTGCATTTGTGATTCAAAAAGCAAATGATGCTGACAATATTATAAAAAACAACATCTTTATTACAACAAAGAATTACGAGCCTATTGAATATGCCAGCGAAGATTTAGATGATTATGATAATCAAACTTTAAATCAGGTTATCGATAATGATGAATTTATTGTAAACGACAAAGATATAAAATCATTTGAAGTTGATGAAAAACAAGGAACATTAAAGCTTCCTTCTTCATTAAAAGTTACTGCAGGGCGCGGAGCCGGTGATAATATCTTTTAAGATTTTTAGAATTTGATTTGCGCAATTCCAGTAATCTATTTGCATTTTGTTTAACTTTGTGATACATTACTAGAACCGCAAAATAAAAGCGGCTTATTTTAAAATTTTTAGGGAAGGTTCTTTACGTTTATTTTTGGGCTTTCCCTTGCTATAAGGAGTTTTTTTATGGGAGCGCGTGGAGAACTTTTCACAACACAAATCTATCTTGACAATCGTTCATATTTTTTCAATGTAAAAGAAAATCGCACAGGTGATGTTTTTCTGCAGATTGTAGAAAGCAAGAACCGCGACGGTGTTGAAGCAGACCGTCATCAAATTGCAATTTTTGCTGAAGATATGCAGAAGTTCCTTCAGGGGCTCGAAAAATCTCTTGATTATGTAGAAAAAGATCGCAAACAGCGCCAGAAAGCCGCAAAAGAAAAGAAAGCTGAAAAAGAAGCAAAATATGGCAGCGGCAAAAAAATCTACCGCGTAAAATCAGACAAAAACGGTAAATCAGAAAAACGCGCAGACGACGGAATAAAAAGAACCGGAAAAGTAATTCACATTGTAAGTAAAAAATCTGATTCTGAGTAAAAACAACGTCATACAAAACTTGTTTCGGCTTCTTTTTTAACAAGAGAACGAAACAAGTTCGTTCTAACAAAAAACTATGACACAAGAAGCAAAATCATTTTACAAAGACCTTCGGAATGTAGTTCAGCCGATGGCCATTCAAAACCTTATTTCCTCTGCAGTAAATTCTGCCGACGTAATTATGCTAGGTTACATTGGACAAACCGCAATTGCGGCAGCTTCACTTGCAGAAAATATTGCATTCATACTTTTTATGATTTCAACCGGTCTTTCTTCGGGACTTGTAATGCTTGGCGCACAATACTGGGGAAAAAAAGATACAGATTCAATAAAAACCCTTTTGGGAATTGGACTTAGAATCTGCTGCACAGTTGAAATTCTAGTTGCCTTGATTGCAGCAATTTATCCGCGAATTTTAATGTTAATCTTCACAAAAGATGAAGCTTTAATTGCAGAAGGCTGCCGATATTTGAGAGCTGCAAGTTTTTCTTACGTTTGCCTTTCTTTTTCGCAGATGTATCAGGCGGGCTTTAAAAGTATTGAACGCGTAAAAATTGTAACAATCACTTCAACCACAAGTTTGTTTTTGAATATCGGATTGAACGCCGTTTTTATTTTCGGGCTTTTTAGTATTCCAAAAATGGGAATTACAGGCGTTGGAATTGCAACTTCAATTGCGCGCTTTATCGAAATGATGATTTGCTTTATTTATGCAAACCGCCAGAAGGACGTTCATTTTTCACTTTCCTGCATTTTCAGAAGAAATAAAATTCTTACCCATGATTTTATAAAATTTTCGCTTCCCGCAGTTGGAAATGAACTTGTTTGGGGCGCAGGCTTTTCTATGTACTCTGTAATTATGGGGCATCTTGGAGAAGATATTGTTGCTGCAAACTCAGTTGTAAACACGGTGCGCCAGCTTGGAGCCGTTTTGTGTTTTGGAATGGCTTACGGCGGAGCAATTGTTCTTGGAAAATATATGGGCTCGGGAAACCTTAAGCTTGCCGAACGAAATGCGAGCCGGCTTGCAAGAATCACGATTTTTTCGGGTGTACTTGGCGCCATTTTGATTATCTGTCTTTATCCGGTGCTTCCTTTTATTGCTGATTTGAACGAAACCGCCGCACACTACCGAAATGTTTTGCTTTTTATTAATGCGGTTTCTTTAATTGGTGCAGCTGTAAATACGGTTTTAATTTGCGGAATTTTTAGAGCTGGCGGAGATTCAAAATTCGGTTTTGTTGCCGACAGTATAAATATGTGGTGTGTTTCAGTTCCTTTGGGATTGCTTGCCGCTTTTGTATTTAAACTTCCACCACTATGGGTTTATTTTGTTTTGTATCTCGATGAATTTGAAAAAATGCCTTTTGTGATTCGCCATTATCTTAAAAAAGGCTGGCTTAACAATATTACAAGAGATATTTCTGATTCAGAAAACTAATACTTAAAAGTTAGCCGCTGTATCGGTGAAGGCCCGAGCCGGTGACAAATATCGCGGTGAGCTTTTGTTGGATAACCTTTATGCTTTGCATAACCATAATCAGGATATTTTTTATCCATTTCAAGCATTAAGCGGTCTCGGCAAGTTTTTGCAAGAATACTTGCCGCCATAACTTCTGGATATTTTGAATCGGCTTTCGGCTCACACCGGCATTCAATCGCAACATCAGGGCATTTAGTTCCGTCCACAATTCCGCGTAAACAAAAACGACCAAAAACCAGTTCTCCAAAATCTGCGCCAATTTCCTGGCCGCCCAAAAAACCGTTTTGCTTAAGCCATGGAACAAAGTTTTTCTGCAACTGCAAAAATGCATTTTTCATTGCAAGCATACTTGCCTGCAAAATATTAATTTCGTCAATTGTTTTATGATCCACAAGGGCAATTCCAAAACACGCTTTTTCTTTGATTATAACTTCGGCAGCCTCGCGTTTTTTTTCCGAAAGTTTTTTTGAATCATTTAAAATTTCAAAAGGAAAATCAAAAGGTAAAATTACCGCAGCTGCGCTAACCGGACCTGCCAAAGGCCCGCGCCCCGCTTCATCAAAACCAACAGAAAAAATCAAAGAATCAGAAACCGCTTCGTTCATTTTTAGAATCCGTGAGTTTTGTTGCTTTATCAAAATAAATCGGCTGATTTTTATTAGAAGAATCAGAAAGCCGCGCTTTAAATGTATTTTCAACAAACAAAGCCTTTACAGAAAACAATTCTGCAATTCTTCCGCTTCCGCCATTAATCAAAAATTCATTTCGCTTTGCATTTATGTTTCCGTTATCAGCAGAAATCACAACGCAGGTTTCGGCATTTGAAGAAAGCGAACAAGAATTTATTGTCATTCGCGACTTTACAGCCGAAATAAACGAAACATAAGTAACCGCGCTCGAAGAAGCAATTGTATCTGAAATATTGAGAATCGAATTGTAAGAATCAATTACAGTTCCATTTTTCGAAAATTGAGCGTCGATAACGCAATTTTTCATAGTAAGAACAGAATTTTCAAGTTTTATAAAAGGCACAATCGATTCAACAGTTGAATCACAAACATTGCTTATGTGACAATCAGAAATCTCAAAAGTTGCGCCTTTAAATTCTAAAGAACCATTTGGCCCAAAATTGATTTTTGCATTTCCGCCATTTATAATTTCAAAATTAGAAGAAATATTAAAACGCTCGTTGATTTGCAATTCGCCTTTTACACAAAGTTTTACAGCACGCTGATTTTTCAAAAGCATTTCAATTTGAGAAAAATCTGTAAAAGGATTTGTAAGCGTTCCGTCAGCAACAGCAGAATCAGCCAAAGAATCAAAATAATAATTTGACTGATCAATAATTACTGCAAACTCAACAGAATTGCTAAAATTATCATCGCGCTTAGAATAAGCAGAAACTTTATAATAAACAGGTTTGATTCCGTTTTGACCCCATCGGATTGCAAAATTTTCGCCCTTCACTTTTTTATATTCGCCAGTAGAAACTGATTTAAAAATTCTGTCGTCAGCAGAATAATTTACTTCTTTTGGCTCGAGAGTCAAAGGCTCGCTTAAAGCAACATACAATTCAGAACCGCGAGGAACTGAAATTTTTACATCAACAGGATTCCTTGAGCAAAATCCTTGAGCATTTGATTTTACAACAGGAAGCTGCGCCGGCCGTTTATCAATATTGTAATCAATATCAAAACTTCCCTGATAAACAGAATTTGCAAAAACTCCGATTGTAAGTTTTCCTTCGGCAAAATCGCCGTAAAAAGCATCAACTCCAACTGTTTGAAAAAGCTCGGAATACGAACCGTCATTTTGATTTTGAATGCTAAGACTGTAAGAACGCTCGTTTAAAACTGAATAAGAAAAGCTTCCCTCAGGAGTTTCCTCTTTTTCAATTTTTGGGCGCGGTGGAAGCACAAAAAACTCAACCGGATTTGAAGGCTCATATTCAAGATTTTGCCATGAAATCATATGACTTACCGAACGGTCAATTTTTACAGGCTTTGTTGGAAGTCCCCAATATTCAGAATCAATTTTGTAAATCAGATTTATATCAGTAAAAGTTATTGTTTCCCAATCAGTAATTTCAAAAGGAACATCAGAGCGAACATGAGCACCAGCTGTTTGCGGGAATGTTTTTATAATAAAACGATATTTTAAGCTGCGGGCGCCGTCCAAAACTGTGCAAGGAATGTAGCGCGAAAGCACGCTGCTTTCTGAAAGGCGAAGCGTTCGCGCCGCCATATAATTTTCCGGTGGAAGCCCAAGATAAAACGAAAGTTCTTTTGGAATTACAAGCTCAGAGCCGGCACTATAATTTATAATTCCGGCATCATAAAAAGTTTGTACAAAATTTTTGTAATTAGTTTTAGAAGCATCGTCTGGCCGAACAGTAAAAGAAACACTTTGATTTTCTTTTTTACCGTCGCGGCTTATGTGCGTAACTTTTAGTTTTACTTCGCCAGTAACATCAAGAAGAACAGGCCCGTCATAAGCAAAACCAAAAGTTTCAGGATCTTCGCCGTCAATAGAATAAAAAAAGTCTCCGTCGGCATTATTATCAATTACAAGCATTTGCCGGTTAGCCCATTCACCTTCAACTGGGCTGAGCATATTAATTTCGGCAACAAGCGGAACAAAGAATGATAATAAAAGCAATACCGTCAGAAACTTTTTATTCATATTTTATCCTGTGATTTAAGATTCCAGGAACGGACCTAAAATATCTCTAAGTTCCGGATCCTGTGAATAATAATTTTTTTCAAGTTCTTCACTAGAAAGTCCAACAAGTTCGTGGCTCATATAATGAATCCAGCGATTTTCTTCTGGTTTTGTGATTACAAATTTTCGGCAAAAATAGTCAGGCTGAATGGCAAGCTGTTCTTCCTGATAAGTAAAATACTTGTAATCGTGAACCACAACTTTAATATCTTCGCGAGGAATACCGCGGCTATTCATAAGCGTTTCAACCAGCGAATTGATTGTTCTTCCTGAATCAAAAATATCATCAACTAAAAGAATTTTATCTCCAGGCCGAAGATTTTCAGGCGGATAAGTCCAACCGTCAATAAAAACTTTAGTATGCTGCGCAACATCAGAATAAGAACGGGCTACAACGCCAGCATACAAAACAGGATGAAACTTCTCCTTTTTGCTTACAATCTTAAAATATTCACTAATAACGTTTGCCATGTAGGCTCCGCCACGCAGAGAACAGTAAATTACATCTGGAATAAAACCGTCCTTGTGAATTTTGTAAGCGAGTTTTAGTGCATCATTGCGTACCGTATTATATGGTACAAATTCTTTAATCATTTAAAACCTCATTGTATAACAATTAATTATAGCGCCTTTCTGCGATTTTTACTACTGATTTTGCTAAGAGCAATTTTCAAGCAAAATTGAAAAATCCAGCTGAATAAAACAAGAGCAAAAGTTAATGCCAAAACCTCATCAGTTTCCAAATGCACTTGTGATTTTTGCATTAAAGAACCAATTGAACGGCGCGGAAGACTTAAAACTTCACCGGCAGCAACAACTTTCCAGCAAAGGCCAAAAACAGATTCCAAGCCGGCTGTAATTGAAGGTAAAGCAGACGGCAAGCGCAAATATCGGAACGCTTTAAATCCTGTAAAACCATAACAACTTGCCTTAAAAAGTTTTTCCTGATTTTCAGCGTTTTTTTCAAAACCTTTTTCGCAAGAAAAAATCATCACCGGAAGCGACATTAAAACCGCAGCAAAAACCGGCACAAAATCAGATTTAAACCAAAAAAATGCAACTAAAATCAGCGCAACAACAGGCGTTACGCGAATTACACAAAGCGGAAATCTTAAAAACTCTTTAAAACACGGAAAATCAGCTGAAAAAAGGCCAATGAAAAAACCAAGCGCAAAAGAAATCAAAAAAGCAAAAAGCACACGAAAAAAAGTAAGACAAAAACTTTGCCAAAAGATTTGAGTTTTGCACATAAATAAAAACTTCGCCAAAACTTTATGCGGAAACGGCAAAATAAGCGGCGCGCCAACTCCAAAGGCAGCCGCATACCAAACAGCAATAAAAACAACTGGCGAAATTATTGTGCTAAGACTTTTTTTTGTCATAATAGAATCCCGAATCCGGCAATTTTCCGCCGATTGAATTCTTATCGCCTTTCATAAAAATCGAAAGCAAATCCTTAATTTCTGATTCTGCGTCTTTTGCAAAAATAAAAACATAATTTGAAAGCGGAATTGATTTTTCCACAACTAAAGCCGAAAGCCCAAGCTCAAATTTTTGTGAAAGTTCGCCCGCCAAAACAGGATTTTCAACTGTCCACGCAACTGATTTTTCAAACTCGCTAAGAAAAACTTCTAAAAGCTGTGGATTTTGTTTTGCAAAATCTGCGCGAACAACCATTACCGAAAGCGGATAAATATTTTTTGCACCCGAAAGTTCAAGATATTCTTTTTGAAGATCAAGAATATAAAACTGATTTTCAGACTTCAATTTTGCAATTGTAACAAAAGGCTCTGGCATTACAGCATATTGGATTTTTCCCGAAATTAATTGAGAAGCAAGTTGCGCCGTTGGAATCGAAAAATCAAGTTTTACGTCGCCTTTTTCGCCATAAGAGATTTTGTTTTCTTGCAAAAGATATTTTAGCAGATATTCTGGAGTTGCGCCCTGCCCTGCAACATAAACAGTTTTGCCTTTTAAATCAGAAAATCTTTGAATTTGAGAATCATTTGTAATAAGACTAAGATTTCCAAGCCCGGTTACTGCAACACAAACAAGCGACTTATTTCCCGAATTATAAACTTTTGCTGCAACATTAAGCGGCATAAAACCAATATCAATTTCTTTTTTGATTAACTTTGGCAAAAGCGCTTGCGGATCTGCAAATTTTTGAAACTCCAGCTCAGCAGAAAAATCATCTTTTGAAACTGATTTTGTGTTTTCCATTAAATAAGCCGAAGGAATGCAAGTTGGCCCGTTTAATAAACCAACACGAATTTTTAAGTTTTCACCTTCAGCAAAAATCAAAAAGCTGCAAAAAAAAGCAGCAAAACAAAACACAATTTTACGTTTCATAAAAAATCCTTAAACGCGAGAATGGCGGGAGTTTTTAACTGGCTCAACAATCGGATTATCTTTATCATTTTTTTGATTTTCCGTATTGCAATCGATTTTTTCCAGTTTGACTTTGATTTTTCCGCTGTTGCATTCAATTGTAACTGTATTAAAATCTTTTCCGACATTTGAAAGCAGCTCCATTGAAAGCGGATCTTCAATTTCTTTTCTAAGAAGACGCTTCATTGGGCGCGCTCCCATTGCAGGATTATAACCGTTATCAATTAAATATTCTTTAGCTTTTGGCTTTAAATTGATACAAAGTCCTTTTTCAGCGAGTCGCTCGCCAAGTTCTGCAAGCTGAATGTCCAAAATCTTTGAAACTTCTTTTTTGGAAAGTGCATCAAAAACAATAACATCATCAATTCGATTGATAAGCTCTGGGCTCAAAAGTTTTTTAAGTTCATTCATAGCGCCGGCTTTGATTTCTTCGTAAGGCATAACACCGTCGCGAGTTCCAAAACCAACGCGGCCCTCATTTGTAATCTGACGAGCACCTGCATTGCTTGTCATAATAATTACAGTATTTCTAAAATTAACTGTATGGCCAAGATTATCAGAAAGTTCGCCTTCTTCGAGCAGCTGCAAAAGCAGGTTGAAAATGTCTGGGTGTGCTTTTTCAATTTCGTCGAGCAAAACAACTGAATATGGGTGGCGGCGAACTTTTTCTGTAAGAACACCGCCTTCTTCATAACCAACGTATCCAGGTGGCGCTCCAACTAAGCGGCTGGCCGTATGTTTTTCCATATAATCCGACATATCAATTCTAATCAAAGATTCTTCGCTTCCAAAAAGATATTTTGCAAGCGCTTTTGCAAGCTGAGTTTTTCCAACACCGGTTGGCCCCAAAAAGATAAAAGAGCCAACCGGGTGTTTTGGAGAAGAAATACCTGCGCGCGCACGGCGAATTGCTCCGCTTATTACGCTTACCGCGCTATTCTGCCCGATTACAGAATTATGAAGTTCATCTTCCATATGTACAATTCGCTCTGATTCTGAAGAAGAAAGCCGTTCAACAGGAACGCCTGTCATCTCGCTTATTATGTGTTCTACATCAGAAACAGTAACGCGCTTTGTTCCTGTATTTCCGCTTTTTTTCCAAAGGTCGCTGTAAACATTCAGGCGGCGCTTAAGGTCAATCACTTTGTCGCGAACTAAAGCTGCACTTTCATAATCCTGATTTTTTACGAGAGCTGTTTTTTCTTCAATTAATTGGCTGATATTCTGCTCAAGTTCGGCTAGTTCGCTTGGGCGCGCTTCTTCCTGAATCTTTTTTGCAGCGCCGGCTTCGTCCAAAATATCAATTGCTTTATCCGGCAAAACTTTTTCTGGAATGTAGCGGCGGCTAAGTTTTACAATTGCTTGCACAACACCGTCTTCATAAAGCACACGATGATAATTTTCGTATTTAACTTTAATTCCGTTTAAAATTTCTTCGGTTTCCTTGTCGCCAGGCTCTTCCACTTTTACAACCTGAAAGCGACGCTCTAAAGCAAGGTCTTTTTCAATATGGCGAGTATATTCTTTTGTTGTTGTTGCACCAATAATTTGAATCTCGCCGCGAGAAAGGGCTGGCTTCATAATGTTTGAAGCGTCCATTGTACCTTCCGGGCCGCCGGCGCCAATAATTGTGTGAAGTTCATCAATAAACAAAATGATGTCTTTGTTTTCCTGAAGTTCCTTCATCATCTTTTTCATACGCTCTTCAAATTCGCCGCGGTATTTAGTTCCGGCAACCATTGCCGCAAGATCAAGCGAAAGAATGCGTTTTTTCATAAGGCCTTCGGGAACTTTACCCGCGGCTATATGCTGTGCGAGTCCTTCTACAATGGCAGTTTTTCCAACGCCAGGCTCTCCAGTAAGAACCGGATTATTTTTTGTTCGGCGCGAAAGAATCTGAATTACGCGGTGAATTTCCTTGTCACGGCCAACAACCGGATCATCTTTATTTTCGCGCGCAAGTTTTGTAAGGTCGCGACTGTATTCAGAAAGGAACGACTGTTTTTGCGAAGAATTTGATTTATCGGAAGGCTGTTTTTTTTCAGATTTTTTATCATCAAAAACGCCAAAAAGCCCGCCACCAGCATCATCATTTAAAATGCTTCTAAAAACGGAATCAACAAGATTTTCTGCACTTTGCTGACGAATTGAAGAAGAACCTTCAGACTGAAGTTCCATAACTGTAAAACGGGCGTCCATAATTGTAAAGCCTTCGGAAGAAAAAAACTTTGCAGTAACACTTCCTTCATCACGAATTGCAGCAAGCAAAAGATGTTCTGTTCCAATGTAATTATTATGCAAAGCCGACGATTCAATATCTGCAATATCAATCAAAAACTGATAACGGCGGCTTTTGGGAATTGAATCAAGCGTTGGATTATGAATATCATCTCTAAAAAAAGTTTCAATTTGCGCTTCGAGCTTTGCAGCATCAAGGCCAAGCTCAGAAATTGCAGAATAGCCAAGCCCGTCTTTAGATTTTAACATCGCAAGAAGAACGTGCTCGGGCAAAAGTTGAGAACTTCCGAGTTTTCTGGCTTCATCTTGTGCCAGAACCATAATAATACGTTTTGCTCTAGGAGAAAGATTTTTCATTGACAATATCCTCAAAAGCCTGCTGAATTACAATGGCTCTTAATCTTTTGATTTTCAAAGCTTCGCTTTCTTTTACATCATCTTCAAAAGTAAACGCAAAACTGTCGCAAAGGTATTTCAAATGGCCGTCTTTTACACGATAGTAAAGACTGTTCAGCTCATTTTCACTAACTCCTTGAATGAGCTTCATCTGAAGTCCCCATTTTGCAGCGGAAATTATATTAACCGCTTCTTCATAAGAAAGCAGCAGCGAGTACATTGCACGCGCATAACTTTGCTTAAAAAAATTTAAGACCATTGTAGGACTATTATCGGCAAAATTCTTGCGAATCTTGCGCTCAGTTTTTAAAATAACGCTTACTGCAGAATGAATTACCGCCATTTGATCTAATTCCGTGCCTTCCGCAGAATTTGTAGTATAAATATCAGAAAGGCAGCTGGAAAAATCTGCATTCTGTTCGCTTTGAATAACCGGAATTACACCAAGTTTTTTAGAGCGAATCATCGAAACCGTAGAATCAAACTGGCCGGAAAGAACAAGCGCCGGTGTAAAAACACGCGCGCTAAATTTTAAGCCGGTTCCGCAGTCTTTTATTTGTGAAGTAAGATAACCAAAATCTATGCTTGCGGCAAACTGAAGTTTTTCCTGCAAAAACTCGTCTGTTTTGTAAACTTTTTCCATTGCTTTTTCAAAATCAAGCCCGGAACAAAAAGAAACAAGTTTTATGTGAGCATTTCCGTTTACAAGGCAAAAAGAACTTTCATCGCCATAATTTATAATTGCAGCACCACAATCTTCATCTAAAATATTTTTGTCGCGCAAAATCTGCTTTCCTGGCGTTGAAATTGAATTCAAATCAAGAAAATGCCAGCCATTTATTCCATTAAAGGCATCATAAGAAAGCGACATAACTCGCTCTTTATCATCAATGCTCATTTTTGACGGAAACGGAAAATCTGCAAGATTTCTAACAAGCCTTACGCGACTTGAAATCACAACATCATCAAATTTTCCACTTTGAGAAAACCAAATGTTGTCTGATTTATTCTTGTCCATTATCTGTTTGTGTGCCATGATTCAAAACCTTTAAATAATCGCGATAAAGAGCCGCCTTTTCGTAATCTTCAGCAGCAACAGCTTCTTCAAGTTTTATCTGCATTGTCATTCGGTCAACTAAAGTTGAACGATAACCTTTGAGCCGCTTTGGAAGAGAGCCTTTGTATTCGCCAGAAATTCCGTAACTTTCTAAAGTCTGCCGAAACTCCTGTGCAAAAGTATAATAACATTCTGCGCAACCAATGCTTTGAGATTTTACAATCTGATCAAAAGTGCTTCCGCACACGCTGCAACATTTCATCTAAACATTCCTCAAAATATCGAGCGGCTTTTCTTTACCAGCTTTTTTTGCCGGAATAAAAGAAACTATAACAGAAAGCAGCAAAACTGCAACTACTATAAGGATAATCTGATTTGCAGGAATTTCAACTGGAATTTCTGCAAGATAGTAAGCCGGATCCATAAGATGAACCTGTCCGCCACCGCCAAATGCAGAAAAAAGATTCATAAGTCGCTCAAGTCCATGCACAATCTGATTTGAAAAAACTGTCAAAATAATTCCGATTGGAACTCCTAAAATAATTCCGCCGGCTCCGCACGAAACTGCTGCAAGCAAAAATGCAAAAGTAATTCCACTTGGCTTTGCACCAATACTCTTTAAAATCGCAATTTCTTTCTGACGTTCCATAACAAGCATTACAATCGCAGAAGAAATATTTACCGTTGCAACAAGCACAATCAGCATCATTACAAAAACAAGCATAACTTTTGTTGAAGAAAAATTTTCAAACTCGGCTGTATGAATCTGATCCCAGCGGTAAACATTTGCGTAACGGCCAAAAAAATCATCAAGCCGCTTTTGTATTGCAACGAGTTCTGGCGAAAAAGCATCGGCAGTTTCTATCATAATATTGTACGATGCACTTTCCATTGAAAGCGACTTGTACGCTGATTCTATAGGCACAAACACCCAAAACTGATCGAGCTCTTGATAGCCGGAAGAGACTACCGCCGCGATGCGATAGCTTGTGAGCTTTGGAATAATGCGGTCTCCAAAAGCCCTTGTAGTTATCACTCTAAGTGTATCGCCCGAATGAAGATTCATATCTGAAGACATTTTTTGCCCGATTATTGCTGGCGGCAAAGATGTTACACCGCCCCCAGCAGCAATTTCTGCGAAGTCTACTAGTTCTCCCTCGCACACATCAAACAATTTTTTGAAAGACGCATTTTTTTCAAAGATATCTCTTTCAACCGCGCGTAACTCTATTCCTGTGCGCCCGTTTTTTCCAGCCGCGAGGGCGGAAATCTGAACTTCGGGATAAACATTTTTAACCCCGCGGCACTCTTTTGCCTTTTTTGCATATTCAACAAAAGCCTCTGCTGTTTTTACTTTGCTGATATTAGGAGCAACAAAGGCCTGTATATGACTTGAAGAAAGCCCGATTATTCTCTCTGTCATTCCGTCTATCATTCCATTACAAATAGAAGTAACAACAACCAAAGGAATAATGCTCAATCCTATGCAAAGCATTGCACCAAAAAGGCTTCTTCGCGCAATCGATTTTCTTTCTGTTTTTGGGAAAATAAGGCTTTCTGCAAATTTTAAAGTATAACTCAACTTCATTTAAGCCTGCCTTCAACTATTCTAAACTGTTTATCGCCACGAGAAGCAAGTTTCATATCATGAGTAACAAGTATCAAAGTTTTCTTATAGCGTTCGGCCATTGAAAAAAGCAATTCGCCAATTTTTTCTGCATTTGCCGGATCAAGATTTCCTGTCGGCTCATCTGCAAGAATCAATTCCGGATTATTAATAAGAGAACGCGCAACTGCAACTCGCTGCCGCTCTCCACCAGAAAGTTGCGAAGGCAAATGATTTTTTCGTTCTGTAACGCCAACATCGGCTAAAAGTTGATTTGCCCGCTCAATTGCTTCTTTTTTTGGAACTCCGGCAATCAAAGAAGGCATATAAACATTTTCAAGTGCTGTAAAATCCTTAAGCAAATAATGAAACTGAAAAATCAATCCAATAAAACCTGAGCGATATTCCGACATCTGAGCTTCGCTCAATTTTGTGACTTCCCATTTTCCAGCTGTAACAGTTCCCGCCGTAGCCGAATCAATTCCGCCAATAATATTAAGAAGCGTGCTTTTTCCGCTGCCACTTTCGCCAACAACTACAAGTTTACTGCCCTCTTCTACTTCAAGATTCAAACCTTTTAGAACTGTAAGCTCTTCGCTGTCGGTTTTGTAAATTTTATCAAGATTTTTGATTGTCAAAATATTACTCATTATGGAGCACCTCCGAAACTGTCATTTTTAAAACATTTTTGCTTGCAGCCCAAGAAGCAATCAATGGAGAAAAAATACCAAAAAGCGTAATTGCAACCGCTTCTTTTGGGAAAATTCTAGCCGGAATTGAAGCATATAAGCTGTAAGAAGAATTTATTTGAACATATTCAAGATTCTGATGATCTGTAATTGCCGTAAAAATATATTGGAAAAAGTACATTATTTTTGCAGCAGCGCTAAAAACCACATCTGTATTCAAACTGATTAAAACTCCAAGAATTACACCGGTAATTGCGCCAACTGTTCCGGTTATAAAACCTCGCATTATAAAAATTGATTTTATTTCGCTTTTTTTTGCACCAAGTGCCGCAAAAACTGCAATTTCAGTTTTTCGCTCAAAAACAAGGCGGCGCATTCCATTGTAAATATTTATTGCAACAACCACAAAAATCAGCGCAACAAGAAGCAAAAGTATATTTTTTTCGATTCTAAGCGCGCCAAAAAAAGTTCGGTTAAACGAACGCCAGGTATCAACATTTAGTTCCGGAAACTCTTTTTTCAACAAGGAAAGCGAACGCAAATCATCATCATATTTCCGGATTTTTATTCCCCAATTTTTTTTAGCTGAACTTCCAAAATATTTTTGAGCCGCTTCCAAACTTGTAAAAGCATAGGAATTATTGATTTCGTTGTAGCCGGTTGTAAAAACGCCCGTAACTGTAAAAATTCTGTCGCTCGAAAATAGGTCAACGTCGCTGCCGCCGCTCATAACCATAAGATTTACGGTGCTTCCAATGCGGACTCCAAGATTTCTTGCAAGTGTACTTCCCAAAATTATTGAATCGGGTTCAGAAAAATCAAAATCGCCCGAAATCATTTTAAGCTCTTTTTGAAAACCTTCATCTTTATCATAAATATCTTCACTTGCAGCCCTTAAATTTACTGCAAGAGCGCCGCCTTTTTCGCCGGTCATAAGAGCTTGAGCTTCATAAAAAGGAACGCAGGCTGTAAACTGTTTATTATTCTGACAAAACTGCACAAGTTCCGTTTCCAAAGCTTTTGGAACTTCTGTTACTCTAAGATGATATGACGAAACTTCAAGTATTGCATCTATAAAGCTCATTTGAAAACCGTTCATTACACTCATAACAACTGTTAAAGTCATTACGCCAAAACAGATTCCAAGTGTTGCAAGCGCAGAAGTTACAGCAGAACGACCTTTTCGGTCAACTCGCGCAAATCGGCGCGAAACCGAAGTTATCCAACGGAGACTTTTTACAATTTTATTGCACATCACGGTGAATCTCCTGATTATCATTTTCATATAGTTTTTCCCTCAAAATCTTTTTTCCATTGTAGAAAACATCTTTTTTTCTAAGATCATTTTCATAATAAGTTTTTACAGAAAGTTTTTCATCAAAATAAATCTGGCTTGTGTAAGTTCCTTTTACCGAAGAATATTTGTTCCACATTTTTACAATTCCGTTCTCATAATATTTAAAATCCGACGGAACATCACTATTCGTATAAGAATAAACATACTTTTTTACAAAACTGTAATCAAATTCCAGATATTCTGAATCTTTGAAAAAATTTTCCGTTAATTCATCGCTAAGTAATTTGTTTTCATCATTATAAACAAAGTGGCGCTTAGAAAGTATCTGATTTTTTTGGTCTAAAATCACAAATCGCAAAATATCTGTTGCAAAACCGTTTTCGTTATACGAAATTTCTTCTACAAGATTTTTTGATTTTGTAATTTTTTTTTGCAAAATATTTGAATCGCTATAGTATTCAAAAAGTTCAGTTTTCTCAAGTTCACTAGCCAAAGCCGAAGGAATATTCCAGCTTTCTTGTTTTGAAAGCCGAAACTGCTCATCATAAAAATATCGAAAAACATCTTTTCCAAGCGAATGAACAAGCACAAGTTTTCCGTCTATTTTTTGCGGCAAAAAGATTTCATTTTCAAATTCAAAAAAATCAAGCTCGCCTTTTTTTCCGCTAAAAACCTGGCCATTTTTTATTTCGCTAAAAAATTTTTCAACTTCTGTTAAATCTGCTTCAGCTTCGGTATTTTCCAAATCATTTTGATTTTCTGTAAGCTGATAATCAAAACGGCTTTCTTCCATTTGGCTCAGCTCAAGCGCAATTCTTTCTTCTTCGAGATTGGAAAGCAATTGTTCAACCCAAGTTGCATCGTCCAAAGCCGGATTATACAAATTAAATTCCGCAATCTGATTTTCCGCATCTGACTCTAAAAACGCTTGTTCTTTTGATTTTGCAAAAGCTGATTTTTTGCACGAAGAAAAAATCACAAAAACCGCAGCCAAAATTGCTGCAAAAAGGAGAACGCTCTTTTTTTTGCCGAATAAAAAAGCTGCCGGCTTAAACTGATTTTTTTTCACTTACTCCAATCCAAGAAAATCATTTATATAAGAAGTTGCATCAAAAGTTGTAATATCTTTGTAATTTTCGCCTGTACAAACAAAAGCAACTGGTAGCGAAAGTTCGCGGCCAATAGAAACTGCAACGCCGCCCTTTGCTGTTGAATCATACTTTGTCATAATTATAGCATCAATTCCCACAGCTTCGTTAAAAACTTCTGCCTGGCGAAGCGCATTTTGGCCGGTTGTAGCGTCAATTACAAGAATTTTTTTATAACAACCTTCGTCGGCCTTTAGTTTGCAAGTTCTGTCGATTTTTTGAAGCTCGCGAACAAGATTTTCTTTATTGTGCAATCGGCCGGCTGTATCTGCAATTACAAGCCCAGAACCTTTTGATTTCATTGCATCAGCTGCATCAAAAACTACAGCAGAAGGATCTGAACCGTGCTGGTGACTTACAACACGCACACCAAGCCGCTCTCCATGAAGGGCAAGCTGTTCTATTGCAGCCGCGCGGAAAGTGTCTGCACTTGCAAGCACAAGGTTTTCAATTCCGTTGTTTTTAAAATAAGCTGCAAGTTTTGCTGCCGAAGTTGTTTTTCCAACTCCGTTTACTCCAAGCATCATCCAAACGTTTTGTTTGCCTTGTTGTGGCTCAAGACAAACAGAACGAACATCGCGCAAAAGAAGCTCTCGAAGTTTTTCTACAATCTGGTTTTGCTCGCGGATTTTTTCCTGCGAACAGATTTTTTGGAGTTCATCTACAATATTAAAGGCCGTTTTTGCGCCAATATCGCCTTCTACAAGCATATCTGTAAGTTCATCATAAAAATCATCGTTAATAGAACTTCCCTTAGAAAAAAGGGCTTTTAATTTTTCACCAAAAGACTTTTTCATCTTTGTTATTCCTCATCATTTTTTATTTCTTCTGCCGGCTTTTTTTCCGGCTAATAATTCACAAAATCCGCCAAATCCCCCGCTTTCGCGTTTTGCGGAAGCACAGAATTTGCCGCAATCAAATAACGAACAAGTTCATAGCCCCAAAAAAGGCCGCAGCCAATCGCAATTACGCGCGTAACATTTGAAGCCATTTGCCAGGAATTTGCCGTGTTATAATCAATCTGGCCTTTATTATAAAGATTTGCATTATTCACATAATTTCCGTAAGTATAAAAAGCCGGAATCAGCGAAATCATAAAAGCAGACCAGGCTCCATACATCCATTTTCGCCTTGAATCGATATAAGACATTCTGTCCATTGGCTTTGCCTTAATTGTAACAACATTCTGGTCACAAACCTTATTTTTTGGAATGTAAAAAAATGAAGTTTCTCCATTTTCGGCAATAAATTCGCCAAGAATCGCATTTCCGTTAATCGAAATCTGACTTTTTCCTTGTTCAACATTAATTGCCTTTTCGCCATTCATATAAATATCACCCAAAAGCGGATTTCTTAAATCAACTTGAATCACGCCCGAATGCAATTCTTCAAAATTCACAGAAACGCCATATTTTTTGTTTCCCTCAAAATAATAAGAAGTGCCGGCCGTTCTGTAATTTTCCGAAATAAACTGAATATTATGAACTCCAGAATCCAAAACAATTGTTCTTGCATTTGAATTTTGAAGTATATCATCTATATAGATTTTACAATTTTGAGCCGCTTCTTTTGGAGAGATTTCAAGCAAAAGCTCAACCGGCATTGCATTTGTTAAACACGGCAAAAGCTGATTTGCAAGCGATGAACTCAAAAGTTCAAGCTCACTAATCGAGCCGATTTCTGTAACCTGCCCGCAAAGTTTACTTCCGGGATATAAATAAAGTTCCGCCGTAACAGAAATATAATCTGCGTAACTTGTAATTGAACCGCAAACAAGAGCATTAAGGCCAGCAGCATACGCTTCGCGCTCATAAACTGCAGAACCAGCGCCTTCTTGTTGAGCTTCTTTGGACGCGGTAAAAAGATTTGTTATATCATTTTTGTAAAATGCAACCTGCTCAAGCGAAATAAGACTTTCATCTTTTATAAAGATATTTTTAAAAAGCGATTTAAATTTTTCGCGTTCTGAAAGTTCGCCTTTTTCAAGCGGATTATCTTCGCCGCTTTCCAAAAGTTTCATTTTTTCTTCTGCAATTTGAGTTTCAGTTTTTAGCTTTTGCAGATTTTCATCAATTTTAGTTTGAATTTCCTGGATTTTTTTTTCTTCTGCCTGAATTGCAGATTTTAGCTTCGAATCTGAATAATGATTTAAAATAAGAGAATCGCGTTTTTTATACTCGCTGGAAAGCTGAAGATAAAGAGATTGCCGCTCAAGACGAAGTTTATAACGTGTGCGTTCGAGTTTTTCGTCTGGCATAACATTTCGCTGCATTGCACGATTCAGATTTTCAAGAATCGCAGAAGGCAAGGTTTGCGCAATTTTATCTTCAACATTTCCAGTTTTCTGGCCGCGAGTATAAGTGAATTTTTGTGCACCGATAGTCCACTTACCGCTTTCGCAGAAAAGCGGCGCCATTGAGAAACACAAAAATATCAGAAAAAAAACTTTACTCTTCGTCGTCATCGTCTCCAGAGCCGTCCATTGGAAGCCCTTTCCATTTTGCAACAAGATATGCATTCATAAAATCATCTAAATCGCCGTCCATTACAGCCTGAATATTTCCAACTGAATGGCGTGTACGATGATCTTTTACCATTGTGTACGGACAGAAAACGTAAGAGCGAATCTGGCTTCCAAAAGAAATATCTTTTTTTTCTGCCATAAACTTTGAGTTTTCTTTTTCTTTCTGTTCGCGGTAATATTCGTAAAGTCGGGCTTTAAGCATATTCATACAAGTCTGGCGATTCATAAGCTGGCTGCGTTCTGTCTGGCACGCTACAACAATTCCTGTTGGAAGGTGCGTAAAGCGAACGGCCGAATCGGTTTTGTTTACATGCTGGCCGCCTTTTCCGCCGGCGCGGTAAGTATCTACGCGCAAATCTTCGGGCTTAATATCAACTTCAATTGTATCGTCCAAAACAGGATAAACATAAACCGAAGCAAAACTTGTGTGGCGGCGCGCATTTGCGTCAAACGGACTGATTCTAACAAGCCGGTGAATTCCGCCCTCGCCTTTTAAATAGCCGTAAACAAAATCTCCGCTTATCTGAATCGTAATTGATTTTATTCCGCCTTCAGCTTCAAGTTCATCAACAACTTCTGTTTTATAACCGTGACGTTCCGCCCAGCGCAAATACATTCGGCTAAGCATAAAAGCCCAATCGCACGCTTCGGTTCCGCCGGCTCCCGCATGAACTGTAAGAAAGGCATCATTTTGGTCAACTTCGCCAGAAAGAAGATTCAAAATATTTAATTTGTCAAACTGTGTTTTTGCAGCTTCGTACATTGAGCGAACTTCGTCTTCGTCGCTTTGCTCGCCAGATTCCATAGCAAGCTCGTACATTGCATCTAAATCATCTATTTCAGAAATGATTTTTTTCCATGGCTCAATGCGGTTTTTGAGTTTTCTAATTTGGCTCATAACTTTTTCGGCCGCTTCATGATCGTCCCAAAAACCGTCAGCTTCGGTAAGCTTTTCTTTTTCTGCTATTGCTTTTTCTATTGCAGCAGAGTCAAAGACGCCCCCAAACATTCATAATTTCTTCTCTCAACTCTTCGATTGGTAATTTTAATTCTTCTAACATACGCTTAGAATATCAGCAAACTTGATTTTCTGCAATTCTAACTATATTATTAATTAATATGAAGAAAATATTTTGCGCAGTTTTTTTGATTTTTTCCTCAGCTTTTTTGTTTGCCGAGCGGCCTTTAGTACACGATATTCAGGCCCGGCCGGGCAATGGAACTAAAATGATTATTAGCTGGAAAGTTCCTCAGAATACTGAACCTGAAATTCTGGCGCTTTATTTGTACAGAACCTCAAAGCAGGTTACTTCGTACGAGCAGATTAAAGACCTCGACCCGATTGCCGAACTCGAAGCGGACCGGGTCTCGTACACTGATACTCTCGAAGATTTAAGCGATTATTATTACACGGTAATTTCAAGGACTACAACTGGAACTTATGATGTTATTCTTCGTTCGTTCAATACAACAGTTACCGGCGTTCATCTGATTGCAAAAAAATCATCTTCAGATAATTCTAAAAAAGCTGAGCCGGAAATTACTTACCCCGACGGAACTCTTAGAAGAACGCCGCTTCCAACTCTTGGCATACTCGAAGGAATTAATGCGGAGCCTTTAGTTTCAAATAAAGCCGCTTCCGATGTTTCTGCACTTACAAAAGGTTCATCTAAAGTTTCAAAAACTCCACTTCTCACGCCGTATATTTTTGAAGAAGATCAGGTTTCGCCAGACGGTGGAGACGATTATCTTCTTTTTGAAATCTTAAAAACTTCATTTGTCACAAGAAAATATGCAGAAACAATCGACAAAATTAAGCAGCTTGTAGGAACAAACATCAACGAGCAAACAAGAAACCGCGCCTATTTTTATCTTGGCGAAGCACAATATTTTAATTTTGATTATGATGAAGCTGTAAAAAGTTTTGTACGCGTTCAACAAATCTATCCAACTTTATCAAAAAAATGGCTGGAAGATTCTTTAGACAGATTATAAAACTTAAAGAAAGCAGCAAAAATTATCTTATTTTTCTCAACAAATCGATGATAGCCGGTTTTTCAACTGATTTTTTTATTTCTGCAACAAGCTCGTCACCTTTTACAGTATTTTTTACAACAGGATTTCCTTTTTCATCTGCATTTGGAACTGTATCAATTCCAGTTTCAGCTTTTTGTGAAGGCATACTCACTAGAATAAGCTCGTCATCTTCATTAATTCTGTCATAAAAACCGTGACTTGTAATTACTGCTTCCGAAACTTCTTCTCCAGCATCACTAACAACAAGATTACCAACAACATCTTCATCTCGGAAAAACAGCCCTATTCCAGAATCGGCCGTTTTTACCGCACCTTTTTTTACAATTTTAAACTGTGCGTCTTTTATAATATTTTCAGAGCGGCCTAAATCTATAAGAACTGATTTTCCGTTTCTTTGCAGGATTTTTCCGCGAACGGTAAGTTTTTCAAGCACAGAATTTCTAAAACGGCGAAGTACTGTTGAATATCTATTATTTCCAGTTGCATAATATTTTTCGCTGAAAGTTTGCGTTCCTGTTCTACCGCAATACATTGTACTGCTAAGGCTCACATCATCATCACCCTCGCTAAGATTTACCATAATAAAATAATCAAAATTATTAGCGCGGGCATTTTTAAATGCTTCACCATAACCAGAAACCGGCGTAACTTGAGTTTTTACAGAAGTAATTGCAACACCAGAAAAAATATCGCCACAGGCAAGAGCTGTAAGTCTGTCTGAATCTGCATGATTAAAAGTTGAATTACTTTCTGTATAAAAAATGGCAATATTCCATCTTGTTTTATCGAGATAAAAAGCGTCAACGTTCCATTTTTTTGCAAGTGTATCATTCAAAAGCGATTCATAAGCTTCAATTTTATCTGTTATCGCAGTTGGAAGATTTTTTTCTGAATTATTTTTTACAAACTTTAACTGCTCGAGATAAAGTTCATGCATTCCATTTAAATCAAGAATTTCTGCATAAGCTAGGCGGGCAGCTGCATTCGACGGGTCAAGCATAAGAGCACGCTGATATTCATAAGTGCTTCCAGCTTTGTCATAGCGGCTTTCATATTGGCGGGCATTATTCAAATGATAATTTGCAAGATTTTTTCTCGAAGAATCATTTAAATCAAGATAAGATTTTACAGAAAGCTCAAGCTGCATTCGCATAAGTTCGTCTTGAGGACTTACAGAAAGTCCGGTGTTCCACGCGGTAAGCGCTTCTTCCATATTGCCAAGTTTAAAAAACGCAATTCCTTTTAAATACCAGGCTGTATTATTATTTCTGTTTCTGCTGATTATAAAATCTGATAAATCAACTACTTCGCTATAACGATGCTGAAGATAAATGATTTGCGCTAAAAGCTCGTAAGCCTGCTCATAACCGCCGCGAATTTCAACTGCAATTCTGGCATGTTTTTCTGCATCGGCATAATCGCCTTTCATTGTATAAATAATAGCTGCAAGATAGTGAACTTCAGGCTCGCCTGAATAATAAAGCATTGCCTGGCGCAAATATTTTTCCGACTGACTGTAGCGTTTTGTTTCGGCACAAACTAAAGCCAAAGAAAGCAAAGCCTTTCTGTTTATATTCTGTCGTTTTAAAGCTTCAATATATTGATTTTCTGCACCGGAAAATTTTCCGTCATAAAGTTCAATTTCTGCAAGTCCAAAATGTGCATCAATATCATTTGGATATTTTTTTAACACTTCATTAAAAAGATTTCGCGCCTGAGTTGTTTTGCCAAGCGCAAGCAAAATCAAGCCTTTTAAATTAATAATTTCAGGCTTATTTTTTTCGTATTTTTCAGCACTTTCGAGATACTGAAACGCTAAATCAAATTCACCAAGATGATACGAACAATCTGCAAGCCGAAACCAGGCTTCGCTAAAAGCCGGATTATTATTCACAACCTCAATAAAATACTGCGAAGCTGTATACCAGTTTTCTTCGTTTTGAAGTTCAACAGCCTCATTATAAGTTTTGAGGATATTTTTAGATTCCGCGCCGGCAAAAACTGTAAGCGAGGAAATAAAAATTAGTGAAAAAATTGTCCGCTTGAAAATTTTATTCATCATCTTTTCCGTTTTCAATATTTTTAATTATTTTTACCATATTGATTCGGTGACCTTCCATATCCTGAACAATAAAATCGTACTCATTCCAGCTCACCTTTTCATATTTTACAGGAACTTTGCCAAATAAATCAAATACAAAACCGCCAAGAGAATCAAAATCTTCATTCGGGAATTGCGATTCCAGCGTTTCATTCAAATCATCAAGATTAACGCGCGCATCACAAAGCCAGACATTATCGTTCACTTTTAGAATATCTTCCTGCTCTTTGTCAAACTCGTCTTGAATATCGCCGACAATTTCTTCGATAATATCTTCCATTGTAACAATTCCAGAAACTCCGCCGTATTCATCAATTGCAATTGCAATATGAAGATGATGTCGCCGAAATTCGCGCAACAATGAATCAATTCGCTTACTTTCAGGAACAAAATAAGCCTTTCGAGCCATTTTTGTAAGATTGATTTCTTTTTTTTCGGCAAGGCATTTTATAATATCTTTTACATAAAGCACGCCAATTACATTATCAATTGAATCTGTATAAAGTGGAAAGCGAGAATGTCCGCTTGCAACAATTTTAGTAAAAAGTTCGTCTTGCGGAGTATCGCTCGAAATAAAATCAACATCAATTCGGGGAATCATAACTTCTTTTACAGAAGTTTTTGAAAGGTCTTCTACGCCCTGAATCATATCTTTTTTTTCTTCGTTTAGAATTTCCTGCTGTATACTTTCAGCTTCTTCAGCCGCAGTTTTTTTCTTTTTAAAAAATATCATTATATTATTTTTTCATCCTTTAATTGATTTAAAACTTTTTCCTGAAGAACAAGCATTTCGCAAACCGGCTCAACGCCTTTTTCAATATGTTCTTCACCGTGATCCATTCCGTTTAAGTGTAAAAGCCCGTGAACTATGAGCCGCTTAAGTTCGCTGTTTCTGTCTTCTTCAAAATAATCGGCATTTACAGGCAAAGTATCAAGGCTAATTACAATATCGCCAACACATTTCCATTTGCCTTCATCATCTTCGTATTCTTCATCATTTTCAAAAGAAAGAACATCTGTTGTGCTGTCGATTCCGCGATAAGCGCTGTTTAACTCTTTCATATAAACGTCATCGCATAAAAGCATTGAAATTTCCTGGCCGTCAAATTTGAGAATTTTCATTGCCTTATTGATAAATGGCTCTACATTATTAAACCACTCAGGTTCGTTTACGCCATCGTGCATAGCTACATATATTCTGTTCATTTTTTTTCCTTAGTTGATTTTGTACTTTTTTCTTTTTTTGCAGAAGTTGATTTTGCTGTTTTTGTAGTTTTCGGTTTTTCTTCGCTAACCTTTTCTGTTATAATTTCAGAAACTGTTGGCTGAGCCGAAGCATCATCTGGATCCTGCTGATTCTGATACTTAATTCTATTGTGATAATAACCTGTAAGAAGATTTACAAAAGCCGCTTTTATTTTAGAAATATCGCGGAAAGTCAAATCACAATTATCGAGCTGTTTATTTTCAACTTTCTGATTAATAAGCATCATAATAAATTTGTCGAGGCGCGAAGAAGTTGGATTATCAAGAGTATGACATGCAGCTTCGATTGTATCGGCAAGCATTACAACAGCCGATTCTTTAGTTGTCGGCGGAAGTCCTGGATAACGGAAATCATCAGGCTCAACTGAATCATCTTTTTCTTTTGCAAGATTATAAAAATAAGTAATTATGCTGTTTCCGTGATGTTCGGCAATAATATCAATTACAGCGTGTGGAAGATGCAGCTGATGAGCTTTTTCAACACCTTTGCGAACGTGACTTTTAATTACAGAGGCAGAAAGGCTTGGATTTAAGTCATCATGCTTATTTTCCATTCCATTAACCTGATTTTCTACAAAATACTCACTTTGATCCATTTTTCCAATATCATGATAATAAGCACCAACGCGAGCCAAAAGCGCATTTGCACCAATATCACGACAACCAGCTTCTGCAAGCTGAGCAACCATCATAGAATGATTATAAGTTCCATTTGCCTGAATCTGCATTTGCTTAAAAATCGGAGTATTTGTATCGCTCAAATCCATAAGACGAAAAACAGAAGCCGTATTTAACATAATTTCAAGCGGAGTCAAAAATCCCAAAGTCAAAATGCCCGAAATAAAACCGTTAATTGCAAGACCAATCATAAGTTTTGGAACTTCATTAAAAGTTTCATTATGAATTACAGAAAACAAAAGAATATAAACAATATTGAAAACCGCAATCATAAGGCCGGCAAAAACAAGGTCTAAGCGGCGTTCAATTTTGCGGACAATTGCTGCTGCAGTAAGAGAAGAAGCAAGAGTAAACAAAAAAGTTGGAATCTGCCAGCCGGTTGCACACAAAACGCCCATTGACATTACAATAGAAAGCAGCAAAGCAGAAAGGTTTCCGTAAAGAATAGTCACTATCATTATAAACAGCGAAGACGGAATAACGATACAAATACTATACGCGCTTGAAAACAAAGTAAGCTTTCCACAGAACGCAGTAACCGCATAAACTGTCAGAAAGAAAATCACCTGAAGAAGAGGCTCTTTAAACGGCAGTTTTCTGTTTACAGAAATAAACGTAAACAAAAGATACCACATTATAGAAAGCAAAAGCAGATAAAGCTCGCTGTTTGCAAAAGCCCGGTAATCAATATAAAGCGGAGATGCCGACATTTTTTTAAGTTTAGCAAGGCCTTCTTCTGTAATTGGAAAGCCTTTTTTTATGATTTTTTCACCCTTTCTAACTGCAACAGGATCAATATTGTCTGGCGAAAGAGTTCTGTCTGCGACAATTGTACGGTCTGCAATCTGGCCAATTTCAAAATCACTTATAGAAAAATTTGCGATTGTTTGAGCAGTGCTAACTTTCATAAAATTTAATACAGAAACAGCAAGAAGCCCTGCAAAAAACAAAATCAAAAACGGAATATTTGCTCTGATATATTGAGCCGCAGTTGACATTACCGAATTTGTAATATTTGAATGACTAATCACCCTTTTTGAATTATTCACTTTCATTTTCATACGCCTTTACAATTTTACGAACCAGATTATTTCTTACAACATCTTCGGCTGTAAGTTCCATAAATCCGATTTCTTCTATTTTATTTAATATATTGATTGAATGCATAAGCCCAGAAGTTATTTTTTTAGGCAAATCTATTTGCGAAGGATCGCCAGTTACAAACACTTTTGAATTTTCACCCATTCGTGTTAAAAACATTTTCATTTGCGCGCAAGTTGTATTTTGAGCTTCATCGAGAATCACAACAGCATTATTTAAAGTGCGGCCGCGCATATAAGCAAGAGGCGCAACTTCTACAATGCCCGCTTCAAATAGCCGCTTAACTGATTCTGCCGGCAAAATTGATTCCATTGCGTCGCGCAAAGGACGCAAATACGGGTCGATTTTATCTTCTAAAGCGCCTGGCAAAAAACCAAGACTTTCACCGGCTTCTACAACAGGGCGGGTAATTATGAGCTTATTTTTTTTATGATTCAGGATTTCGCGCAGGGCTTCGGCAACTGCAAGATAAGTCTTTCCGCTTCCGGCAGAACCAGTACAAAACACCATATCGCGAGTTTGAAGAAGATTTACATATTCTGCCTGGCCTTGTGTACGCGGATAAACTCTGCGAATTGCACCAGGAATCATAATTACCATTTCTTCGGCATCAACTTTTTTCTTTGTATTAAGCACTGTAAGAATAATGTCGTCGCTGTTTTTTCCACCAGCCTGAAATTCGTCTACGATTCTGTCTACTATAAACTGAAATTTCTGACAAATTTCTGGAGCGGCATTTTCAACCGACAGTTCATTTCCACGAGAAAAAACAGGCACGCCAAGATGTTCTTCAATGAGCTGTAAATTTTTATCGTTGGTTCCGCATACACAAGAAAGCACGTCATTGTCCGGAACTACAATTGTATATTCGTTCAAAAAAACCTCTTATAATATTATTATTTATGAAAAGAATATTGTCAATCATAAATAAGTCGGCTCGCACAGTCTGTTCTCTGAGCCATTTTTTTTGATAAGCCTAAACTGGCCCATTGTTGCACGCCAGATTTTAACGGCTTTTCGATTGCAGGCTTATTCTAACTTCCATTCTCCGTAATCATCTATAATAGTAGTTTTCATACTTTCCATTGGATTCCAAACGATTCCGATTGTAATGTACGGCGTATAATCTGTTCGTTTATTATTGCTATCGCTAATGATTCGCGGTTCAATTTTCAACGACATATTAAATTTCCAGTCATGCAAATCGTGTGAAATATCAAGTTTAAGCGCTTTTAACTTAAAGCCAGAGCCTTTTCGTAATTCTTCATTATCAAATCTAAAAGAATCTATAAGATCTTTTGCAATATTTCCCGGAAATCCGCCCCAATCGCTATAATAATCATTTTCCTGATTATGAAAGTACCAGTAAATAATTGAATTCTTTATTGTTGCAGAAAACGAAATATCAAAAAGTTCGTTAATTTTAAACTTTAAGCCCGGATTAAACAAAAAATAACTGTCTGTTGCTTTTAAAAGATTTGCTTCTATGCTTGTGCTAAGTGTTGGCGCAACTGTAATTCTATTAAACCATCTGAAATAAGTTTTTTGCGGAAGTTCATAACTAAACGAAAGTCTTGTAGGAAGAAATTCTTCGTTAGTTCGCTGCGACCAGCCGTTAACTTTATCAAAATCATAGCCTTTTACATAAGACATATTATAATTCAAGTGCATTCCAAAAGCCGCAGCCGAAAGCGACAAAGAAGAAGAATGATTATTTTCTAAATCATAAGAATAATTTTCCGAAAGCGACAACTTTGAATCAAACAAACTTATGCTTAAATTCTGCGTCAATAAATCTTTTTGCCATTCTTTTTGTGCGTCTTTATTTTTCAATTCCTTTTCATTGCTATTAACCCGAACTTCCTTAAAACCGGTTCCAATTCCAGCCTTTACAAAAGGAAATTCAAGATTAAGCATTACTGAATATTTTCTTAAAATCGGCGGCATTATTGCAGAAAAAGTCAGCGACTGTGAAAATTTATTGTCCATTTCTTTAAGCGCAAACTTAAAAGCCAATTCATTTCGTGTAATTGTATTTTCATCGGTCAAATCAATAAAATTGTTTTCCCATTTTACTTCATCAGCAGTTCCTGTAAATTTTCTTTGATACAAATTGGTATTTAAATCCCACTTTATTGAAGTATCTGAAAAAAATGGAAAACAAACAAAAGGTTTTAAAGTAATTGTATTTTCATTTGTAAGGTCGCGTTTTTCGGCTTTATAATCATCACAAATAAGATTGTTTTTGCTATTCTCGTTGTAGCCGCCATTTTCTGTATCGGTTGAAATATAAGTATGTTCCTGAAAAACCGGCGTAAAACTAATTGCATTTCTAAGTGTAAAAAATGATTCACCATAATTTAAGTCGCTGGTTAATCTTATTGGCAAATTGATGTTATACATAGACGAGCGGATATTGCTCCAGTCAAAATCTTCTGATTTTGTCAGATTTGAAGAAGAATAATCCAGCTGCGAAGTAGACTTAAATTTTACATCATATTTAAGGCTGTACTTAAACGAATCATAAACATTTTCTTTTTGAACTGCAAAATCAAGTTCCGGATTCAGATAATCAAAAGCCTTTTCGTCCGAATCTTCAGTTTTAGCTGTTTCTGATTTTTTTTGATTTTCCTGTTCGTCTGATTTATTATTTTCTTCAAGCTCCTTTTGCGTTTTAAGTTCATCTGGCTTATTCATTGTAATTATATACGAAGGAGTTTTTGAAGCTTTTGAAGTTGGCGGCCACGCAAAAATTGTTCCGTTAACTGAAACTACAGTTTTTAGCGGAGTTACAGAAGACGGATAATAAAATTTCCGCATTGGCGTATTTTTTTTCCATTCAGCATCATCATACTCAAACGAAGTTGTATTTTTCTTTGAAAAGCGAACATCACTATCCAAATTTAACGAAAGCGAACTTATATAAGGATTTACAACAGCCGGAAGCGGCGGCGAATACGAAGAAGAAATCTTCCAGTTTAATTCGGAAGTTTCGCTTTCTACCGGATCTTTTCCTGCATTTTTTGAACTGTCAAGAAAATAAGAAATCCAGTCCATTGTTTCAGTTCGATTGTTTTTAAAATCATTTTCAAAATAAGGATCTGAATAAATTGGAAGCTGAACATTCAGCTTAAACGGCTTGGAAAGTTCAAAATCAATTGAAGCACCATAACGAAACGGCAATTTCATTCCAAGAAAAACAGATTCATCATTATATTTTTTTCCATTAGAAGAATATGGAAAATACTGGACAGATTGCTTAAAAACCGTATTTGAAAAACCAAGCATAAAATTAAAATTCAAATGCGAAATATACTCGCTCGAAGGCTGAATTTTTCCGTCTACGCCAAGCATAAACCCGATATTTGAATACCAGTCGGCCAAAACTTTTACATATTGCGAAGTGCTTCCGGTAAAATCTTCATCAAGATTATGAAGTACAAGGCCTTCGCGCACCTGCTCTTTTAAGCTCGAAGATTTTACAAAATTATAAACCGCCCTTAAAGATTCAGCGGAAGAACTGTCCTTTGAATCTGATGAATTTGAAACATTGTCGGTTGCAAGCGGCTTTCTTCCCCAAAGATAAGTTGTAGTTTGAACATAAAAACCTTCGCGCTTTGCATATCCAAAAACAGGATTAAAAATCAATTCATCTTTTGGATAATAAAAAGCCGGAAAATACAAAACCGGCACAACACCAACATAAAGCAGCGCATTAAAAAAAGCAAACTCACCGCCAGGCAAAAGCCAGGTTCGCGTTGCATCAATATGCCAGTGCGGCGGATCTTCATCACAAAACGTAAGACTTGAATTTTTAAAAGTTATAACGTTTTCATTTCCCTTTGCAAAAATCTCAGAAAAAACAATAAGAGTTGAACCCGAAGGAAGATTCAGCGCATCGCTTTGAGTTTGCACAATTCTTCCGCCGTCAAAAACTCCTTCAAGCGTGCTTGTATTTAACATTAAAGAAGAAGCCGAAGCGGTATTTTCACCAGAAGAGCCGCCTTTCATTATGATTTCGATATTGCCTTCGGCGTAAAGCATTTCTGTTTGGCGGTCGTAAGTTACTTTGTCGGCTCTAATTTCATTTTTTGAACTGCCCTTTTCCACCGAAAGCGAAACCGAGCCTTCCAACACAATTGTATCGTTTCCAGAATCTTCGGCTTTTTTGTACGAAGTTTGGCGCGCATTATTAATTGTGATTATTGTAGTTTCAGTTTTCTTTCCAGAATCATCATTTTGAGAAAAAACTGCAAAACTAAAGAGAAAAACAAAAAATGTCGCAAAAACCAAACGTTTTGTCATTATCAAACCTGATTCCTGATTTTTGGATTTCCAAAAACTATATTTTACTTTTTATAACCCCAGCTGCTGTTTAATAAACTGGCCGGTATAACTTTGATCAACCTTTGCAACCTGTTCCGGCGTGCCCGTTGCAACAATGTTTCCGCCACGAAAGCCGCCTTCAGGGCCAAGATCAATTATATAATCAGCCTGGCAAATTACATCAAGATTATGCTCAATCATAACAACCGTATTTCCCTGATCAACAAGCCGCTGAATTACAGTCATCAGCTGTTTTACATCTGCAAAATGAAGACCAGTTGTAGGCTCGTCCATAATATAAAGAGTTTTTCCGGTAGAAACGCGGGCAAGCTCATTTGCAAGTTTTACACGCTGCGCTTCGCCGCCACTTAAAGTCAAAGCATTTTGACCAAGCTGAATATAGCCCAAACCAACAGATTTCATAGTTTCAAGTTTGCGGGCAATATGCGGAATGCTTGCAAAAAAGTCGCAGGCTTCGTCTATGCTCATATTAAGAACATCATTTATAGATTTTCCTTTGTATGTAACTTCGAGAGTTTCTTTATTAAAACGCTTTCCGCCGCAAACTTCGCATTGAACATAAACGTCCGGCAAAAAATTCATTTCGATTACATTTTCACCAGCACCCTGACACGCTTCGCAGCGACCGCCTTTTACATTAAAGCTGAATCGGCCTTTTAAATAACCGCGCGCTTTACTTTCCGGAAGGCTCGCAAACAAATCGCGAATTGCATCAAAAACACCAATATAAGTTGCAGGATTTGAACGCGGAGAACGACCAATCGGACTTTGATCAATATTGATTACCTTATCAATAAACTTTTCGCCTTCAATACTTTCGCATTCACCAACATCATAGTTTGTGCGCATAATGCGGTTGCTAAGAGCCGGATAAAGAACATCGCTCAAAAGCGTAGATTTTCCGCTTCCGGAAACCCCTGTAATACAAGTAAAAGTTCCAAGTGGAATCTGAATACTTACATTTTTAAGATTATGCTCTGTAACTCCGTTTACTTTGATAAAGTTTCCGTTTCCTTGTCGGCGCTCGGTTGGCACGTCCATTTTAAGAGTTCCAGCAAGATATTGGCCGGTAAGACTTTCTTTTACAGCCGCAACTTCTGCAGGAGTTCCCGCAGCAACAACACGGCCGCCATTTACACCAGCGCCAGGACCAATGTCTATAAGATAGTCGGCTGTGCGGAGTGTCTGCTCGTCGTGCTCAACAACAATAACAGAGTTTCCGTTATCGCGAAGACTCAAAAGTGTATCAATCAAGCGCTGATTGTCGCGCTGGTGTAAGCCAATACTTGGTTCGTCTAAAATGTACATAACGCCGCAGAGGGCTGAGCCGATTTGTGTTGCAAGGCGGATACGCTGTGCTTCGCCGCCGCTTAAAGTTTCTGCGGCGCGCTCCATAGTAAGATAATCAAGGCCAACATCACGCAAAAAGCGAAGGCGCGCACGAATTTCTTTTAAAATTTGAACAGCAATTTTCTGTTCATTTTCAGAAAGTTCAAGATTATCAAAAAATTCAATAGAATCAGCAACAGAAAGACAGCAAAGTTCCCAAATATTTTTGCCGCCAACAGTAACACCAAGAGCCTCTTTACGAAGGCGCTGCCCATTACAACACGAACAATGCCCAACCTTCATAAACTTTTCTTCTATATTAGAGCGCATAGAATCGCCCCAAGCTTCGGCATAACGGCGCTTCATTTCGTTTAATACACCAGGCCAAACGCGGTTATATTCGCTAAAGCCCTCACCGCTTTGCTTTTTGTAAACCCAATGAATCTTTTTTTCAGAATCACCAGACCACAAAAAATCAAACTGCTGGGCAGAAAGGCGGCTAATCGGAGTATCCAAAGAAAAACCCGCAGCTTCGGCTACAGCCTGAAACATAGAATGATTCCATTCACTATCCGGATTAAAAAAAGGAAAAGCACGCTCATTAAAACTCAAAGAACGGTCTGGCAAAATCTTATTAAAATCCCATTCCATTTTTTCGCCAAGCCCGGTACATTCAGGGCAGGCACCAAACGGATTATTAAAAGAAAAAAGGCGCGGCTGCAAATCCGGAATAGAAATACCACAATCCGGGCAGGCATTTTTTTGACTAAAAAAAACCTCTTCGTCTTTGTCGCCAACGCGGCGAGTTACAATAACAATGCCGTTTGCGTTTTTCAAAGCAATTTCAATAGAATCAGCAAGGCGGCTTCTAACATCGTCGCTTTTAATAATACGGTCAACAACAATTTCAATAGTATGCTTTTTCTGCTTATCGAGTTTAATAGCGTCATCAAGTTCAGCCATAACACCGTCAATTCGCGCACGCACAAAACCAGAAGCCTTAGCATCATCAATAATTTTCTGATGTTCACCCTTTTTGCCACGAATAACAGGAGCAAGAATCTGCATTTTAGTGCCGTTTTCCCACGACATTACAGTATCAATAATCTGATCAACAGACTGCTCGCGAATTTCGCGTCCACATTCAGGACAATGCGCATGACCACAGCGGGCATAAAGCAGGCGGTAAAAGTCGTAAATTTCTGTGATAGTTCCCACAGTAGAACGCGGATTTTTATTAGTAGATTTTTGTTCAATAGAAATAGCCGGACTCAACCCTTCAATCAAATCAACATCAGGCTTATCCATACGGCCAAGAAACTGCCGCGCATAACTCGAAAGACTTTCCATATAGCGGCGCTGGCCTTCCGCAAACAGAGTATCAAAAGCAAGCGAACTTTTTCCAGAGCCCGAAAGCCCCGAAATCACAACCAGCTTATTACGCGGAAATGTAACATCAATATTTTTTAAATTATGCTCTCTCGCCCCGCGAATTACAATCATTTCGTCTTTCATATAAAACAATTATAGCAGAATCAGCAGAGTTTTGAAAGATAAGGGCGTGCCCTGCCGGCGCCTTCGGCGCCGCCAGGTCGGGCTTTTCGCCATTGCGCTAACGCTTCAGCCTCCTCGCCAGCGGCGCTTCGCGCCGCTGGCTGCGGTGGCCGTTCGCAACCTTCGGCTGCTCCGTGGCTACAATCCCTCACGCATAAAAAATATTATTCTGCTGAGCGAACAACGCGGAAGCCAATGTTGCGATAGTATTCACCCTTAAAATTGCGTTCCCAAACACAAACTGTACTATAAAAAGCAGTTTCGTCCCAGCAACCACCACGAATAACACAAAAAGAAGCATTTTCCTCCCCTTTAGGGTTTATCTCAGTTCCTGTTGTAACGCCGCCGCTAAACATATTACCATAACAATCATAACACAGCTCTCGTACATTTCCACTCATATCATAAAGTCCAAGTCTGTTAGCAGCTTTTAATCCAACTTCGTGTGTTCCAAAACCAGTTTTTCCAGCTATGGCTGATTTACTAGCATTTGTTTTACCACCATTTTGTATGTTATAAATATACCAGCCTACTGCATCAAGTCCATAATTTGCATCTGCAAAATACTTTCCATCTTTTGCACTATCAGCTCCGCTAAATGTGTAATTCCAGTCTGCTTTTGATTGATCTCCACCACGTGCTGCAAATTCCCACTCTGCTTCTGTTGGAAGACGATAACCTTTTGCTCCTTCCACCAAACTTACTGTTGCAGACGTAATATTTCCATTAGCATTGACATTTGTAACAGTAATATCATATGCTTTGTCAGAAGCACTCATTGTTTTTTCAGTAAGAGCATTGCAAAAATATACTGCATCAAACCAAGACATTCCTTCTGCCGCTCTAAGTTTTTGTGTTTCACCGCTTACAAGTGGATAAGTTCCTTCTTCTATACAAACAAAAGGTTTTGCATTAAGAGTTTTTTCAACGCCATTTATTATAACCTTTTGATTAGCCATTACAGTAGTATACAATTCCTGTGTAACTTCATATTTTCCCATAATAAACGGGCTTAGTTTAACTATACGATATTCAATAAACACACCTTCATCATTATTTGTATTCGTGGCTCCATTTATTGTTACTTCTCGATCCATAACCTGAATTTCGCCAGTTTTTTCTAAGTCAACTCCATCAATTTTCATAGCAGAAAGAGCTGGTATAATAGAAACAACATCTTCTTCTGGGACATCACCAGAATTTTCACCATTATCATTTGAATCAGCAGGATTTACATTATCATTGTTGCTTTCATTCTGAGTATTATTCTCATTTTGAACAACATCATCATTTCCAACTGTACCCGAACAGCCAGCAAATGCTGCAAGCATTGCCATAATTGCCGCTGCAGCAATCCATTTTGTTTTTTTCATAAAAAAAACTCCTTTATATAAAAATATAATCAAAAAAATGCCGTACACGTCATTTTTTGATTGGCACATTTTTGCTTCGCAAAAAGTGCTTAAAAAAAAGACACGCCATTATTCTTTACGAATAATAAGTGTGTCTCTTAATTTCTAAACAATAAAAACAGAATTAGCTTCTTGAGTTCTTGAGTTCTTGAGTTCTTATCATAAATTAATTACAAAATCCTGACAATGGCAAAAAAACAATTATTTTTTACCTAATAAAATCAAGAACATTGAACTATTAAGAACGTTACAGATTTTTTAGATAAAAAAAGGGGCTAAACGCCCCTATTAAACTTAATTAGCCTTAATGCTATTTTTTACAATAACATCGTGTGCTGAACCTTCGCGAATCGAAGCTGGCGACAGCAGTGTGATTTTTGCATTTTTCTGAAGTTCTGGAATTGTAAGAACACCACAGTTACACATTGTGTGAATAACTTTGCTTGTGGTTGTGTTTACATTGTCGTGAAGGCTTCCTGCATAAGGAACGTAAGAGTCTACACCTTCTTCAAATGCCATACCTTTCTTTCCGCCAAGGTCGTAGCGCTGCCAGTTGCGGGCGCGGTTACTTCCTTCACCCCAATACTCTTTTACATAAGAGCCGTTTACAATCAACTTGTTAGTTGGAGATTCATCAAAACGTGCAAAATAGCGGCCAAGCATTACAAAATCAGCACCCATAGCCAAAGCCAAAGTTACATGATGATCGTGTACAATACCACCGTCTGAACAAATTGGAATATAAATACCAGTTTTTTCGTAGTAAGCGTCGCGTGCCTTAGCAACTTCAATAGTTGCAGTTGCCTGACCGCGTCCAATACCTTTTTGCTCGCGGGTAATACAAATAGAACCGCCGCCAATACCAATTTTAATAAAATCAGCACCAGCTTCTGCAAGAAAGTTAAAACCGTCTGCATCAACAACGTTTCCAGCTCCAACTTTTGCGTTAGGCCATTTAGCGTGAATATCCTGCAAAGCACGTCGCTGCCATTCAGTAAATCCTTCAGAAGAATCCAAAGTCATTACATCAACACCAGCTTCAAGCAAAGCAGGCACTCGTTCCATATAATCGCGGGTATTAATACCGGCACCTACAATATAGCGTTTCTGAGAATCCAAAAGTTCATTTGGGTGTTCTTCGTGGCTTGCAGCGTCCTTGCGGAATACAAAACTCAAAAGGCGGCCGTTTTTATCAACAACAGGAAGCTGATTTACCTTTTTCTGCCAGATAATATCATTTGCTTCTTCCAAAGTAATGCCTTCCTGAGCCATTACAAGAGAACTAAGCGGAGTCATATAATCTTTTACTTTAGCATCAGCAGCACAATGAGAAATGCGGAAGTCGCGGTCTGTAATAATACCAACAAGTTTTCCGTTAGAAGTTCCGTCTTCAGTAACAGCAACAGTTGAATGGCCTGATTTTTCAATGGCAGCAACAAGCTCAGTAAGGCTTTGATCAGGGCGAATATTAGTATCAGAAGAAACAAAACCAGCCTTATAAGCTTTTACACGGGCAACCATAGCAGCCTGATTTTCAATAGTCTGTGAACCAAAAATAAAGGAAATACCACCTTCCTTGGCAAGCGCAACCGCAAGTTTATCGTCTGAAACAGACTGCATAACAGCCGAAGTCATCGGAATATTCATAGTAAGCGGACACTTTTCGCCAGCCTTCTTGTTGTAACGAACAACAGGTGTCTGCAAAGAGACATTAGCAGGAATGCAATCCGGTCCAGTATATCCTGGAATCAACAGATATTCATCAAAAGTGTGCGACGGTTCTTCAAAAAAGTATGCCATTGGTGGTTTCTCCTATCAAAATTTTATAAAAATATTAATCGGGAATTATACAACAAAATCAAACAATATGGAATATATTTTTCTTTATTTTAGCCCTAAATTTTTTGTACAAAACGCCTTCCGCCGTTCGCTAATCGCTCAGCCTACGCACTCCCTCGCTCACTTCGTTCGCTCGGTCGCTTGCGTTGGCCGCCTTCGGCGCGGCTCCACGCTTGGGGCGCTTCCCCGTCTCACACCAGCAAAGTCAAACCGCAAATCAAACCGCCGGACATAAAATCTTTTTTTATACGAATGACACAACCCAAGTTTTGTGATATATTGATTTAGTAAAAATCGCCGAGATGATTCGTCGGTGGTTATTACGTTCTAAAAAATCTCTTTAATCCGCGATGATTCTGCGGAAGGAAGTATACCTATGAACGTTGTTGTTATGGGTGCCCAGTGGGGCGATGAAGGCAAGGGAAAAATCGTTGACTACCTTGCACAGGATGCTAAATACGTTGTTCGTTTAGCGGGCGGCGCTAATCCAGGTCACACAATTGTAGTAGATGGAAAAAAGTACGCTTTACATCAGGTTCCGTCTGGAATCCTCTACCCTGAAAAATCAGTTTTCCTTGGTAGTGGAATGGTAATTGACCCTGAAGCACTTTTTAAAGAACTTCAGATGCTCAAAGATAATGGCATTAACTGGGAAGGCCGCGTATTCATTTCAGACCGCGCTCACCTTACACTTCCAGGTTACCGCGAAATGGATAAGGCTCGCGACGCAGCTCGCAAGCGCCCTATCGGAACAACAGGACGCGGAATCGGAACAACTTATTCTATGAAATCAGAACGCGACGGTATCCGCCTTGCAGACCTTGACTGGGATGAAAAGTGGAATGACCTCGACGATGCAGACAAGAAATTCCTTGAACAGTTCAAAGACAAGCTCCTTTCTATGCGCGTAAATATCGCTGCAAAAATGTATGAGTTCCGCAACGACAACATTCTTTTCGAAGGTGCTCAGGGTGCTATGCTTGACCTCGATTCAGGTACATATCCATATG
>JAGCVK010000048.1 GCA_017962415.1 Treponema sp. | reverse complement strand
TTGAACAATCTCATTGTATCGCTTTGGAGGAAAGTTTTTTTTGCTATAAGCATTTGTCGCACACCCGCATAGCGGGTGGTTTATTATGAAAATATTCCGCTTCGCTCCATATTTTCACGGGCTCTCGAGCCCATAAAAAAACAAAACTGCCGCGCATACTCAGCACGGCAACTTTTAGAAACGTATTATATATAAAAATCACAAAAAAAGCAAAGCAGCAAAAAATCTCAAAAGCGCGCAAAAATGCAAAAGACTCGCCACTCCACTTTTCTCCGCACACGCAGTTTACTTTAGCACATAACGGCCGCCAACGGTAAGAGAAATTCCTGGCATAGCATAACCTTCCACCGACTGATACTGCCAATTTAAAAGATTATCAATTTTAAGATATGGCACAAACTTTCCGCCAAACGCAGAGCCTTCAACGGCAAGATTCATAAGCACATAAGGATTCAAATAATAAAGATTCATATTGTCTGTATAGCGGCGCCCTGTGTAAGTTGCACTAAACGAAACTTTTGCAAGCGAAAAATTCAAAGCGGTTGAAAAATTGCACACAAAATCCGGCGTCCACATAATTCTTTTTCCATAAGTGTATTTTGATTCTTTGCCCAAAAGGCGATTATAAAGATACTCACCGTTTATTGCAAAAGTCCAAAATTTATTAAAAAAAACTGCGCTCAAATTAAAATCTACACCAAAATAAAAAGCGCTCGAAAGATTTTCAGTAATATTATTTGCCCATCTGATTTTATCTTTATAATAATCAGAAAAAATTGTAAAACCACAATTCAAAAATGAGCCGCCACGTTTTTTTCCAATCTGTATATTTTTTAGCGCAACACCAAAATCAGCGCCCCAGCCAGATTCAGGGCGAAGATTTGAATTACCATGAAAACCGCCGCCTTCCCAAAATAAATCATCAATATTAGGAAATTGAACCATACGGTAAACGTCCGCACTAAAGCGCCAAAAGCCATTTTCCCACGCAACTCCAGTTTTTGGAACAAAAGCAAAATTTAACTTATTATCATTTACAGAAAATTTAAATGCCAAAGGAAAACTAAAAGTCCAGCCGCCGCCAGCAGCAATTTTAGAAGTTTCTTTTATAACGCCAGAAAACTGCAAATGCTTTCCGTCATTAGTAGAATCAAGAGTTGTAAAATCCGCCGAAAGACCAACCGTCTGAAAAACGCGCCCACCGGCAATCGAATTAAAATCAGCAGAGCCAGTATATTTTATAGAATTGATAAAGTGCCGGCTATTTTCGCTGGCAGAATCATTCTTATAAAAACGCGAATTACTAAGCCACGAAACACTATTTTTTAAATTAAAACAATCAAAAACCGCCGGATTCCAAAGCGAAAACGAAAGATTATTATTATAATCGCGCAAAAGCCCAAAGTTTTTAGAATTAACCTGGCCCGGAGTATTTTTGTGCCCGGCATAAAATAAATCGCCAATCGAAAAATAATTTCCTTCACCAAAATAGTGAGTAACAAAAGTAGAAGAATGCCCGTCTACAACACAGGCATTTTCCTGACTTCTGAAAACGCCTTTTTTTCCCCAGTACAAATCGCCGTCTTTGCCAGCAGTTACAAGGCCGCCAAACGCACCGTCACACAAAGAACTCAATTTATCAACTTTATACAAAAAACGGTTATTCGCATAATTAAAAGCGGCACTAGAATTTATAAAAGTATTTTCACCAAACTGGCCGGCAAACGCAAGTTTTTGAAAAACAGAATCAAGCGGCTGCTCGTAATTAAAAAAAGTTTTTGCCGCGATTTCCGCACTAAACGAATTATCAGGCTGCGCTTTTTTCATAGAAATATAAATAACGCCGCCAACGGCTTCTTCGTCTTCCACGCCTTCTGTAAAACCGCCGCGAATAATTTCTATTTTTTCAACAGAATCAAGATTAATAGAAGATAAATCAAAAGTTCCATACTGCGCATTATTCACACAAATACCGTCAATCACAACGCGCACAGTTTCATCTGTAAACCCGCGAATACTCGGCTTAGATTCAAGACCAAAAGCCCCGTACGAAAGCATTTGAATTCCGCACCGTTCCACCAGTTCCGCAAAACTTTCAAAATGAGCCGTTTTTATTTCTTCGTTCGTAATCACAATCTTTTGTTCCACCGAGCCCGGCACATAAGTAGTCAAACTCGGTAAAACAATTTCTGCTTCTTCGGCAAAACTGAGAAATGCAAAAATATGAATTGAAAGAAAAAGAATAAAAATACGACGTTTCATTGTATTAATAAAAGTCACGGCGTGGAAAGTGAGTTTTGCAAACTTGATTTTTTACTTGATTGCAAAACTCAGGCGCAGATGCAAAGGCAAAAGGGCTCGCTAATATGCACATTTATTGACTTATCTGCACCACCCGCAACGCCTACCACAAAGAATCTTAATATAAAATGCGTGGCTCAGAATCAACTTTAGTATACCATTCTTTTATTTGTAAATAGCCTTTGTAATCTACAAATATTTCATTAGTATCAAAAACCAATTCCAACCCATCACAATATGGCATCATAGCAAGATTAGAAGTTTCAAAATCTTCAGAATCAACATTCATATCTTCCAAAATCCATAAACCATTATCAGCTTTTTTTAATGAATACTCTTGGCGTTGTCTATATTCTTCGCCATATTCTTCATCTTCAAAAAGCGGATAGGTAACCCAAGTTATATTTTCTTCATTATTTACAATAAAATAACAAAAGTTTGAATTATCATCTTTTTTATCATCATCTGAATAAGCAGCACCTTGTCCAATCCAATAAGCCGAACGAGTAAAATACAATTTTGGGAATTCTTCCTGCTTAGTGAATGACTTTAAATAGTTATCAAATAACGAAAAATCTTTTGTTGTTGAACAAACAGTATCGCTTGTTATTTTAGGCGTTCTAAAATGATTATGCGAAAAACCATTGTTTACATAATATTCAACAAGACAGTAAAAATTATCAACACCGTCAGAAACTAAATAACAATACTGAAACGGCAACTTTGGCTCAGTTGTAGACTTTCCAGCTTCAGACCATTGAGCGCCATCAATAATATTATATTTTCTATAATTCCAAATTAGACAATCATCTTCTATAACAAGAAGTCCGTCAGACTCATTGTAAAAAATCCCAGGATTTGTATAAATGGCTTGTGGAGCTGGTTTATCAGCCAACGCAAGATAAAACTCGTATTCTGTCAAACTTGGAACAAATTCATCGTACAATTTATAAACGTAAGAATCTTTGTTTGTTGTAATTGGGTTAGTGCTGTACCACCAAAAATCAGTAATTTTCTCTTTTGGAAGAAGTTCTTTTACTTTTGCTGCAATTGCGTTTTCTTCATAAATCTGTTTCCAGTTTTTGTTTAAAGGCAAATCGGTTTCAAAACTTACAGAATAAATTAAATCGCCTTTTTCTACAAAACACCAGTTATCAGAATCGTTTGAACAATTTCCAAAATAAAACTTATATGTGTACTTTAGTTTTGAAGTTGCAGGGCCGGTAAAAGAATCCTGCATATCAAGGGCAGAATTTAAGGCTTCGTAAGGCGAACTTTTCCATTCAGAAGCCCATTTTATTTCCCATTGAGAACCTGGCTTTGCTGTAAGAGTAAGATGAGACCAAAAAAGCCCCTGCTTTGTAATAAAAGGTTCATCACCATTTATTCCCGGATCAATTGAGCCGGAAGCATCTTTTTGAGATGAATGGGCAAGAAGAATATCGTAAGTTTTTGTTTCAGAATCATAAGTTGTGCCAAGAACATTTGCATTCCAATAATGCGAAACATCTTTACTAAGATTAATTTTTGCACCAAGCGAAAGGGTATAATTTGTAGAAGCAAGTGTATAAGTTCCGCTAAAATTACTAAGATAATCAGCTGAAAGGGCTGGAACTTTTGAAGCATCAAAAGAACTTGCTTCGACACCTTTGTAAGATTCAAGGCCGGAAAGGTTTAGGAAATCACTTTGGATTATAAGTTTTTTTGACGAATCTATATTTATTTGAACTTCAGATTTTTTTCCAATTTCGCGGATATTTTCTGACCAGACAATTTCTGCCTCATAAACTGTATTACTTTTTGCTGCAAGGCGAATCCAGCGTTTTGTATTCAATCCGTCTTCAAGATAGTTTAAATACAAGGTTTCAGCGACCAAAGGAAAATCTATTCTGGAGTTACCAACAAACCATGCACTTCCGCTCAAATCCTGCGCAGATATACTTGCATTATTTTCTACTTCTAAAGCAGGTTCATTTATGTCGTCATGCAAATTTGCACATGAATTAAAAAATAACGCACCAAATAAAACTGCCACAAATAAATAAAAAGGAGTTTTCAATATATGTTTCATTTATACCCCAAAAACATTGATTACAAGAATCTTTGTTATATAAAATATATGAACTCTCTCTCGTTGCAAGTTTTGTGATGCAGTACTTTGTGGCTCCGCGCCTTGCAATTATAGGATTCAGTTATTATTTACTCTAGTGAAAGTGGTATCAATACCAGCAAAATATCCATTAGAAATTGTATATAAAGCAACAGCTTCATCTTTAGTTGAGGCAAAAGTGTAATCCTTAAATGCATCACACATTTTTACACTATTCTCTGTTAAAACTTTATATGCAATTGCACACCACTTTCCTGTTGATTCCACTTCAAAAGGAGCATGGTCCGGTGCATCTCCATACCCTGTAATATTGTGATCAAATTCGTAATAAATATAACCAGAATCTTTTGTTACTTCTTTTATATATATTGTTCCCTTATGTTCACCATAGGAGGCAGTTTTTACAATATTAGGGCTATAACAGCAGTCATAAGTTTCATAAAGATTATATTCAAAGTAGTCATCTAACCAAGTGCCCACAATGCCATCATTTTCCGTTAATGGATGAACTTCAAAATTATAAAAATCTTCTTCTGCTTGCTTACAACCAGCAAACAATAAAACTACGGCGAACGCTATCGCTGCAAAGAAACGAGACAATTTAATATTTTTCATTGTTTCCTACTCGGGAACGCGATTGTGCGGTTCCCCTTATGTTAATTATTCTTTCATACGAAAGGTGTGCGCAAAAATTTCAGGGCTTGCAAAAAATACACGTCGAGAATATAGCATATTAAAAATGCTTTGTCATTAAGCGGTAAGATAGTCTGTAAGCTCGGCGGCGGTCATTACAATTGTTTTTGCACCGTGTTCCTGCAAAAATTCTTTGCCGCGGAATCCCCAGTCAACGCCAATTACGTCCAGGCCGGCATTCATTCCGGTTTGCATATCAACATCTGAATCACCAATAAAAACAGCTTTCTGACCTTCAGATTTTCCGTCCATTTCTGCACGATTCAAAATTTCATATATTCCGTCTGGAGCAGGCTTTGGTGGCATTCCAGGTCGACTTCCAGAAATTACATCAAAAAGTCCGGGAAAATAATCGTTGCAAAGCTCAACTGCAGCAGATTCAACTTTGTTTGTGTTTACGGCAATTTTAATTCCGCAAGCGCGAAGTGCTTTTATGCAATCTACAATTCCATTATAAGGCGCAGTTTTTATTGCACAATGTTTTGCATAATATGCAATAAAATCAGCAAGGATTTTTTCAAAATCAGGTGTGTTGCAGCCATTTGGTAAAGCACGTTCCACCAATTTTGGAATGCCGTTTCCAACCATAAAGCGAACTTCTTCAACAGTATGAAGCGGCAACTTATATTTTGCTAAAATCTCGTTAAGAGAATCCGTCATATCATCTAAAGTATTGAGGATTGTTCCGTCCATATCAAAAATAACAAGTGAGTATTTCATTGCACAAAATATAGCGTAAATGAATTAAAAATTAAAGCAGAGTTCCAGCGCTTTTGTATTAAAAAGCGCTGCGGTTCTATTAAAAACTGAATTTTGCTTTTAAGTAGATTGTACTTAAATCTTTGTATTTTCCATATTCTCCGTCGCGGCTTGGACCTGGCACAAAAATATACGCTCCTGTTGAAACGCTAATCTGATCTGAAATGCTGTAACTTACAGACGGACGAATAAAGCTGTCTAAATCATTAAAGTTTACAAGACCGAACAAACTTACTTCGAGAGTTTCATTGAGCAAACTTTTTGAAACATTAAGTGTTGCTCCGTGAGTATAAGTTTTTTCGCGTTCAAGTGATTCTAAGTCACCAAAAACTACATCGCAAAAATACTGAGCTGTGAATGTCCATTCTGAAGGAAGCCAGTCTAAACCAACAAGAGCAGAAAGTTCATTGCGCTGAACAGAAGTTTCGGCATCACCCAAAATAGCATTTTCTTCTATTATATTGCTTCTTGATTTTTGAAAATGACGCTGTGGATAAAATGCCGCTTCTGCACGAAGAACAGTTTCGCTGATTGGAATTGCAGCGTCTGCACCAAACATTGCAAAGCGTTGGTATTCGCCTGAAATTTCAATTGCAGTTGGAATTGTGGATAAAGTTGAACTATCAAACACAAGTGTATAATCTAACAAAGGAATATCGTCCCAGCCATAAAAACCGTAAAGCGAAACATCAAGCGCAGAAAAATAGCCGGAAAGTTTTAAACCATATTCGCCGTTCCAGATTGCAGTTTGAGGCTTTTTTATCGAGCCAATTGAAACTGGAAAAGAATCAACTTGTGAAGGAACAACATATTCTTTAAGCGGGCTTTTTTCGCTCAATGGCAAAGAAGCTGGCGTAAAAAAAGGAATCCAATAAGCGTCGGCGGTGAACTGCTCGCCGGAAAAAGAAAGGCGAACTGAATCAATTGCAAGTTTTGAACTTTCGCTTGTTATTGCAGAAAAACTTGAAGTGTCGCTTGGGCAAATTACGTTTGTAATATCAATTCCGTCGGCTTTGCCCCAAGCGGTTTTTTGCCGCCCGATTCTTAAGCCCCAAAAAGATGAAGTGTAATCTACCCAAAGTTCTGAAAGCGAAAAATTAAGAGATTGTGTAACTGCATCGTACGAAACTGTACCTTCTGCTAAAGCAGAACTGTTTCCGTAATATGCATCGATTTTACCGGTAAAAGAAGTGTCGCCTAAAATAAAGCGGCCGGCGCTTGTGTCTGAATAAGGTCTGGGAGCTGCAACGCCCCATTGTGTTTGAACTTCGCCTGAAAAACTTATGTTTTGGTCGGCAAAAAGTGATAAGGCTGTAAAAAAAGCAAGCGCTGTGATAATTGTTCTTTTATGATTTTTTTTCACGGTTTTCTCCTGAAAATTCTTTGTAGTTAAAATGCGTTAGCGCTGTGCAGGGAGGGCGCCGCAATTTGCGGCGGCCTGCCACCGCAAACGAGCGAGCGCAGCGAGCGAGTGCGGAGGCTGAAGCGTTAGCGTAACCCGGAACATAGCGACCGGCCGCAAGGCCGGTAACGCCCTTAAAAATTATCTGATTCTTCCTTTTTCCAAAGCTGCAACTGTGAACAAAGAATCGTCGATGTCGTTTGCATTGTAAACGATGTTTTTGCTTTCGATTAAAGACCAGGTGCCGCTCTGCACGTTTTCCATTTTCATTTTTTGTGCGGTTGTGTATCCGCTGATTGTTGTAAAATCTGTGCAAGTAAGTATGCGGTGCAACTGATTCTGGCGATCGTAAAATTCGCAGCGGCGCAAGATGTAATCGGTTTTTGCTATGTAAGAAATGTAGCGCGGGTCTTTTTCTGTGTGGGCTTTGCTGATGCATTCAACTTTGTAGCAAGCAACTCCGTCTACGGTTTCTTCGCCAAGCAAATTGTAATCGTATTTGTTCAGGGCGCGCTCTCCCATATCCTGATAGGTAAAGTCTGTTCCCATAAAACTGCCTTCGCTTTCGGAGCCGCTTGAAGCTATTCGGCGAGTTTTTTTCATTGCCGGCATATAAAGCCAGTTGTCTGAATCTTTTTTGTTTCCGTTTGCATCTTCTTCGTAATCGAACATTAAATAGCCAACGCCAGCAACATCTTTAGGTGTTGTAAATACGATGATTTCTTTTTTTACATCGCCGTAATCTTTGCTTTTCATTATTACTTCGCGAATTCTGTCTGAACCTTTTTTTGAATGTATTGTGAGTGTTGCGTTTGATGATGAGGTTTTTGCTTCTGGCACTTCTTTTGCCTTTTTCATAACATCATAACCTGTAAGTGTTTGTGCTGAAACTGCAGCACTTGCCAAAATTAAAGCTGCTAAAATTGTAATTGTCTTTTTCATTGTGTTTTCTCCTATAAAAACTCTATTTGTTGTTTTTAAACGGCTTTGCTATGTAAAGCAAAACCGGTGTAATTGTATAATCTGCAATTAATGCGCTTGCGAATCCCACTATTGAAAGCCAGGCGATATTTACAAGAACGGCCATTGTACTAAACAGGAAAATAAAGAACATTGCGCAAAGTATTGTTGTTGTCATAATCATTGTTTTTCCTATTTCTCTGTAGGAATTTAAGACTGCCGAACGATAATCGCCTGTTAATTCATAATGATATTTTATGTGATTTGTAAAATGGATTGTGTCATCAACGGCAATTCCCAAAATCATTGGCATTATCATTGCGGTAATCATATCGAGGTTTACGCCTGCATAGCCCATAATTCCACCGATAATAACTACTGGAGCAACGTTTGGTATCATTGCGATTATTCCTGTTCTAAAGGATGTAAAGGCAAGTATTAAAAGTATAAGTATTATAAGCAGCGAAGTTCCTATTGATTTTATGGAACCGCTTACTAATTTTTTGTTCATATGCGCAAACTGAACTACTTCGCCAACGATTCCCGCATTTGAAGCGTCTGGAAAGAGTTCTGAAATCCAGACTTTTACGCTATCCATATTTTGTACTATTTCATCGCCATTATAATCGGCAAGTTCTATATGCAAGTAGCCGGCTTTAAAATCTTCGCTTACATAATCATATAAATCATTTCCACCAGAAATTTCATAAAGGAACATTTCCTGGCTCACTAAATCCTGGTCATCAGGAATTTTATATTCGGCTGGGTCATCACCATTAAGTGTGCGGTTCATTTCTTTTACGATTTTTGTAACTGAAGAAACGCGCGGCTTTCCGTTGGAAATTTTTGTCTGGCTTAAAGTTCCAATGCGGCTTGCAAGCTCGTCCATATTTTTTAGAACTTCCGGATTTTTCAGAGAATCTTCATCATCATATTCTACTAAAACTTCGTAGCTATACTGGCTTCCAAGCTGGCTTCTTGTGATTTCCATAAGTCGCTTTATGTATGGTGTGCGCTCGCCCATCATATCTGCATAATTCATATTTACTTTGATTTTAAAAAGGCCTGGAATCATAACTGCAACAACAACGGCGCTTACTATAACTGTAACCCACTTTGTATTTAGAATTGATTTTCCCATTGCTTCTACGCGCAAATCTGATTTTGTAGAACCTGCTGTTTCAACAAAGGTTGGATCCGGTTCTTTGTTTTTTCCAAAGCTGTAAAGGCAAGGCAAAAGAATAATTTCAAAAATGAAAACTGCAAGAACTGCGGCCGCTGTAATTCCGCCAACCCAGCGCATTGGTCTAACTCCGGCAGAAAGGAACGAAAGCATTCCGGCCATTGTTGTAATTACTGTAAAGAACAACGCCCAGCCAGAATCTCGCACGCCAAGAATTACCGACTCTTTTCTGTTTCCGGTTTTTCTATAATACAGTTTGAAACTATTAACATAATGAACTGCGTAACCAACGGCCAGCGCCATAGAAAGCAAAACTGTTACAAGAATCATTGAGTTATTGCCTTTGATATTCAACCAGGCAGAAGCGCCAAGTGTTGTACAAAGCGCGCCAACTGTTGCTATTGAAGGAACAACAACTCCTCTAAGCGAGCGGATAAAAATAATAAGGAAAATCAACATTACTATAAAGCCTACTATGATTCGCGAAATGCACTGCTGCATTGTTGATTTTTCTTCTTCGTATTCTGTATAAGAAAGTCCGGCTGGCCGAATTTCCCACTTATCTGATTTGTATTTTGGATTGCTAAAAACCTGAATTGCTGCCGGCGCAATTTTGTCTTTTGCTTCGCTAAGGCTTTCGGAATATTGTTCAAGATTGATAATCAGCCATGTTTCTGTACAATCTTCGCTCACCAAAGAATTTATAAGCGACTGGCGGCTAAGAATAAACGCTTTCTTTTGAGCAAGTTCTTCTGAATCAGCCGGCACACCATCGACAAACGGGCTTGTAACTTCAAAACCTTCTTCTGTTCCAACCGGAATCGAAAGTTCCATAAGCGAAGTAACGCTTGAAGCATAAGGCACATTGTTCAAAAGCTCATCGCCAAGTTCATCAATCATTTGCAAAACTTCCGGCTCAAAAACATCTTTTGCCTTAATATGCGCCATAAGACTATCAGTTGAGCCAAAAATGCTTTCAAAATGATCCTGGTTGATTTTTGTTGTTTCCCAATCATCAAGCCAGTCTTCATCGCCGTTATCCAGCTTTAAGCGGCTAAGTCCAATACTGCAAACTACTGTTAAAATTAAAAGACCAATGATAAAACCCCAGCGATGTTTTACTTCAAATCGCCCGAATTTTTCAAACCAATCGTTTATTTTTTTAACCTGCATAAACGCTCCTTATTTTCAGCCGGCAAAAGTTTTCTTAATTTGATTTTTTTAAGCCGGCTTGTGATTTTCTGATAACAGCGTTATCATAGTGATAACACTGTTATCTTGTCAATAGTTTTTGAGCTATTTTGATAACATTGTTATCAAAATTTCATTGACACTCATCAAAATTTGCTTATAAAATACAAGAAAGGAAAATTATGACCGAATCATCTTTAGAAACTAAAAAAAAGATTTTGGAAAGTGCAAAAAAAGAATTTCTTGAAAAGGGATTTTTGAATGCCTCTCTCAGAACAATAGCCGCAAATGCCGGGCTTACAACAGGAGCAATGTATCGCCATTTTAAAGATAAAGATGATTTATTCCGCGTTTTAGTTGAAGACGCAGTTGATGTAACAACAAAAGCCGTTATGGAAGCCGGAGTTCCAGCTCATATAGGGCGAGGAAAACCTTTTACAAAAGAAAGCGCAGAAATCGAAAATCAAGTTGTTATGAATTTTCTTGATTATATTTATTCCAATTTTGATGTTTTTACACTTTTGATTTCAAAATCAGGTGGCAGCACACTTGAAACTTTTGTTGAAGAAATGCGCGATTTATACACAAAAAACTGCACCGAAACTTTTAACTGGCTGTACGAAGAAAAATACGCCGCAAAAAAACTGGACGCAATGACAATTCACGCAACTTCAGCAAGTATGATTAACGCCTTTACAGAATTGATTACACACAATGTTCCCAAAAAACAGGCTGTAACTTATGTCAAAAATATTCTCGAATATTGCCATTTCGGTTTAAGTCATCTGCTTGGGTTGTAAGAATAGTAAAAAACGAAGAAGCGACACTAATATTTTAATTTGATTTCAAAACAAAGTTTTTTATAATGAGGGCGTTGTACGTTCGCTGACGCTCACTATCGACTTTGCTTAACTAACTCGCGGAAAACGGTAGCACGCTTGCGTGCGTCCGGTTGGAGCGAGGGGAAAGCTTTC
>JAGCVK010000047.1 GCA_017962415.1 Treponema sp. | reverse complement strand
TTACGGTCCACCGGGAAGCGGTAAGACTACCCTCGCCCGCGTTATTGCAAATCATACAAAATCAAACTTTATTACACTTAATGCCGTGCCCACCGGAGTGCAGAATATCCGCGATGCAATAAAACAGGCAGAAGACTATTATAACTATCATTCACGACGTTCAATTTTATTTGTTGATGAAGTTCACCGCTGGAATAAAAGCCAGCAAGACGCACTTTTACCTTGGGTTGAAAACGGCACAATCATTTTGATTGGTGCAACAACCGAAAATCCTTTTTTTGAAGTAAATAAAGCACTAGTTTCGCGCTCACGAGTTTTTCAGCTAAAGCCGCTCACTTATAATGATTTGGAAAAAGCTGCGCACCAGGCAATTAATGATATAGAACGCGGTTACGGTCATTGGAAAGTAGAATTTGAAGAAGGCGCGCTTGAACATCTTATTGAAACAGCAAACGGAGACGCGCGCTCACTTTTAAACGCCCTTGAACTTGCCATTGAAACAACTCCTGAAAAATGGTCGCCATACACAGAGCCGCCGGTTCCAGCATACGGCACAAAAATCTACATTTCAAAAGAAGCCGCCGAAGAATCAATTCAAAAAAAAGTTGTACTTTACGACCGCGACGGCGACTATCACTATGATATAATTTCCGCATTTATAAAATCTTTGCGAGGGCGCGACCCGGACGCCGCCTGCTATTGGCTTGCCCGAATGGTTGCCGCAGGCGAAGACCCGCATTTTATTTTCCGCCGAATGTTGATTTCTGCGTGCGAAGATACAGGTCTTGCAGATCCAAACGCAGTTACCGTTGTAGAAAGCTGCGCGCAGGCTTTTGACCGCGTTGGAATGCCAGAAGGCCGCTACTTTTTAGCACATGCGGCACTTTATCTTTCAACAGCTCCAAAATCAAACAGCAGTATGGCATTTTTTGATGCGCTTTCCAGCGTTGAAAAAGAAGACTCCGAAGTTCCAAATCATCTAAAAGACAGCAGCCGCGACGCAGAAGGCTTTGGACACGGAGCGGGCTATTTATATCCGCACGCTTACCGAGACCATTGGGTTGCACAACAATATCTGCCAGACACCTTAAGCGGAAGAGTTTTTTACAACCCAAGCACACAAGGTTACGAAGGAACAATCCGCGAGGGAGTTCTTTCGCGCCGCGAACTTCAAATTGCAGCGATTCTTGAAAAATCGCAAACGAATGAACAGTACACTTCAGACGAACTTGCTTCTTCGCCAGAAACAACAGGTTCAATCAACGTTTTTACAAATCAAGGGCTTCGCTCGCCAACAGCAAAATCCTGCGCAAAATCTGAATTTGGTGAAAATCCGATTTCTGAATGGTGGGTGAACGAGCATTTTAAAAGCGGAAATCTCCAAAAAGAAGAAAATCTTACGTTCAGCCCAAAAGATCCGGCAAAAGAAGTTGTACTAGATCGCGCAGACCGTTTTTGGCGTCAGCGACTGGACTCAAACCGCGCCGAAGTTTTGCTTGGAATCCGCGACACAATGACTTCTATGGCAGACCTTTTGCGACATCACCGCTCGCTAATTTGGAACGCAGACAGCGGCCTTTTGCTTTGGGACATTGCCCGAAAAACACCAGAAGGCGTTACCTGCGGAGTTTGCCGCACCGAAAAAGGCAAAGAGATTCTTGAACAATACGGCCGCACGCTTGGCAGCTTAGACAGACCAATTTTGCAGTATCGCGGCAATTCTATTTCAGCCGATTTTTTAACACAAAAAGATTTTTATAATATCCTCGTAAAATTTCAGTACAACGGCGCAGTTTTTGACAGAATGTTTTTTACAGACCCGTTTGCGAGCGAGCCTTCAATTATTGCACTTGCAGATTCGCTTGCGGGCATTATGACGCCACAAAAAGAAGATTCAGAGGGAGAAAACGCACCTTCGGTTCCATATTCTGATATTGATAAAAATGATGATAAAGCTGCCGAAGATTTTTCTTACGAATGCCCGCTTGCAGAAGGCTGGAAAGTTATAATTTCACAAAGAATTCCGTGCCACGGGCAGAGAATCAGCGAACTTGTTAAAAAACAGATTTTATCGCAAGAAACTTTGGGCCAGTTCCGCGACACCTTAGACAAAATGGAAGGCGCAGAGCAGGAATTCTTTGGCGACAGAGATAATCCGCTTTTTTCTTGGGACGGAATCTATATTGCAAATCTTTTTAGAAAACGCGGATTTAAAGTAAAAGTTGCTTCGCAAACGCTAACAGAAAAAAGAAAAATCACGCCGGCCGAAATTGAAAAATGGTTTACCCCAGACAGTTCGGCTTACGGTGCAAAAATGAGCGAAGCCTGCGGAACTGCAGAACTTCAAAAAATTGTAAATCTGCTGCTTGCCGCCTGCGACCGCACCATTTTTGAATGGAAAAGCGAAATAGCGTTTTTTACAATTGAAGCACAAAAATAAACTAATGTCTGGCAAAAAAAAACGGGTGCAAACAACGGCTTTTGCACTTCTCTTATGCAGCTATTGTTTGCACCCATTTTCACTTACAAAATAAGCAAAGTTTTTAATTTAATATAGCGTCAACATTTGCCCGTCCGCCAGGAACAAACGGCAAAACGTTTTCTTCAGAATCAACCGTTACGCGAACAAAGCACGGTTTATTTTCACGATTAGCGTCAAAGGCTTTTTTGTACCATTCCGAATCAGAATCAGCATCAACAGCTTCAATACCAAAACCGCGAGCAATTTCCAAAAGTTTTGGAGAACGCCCAAAAACAGACGCGCTGTAATTCTTATCAAAAAGAAATTTCTGCTGCTGATAAACCATTCCAAGAGTGCCGTTTTCAAAAACAATAATCGTAACCGGCAGATTCAACTCAGCGAGCGTTGCCATTTCCTGAATATTCATCATAATAGAACCGTCGCCGCTAAAACAAACAATGCGCTTATCCGGATTTGCGATTGCAGCGCCAATTGCTGCTGGCAAGCCAAAGCCCATAGTTCCAAGACTTCCAGAAGTCAAAAACGAGCGCGGACGTTCAACCGGGTAATACTGAGCAGCACACATCTGAT
>JAGCVK010000046.1 GCA_017962415.1 Treponema sp. | reverse complement strand
GGGGACGGGTGGCTTTGAGGTTGCGGGCAGGAGAGGTTATGTTTTTATTTTCGAAACATATTCCCCCTAGGCGGGTGGGTAGCGGAAAAGACCGCAGCGAGGGAGCGAGCCGGAGGCGAGCGACCGAGTGAGGACTTTGGAGCGCAGGGCGGGGCCCCGCCCTCCTGAATTATTTTTTCAAAAGTTTTTCAACTGCTTCTGCAGCTGGCTTTAACTCTGGAATATCAAGACTTTCAATATCGCCGGCATCTACTGCGCGACTTGTTTCTTCTTGCATTGGAATGCGAGCAAGAACAGGAATGTTAAAATTCTTTGCAATTTCATCAATGTTGCTTTTGCCAAAAACTGTAATTTCTTTACCGCAATCCGGACACTTTACATAGCTCATATTTTCAACAATTCCAAGAATTGGAATATTCATCACATTTGCCATATTTACAGCCTTTTCTACAATTACGCGAACAAGCTGCTGAGGAGAAGAAACTACAATGATTCCATCAACTGGAAGTGACTGAAAAACTGTAAGCGGAACATCACCAGTTCCCGGTGGCATATCTACAAACATAAAATCAACATCATTCCAAATTACATCTGTCCAAAACTGCTTTACAGCGCCGGCAATTACCGGACCACGCCAGATTACAGGATCGTTTTCATTCTGGAGCAAAAAGTTCATAGACATAAGCTGAATGCCTGAATCTGTTACAACTGGCTTAAGTGCATCTTCGCCGTCAAGTGCTTCAGCGCGTTTTTCTCCAACTCCAAAACTTTCAGGAATAGAAGGTCCTGTAATATCTGCATCAAGAATTGCAGCTCTAAAACCATCTTTATTTATTTTGCTTGCAAGAAGGCTTGTTACAAGAGATTTTCCAACACCACCTTTTCCACTTACAATTCCAATTACCTTTTTAACACTGCTTCCGGCATGCAAATTTACATGAAAATCACGCTTTTCACATTTTTCACTGCAAGAACCGCAGTCGTGTGTACATTCTGCCATAAATTTACCTCATTTAGAATATAATAATAAAAATCATAAAAAGCAAATCAAACAACATTATAAACGCCAAAAACACCATTGTTTGATTGACGTATTTTTACGTCGTAAAAAGTGCTCTAATTAAAAAAGTGTACCTGCAAAAATTGTTTCCAACTTTTGAGGCACACTTCATAAAAAAATCAGTTTTAATTATCGCTCAACTACACTCTTTCAGGTGCAACTGAAACTGCATTCTTACCCATAAAGGCAATTATTTTTGAACCGTCTTTTAGATTTTCAACAGGAATTATAGCCGAATCAAAACGTTTGCCGTCAACTTCAATGTATTCAATTCCTTTGCAAATATGCTGCGGATTTTTTACTTCGATATGAAGATTCATACCTCGCCAGCGTCGCTCAACACTAAAACCGTTCCAATCATGTTTTATACAAGGATCTATCAAAAGACCATTATACTGCGGCTTAATTCCAAGCATATACTGAGTTATAGCATAATATGACCAGGTTCCAGCGCCCGAAAGCCAGGAAACTCTTGTATTTCCCGGTCGCTTACTGAACGTTGAATAAGTTGTCTGTCCAACAACATAAGGCTCACTTTGACGAATTTCCGCTTTATCATTATATGCAGCCGGAATCGAAGCCTTACAATATTCATAAGCCCTGTCGCCATTTCCAAGCATAGTTTCGGCAATTACCCCCCAGCCCTGAGTATGATTAAAAATACCCGCATTTTCTTTAATTCCTGGAAGGTACACAACCGAAGACATTATATCTCTTGTAGTTTTTGTAAACGGCGGCGCACAAAGCATAAGTCCATAAGGAGTTGCAAGTTTTTCCTTAACTGATTCCATACAGATTTTTGCCTGTTCTGCAGTAGCCGCGCTGGACATTACAGCCCAAACCTGTGTATTAAAGTAAATCTGACCTTCTTCGATAGATTTTGTTCCGTAAACAGTTCCGTCTTCGCCAATAGCCCAAACAAACCACTTTCCGTCCCAGCATTTTTTCTGAATATTTGAATCAAGAATTTCGCGCTGTTTTAAAGCCCATTCAGCTTCATCATTTTTTCCAAGCCGCTGTGAAATATCAGCATAAGTTGTTAAGCCAAGTCGCAGCTGAAAAACAACAAACAGCGATTCTCCGTGATAACCAAGTTTCAAACAGTCATTCCAATCTGCAAGAAGTCCGCACGGAAGTCCGTCTTTTCCCATTCGCTCAAGATTAAAATCCAAAGCGCGACGTAAATGTCTGTAAACAGTAGCTTCACCACCGTCGGCATAAGGAACAACTTTTTTATAAAAATCAAAATTACCACTTTCTGCAACATAACAAGGAATGGCATTAAAAAACCATTCACAATCATCAGAACGGAACTCTTCAGGCTTTGGAGCTTTTTCGAATCCGGCTTTAAAATCTTTTGAAATTACAGGAACAGCGCCGCCATTTTGACATTGGCCGCTAATCATACGAACAAGGCGTTCTTCTGCCTCTTGCGGAATTGCAGCTGAAACGCCAAGAATATCCTGCACAGAATCACGATAACCAAGTCCGTCACGCTCACCATTATAAACAAGGCTCGCTGCACGACTCCACGCAAAAGTAATAAGACAGTTATACAAGCCCCAAACATTCACAGTATGATTAATATCTTCATCTGGAGTAACTGCTTTAAAAGAGCCAAGTTTTGCATGCCAGTTATTAACAAGTTTTTCAAATTCTATGTCGGCACGCTTAAAGTTTCCAAACTCGCTTAAAATTTTCTGACCAACGGTTATTGCATCATCAATTCCAAGCATAAGCATAATTTCTTTAGTTTCACCCGGATTAAGTTCCAAATCACCTTGAACCGTTCCGCACGAATTATCACCAAAAGCTTCACTATTTGTACAAGCACCGTCAACAACAACTTTTGGATGCTCATAAGAGCCATAAGTTCCAATAAATGCTTCGCGGCTAGTATCAAACCCAGTCATTGGAGTTCCAACCAAAGCAACCCACTGGCTCATATAATCTCCACCAACTTCAGATTCCGGCTTTTGAATAAACAAATTATCCTGAATTGAATAGCGAAGAAGATTTTCACCAACTTTTTCACCTTTAACAATAAACAACGAATACTGAAGATTTACCTGATCCTGAGTTGTATTCCATTGATTTGCAAATTCACAATAAGAAAAAACACGGATTTTCCGAACTTTATCGCTGTTATTTGTAACTTTTAAGCGCCAATATTCAAAATTCTGTCCAAGCGGAACATAATACTTTGTTTCTGTTTTTATGCCTTTATATTCCGAAGTGATAATCGTATAAGCAGTACCATGCCGGCACTCACTTTTATATTGATCTAAAGGCTTTCCAACCGGCTGCCACGAAGCAGACCAAAAATCTCCGTCATCTTGATCACGCAAATAAAAATAACGGCCAGGCTGATCCATTGGCACAGAATTAAAACGCAAGCGCATAAAACGGCCTTGCGCACCAGATTTATAAAAACCATAGCCGCCAGCATTATTTGTTATTACTGCGCCATAAACAGTAGAACCAAGATAATTACTCCAGCTTGTTGGAGTATCCGGGCGAGTAATTACATATTCCGCCTTATCATCATCAAAATATCCGTATTTCATAGTTTTTCCTTGATTAAAATATCTTACTACAACGTTTTCTTATTTTTATACTGTACCGCAAGAATCACAATAAGTCCACAAAGAAATTATGAATTGAATAATAAAAAATGCCGTAAACGTTATTTTTATTTACACATTTTTGGTTCGCAAAAATATTCTCAAAAATCATAACCACCCGTCAAACGGGTGGTTTGCTCTTAGCCTATAAGGCTAAGGGTCTCAAGCCGAGACTTAAGTCCCACGCTTTCACTTACGTTCAAGCCTATTGCAGCTTGTCACCCGCAGCCCCTTGAAAGGGCTTTG
>JAGCVK010000045.1 GCA_017962415.1 Treponema sp. | reverse complement strand
AAGTTAAGTGTGACTGTGCATTCCCATGTGCTACACAGAACGAACTTCTTGGTGAAGATGCAGACAAGCTCCTTAAGAACGGATGTAAGCTCGTAGCAGAAGGTGCAAACATGCCTTCTAACATCGACGCTGTAAACAAGTTCTTGGCTGCTAAGATTTTGTATGCTCCAGGAAAAGCTTCTAACGCTGGTGGTGTTGCTACATCTGGTCTTGAAATGAGCCAGAACTCAGAGCGCCTTTCATGGTCTGCTGCTGAAGTTGACGCAAAACTCCATGACATTATGATTAACATTCATAACAACGCTTACGACACAGCTGTTAAGTTTGGTGCTAAAGAAGGCAACTGGGTTAACTACGTTGCAGGCGCGAATATTGCAGGCTTTGTAAAAGTTGCCAATGCAATGGTTGCACAGGGTCTTGTTTAATTAATGTTTATGGTGCTTAATCGCACCTGCCACCCTTTCGGGTTGCCGCCCAGTATAACTGGGCGAGACATTAGTAAGTAAACGCTAAAAAGCAGTCCAGTGGACTGCTTTTTTTAACGCGTTTGCTATTTTTGTCAGGTGCAAACATTGCCGGCTTTGTAAAAGTAGCAAACGCTATGATAGCACAAGGTCTTGTCTAAGACCTTGTGCGGTCGAGAATTGGAAGCAGGGCGAAGCCATGCGGACAATTCTCGGCAAGCACGCTTTATGCGTTTATGCCAAAACTAATTTTATTAATAAAAGAAGTCCGATTTATTCGGGCTTCTTTTTTTTAGGACTTTTGGGCGTTCCCGGCACGCCTTCGGCGTGCCGGTCGGCACTTCCAGGCTCCGCTACGCTCGGTGCTCCGCAGCTTTGCTGCTCCGCACGCGCTTTGCGCTCTTCCAGCGCCTAACGCAATTTTATATTTCTCTTATAATACTCTTCTAAAATATTTCCAAAAAAAACTTGACAGCCCGATTAATCTCTGTTATGCTTTTTCTAGTAAGGAGGAAAATAACTTGGCTAGAAAAACTATAATGGGAAAGACCGTTTCTCAAAAAGACAAAAAAGAAGCTCAAAGCGCAGCAGAGTTAATGGGTAACGAGTTTATTGAATTAGATGATCTTGTTTATGCGCCTCTGCACGCTTTGGCAGATTCAAATCTTAGGCTTCATTCGCATATCGTAGAAACCGTAAAAAATATGGGAACTCTTAAGCGAGATGGGAAAGAAGAAATCATTCAGCTGGAAAATATGAAAATCGCTTACGACCAGATTCATTCTGACGGCGAAGATGGTTATAGCGTGGATAATATGCAGCTTGAAGTTCCGTTGCTTTCAATAATTCCTGTAACAAATATGACGGTTGATAAAGCAGAAATTTCTTTTTCGGCTGAAATTCGTGCAGTTTCAAATAAAGACGGCGTAAACAAAATTAATGCCAGAATCAGTTCGCCCGACCAGCGAGATTCGGATTTTCTTCCGCGCGTTTCGTATAAAATGAGCGTTTCTTCGCTTCCTGCAACCGAAGGTTTTTTGCGAATTTCAGATTTGATGAATGCCAATCAGCTTGCAAAGAAAACAGACACAACTCCGGTAACTTTGAACGGCGCTTTAAGCGATGATGAACAAAAAGACAAATGGAAAAAACTTTTGATTCTAAAAACAAATATCAAACGCTTGCAGCAATTGTATCAAAAAATTTCTGATATTTTGGCGGAGCAGCAAAAGGTTCGGGAAATTGGCGGCAATAATTCCGAATCAGAATTATTCATCATTGATAAAGAGCGTTATCAAACAATTCAGACAAAAATCACAAATAAAATTATGGAATTGCAGGATCAGATTCTTTCACTTGAAGTTCAAGATGAAATGGATTCTCTGGAAGGCCTGAAAGATGAAGATTCAAACGAAAAATAATGCGGCGCTTATATTTGAAAATCCTTTTGATTTGGAAGAGCTTTGTTTGAAGTTGAATCTTAGGCTGCTTTTGGAAATGCCGGCTTCATATTTTTTAAGCGGCATAAACATTTTGTGGATAGAGCGCATAGAACTATGCGCTTAATAAAAAATTAGGAGGTCTTTATGGCAATCACAGAACAATTTGCCGGCTTAGACATGGGGCAGTTGATTGGAGGTCCGCTTAATGCGGCTTCTGACGCAAGTATTTCCCTTGCTCGCGGTACGGCAAATTTCATCAATGATGTGGGCTTTGACAAAAATGGAAAAGTCCGCACGGCTGCTTTCGGATTTTCGCGAAACAGTATGAATGACGACGGTACTAGCAATCTGGAATCTCTAAACGTAGATGTTCCTTTGTTAGCAATAGTTCCAATTCCAAATCTTCAAATTGATGAGGTAAACATCATATTTGATATGGAAGTTAAGGAAAGTGAAAAATCCGAAAAATCTTTTGATTTGGGAGCTTCTCTTTCTGGCTCTGCAAGATTTGGTCCTGTGCAGGTGAGCATTACCGGAAGTGTAAGTGCGCACCAGGCAAACACGCGAAGCAGCGATAATTCTGCAAAGTATCACGTTGATGTTCGTGCTGTTAATCATGGAACTCCGGAAGGACTTTCCCGCGTTCTTGATATGATTTCGGCAGGAATTTCTCCGTCTTTGGTTGATTCTCAGCTTAGAGATGGAAATGGCCAGGCACTTCCGGAAGCAGCAAAACTTAAAGCCGAAAAACTTCGCACAATGCGAAGCGAAATCAGCGAGCTTGAAAGTCGTAGAGATGCCGCTCAGCGCATTTTTGAGGATAGTATCGTCAAATTTAAAACTATAGCGCGCGAGCAGTTGAATATTTACGACGTTTTAGCAGCTCAGGCTTTAAAAGGTGAAAATGCAGATACGGATAAAATTTCTGCTGCAATCAACGCGGTTGATACAAGCTGGAACAACTTTATGTCGCGCGTTGCAGATCAGGTTCAGGTTATTGCAGATAGTGGCAAAAGCTCTGATGAAGCTATGCAACTTCTTTCGCTTAAAGCATTCAAAGACAATGAGTCAGTTGATTATGCTTCTGGCGAAGACAGATACAATGACTTTGAAACTGCTCAGACAGCGTCTATAGATAGTTGCAATAAATTGAAAGAAATTGATGAAGCTCTTATGAAAAAAAGAGGTGAATACAATTCTGCAATTGCAAATCCGGCTGTAGCAGCATAATTTTAGAAAGTTTTTAAGGAGGACAGGCAATGAATGAAAGTAAAAAATCAGATTTATCTGATATTCACTATGTAAAACTTGTGACGATTGGAAGTGTAAATCCAAATAATCCGATTTCAGACCAGTCCAGACAGGCTCAGGTGGATTTACTGAATCGTTGCCTGTCTGATTTTCCCAAAGGAATACTTTTAGGAAAAGATATTACAATTGGCAGATATATGCTTGGAGAGCATGAACTGACAATGGAAAGAATAACGTACCATGTAGGATTTTCAAGAAAACCTGCATGGCTGGAGGAGTAAACTATGAATTTAAATGAAGGTGCTTTCATACAAAATGGAAATTGGTTTGAATTAGCAGAAGAAAATGTATTTGTAAAAACAATGGAATATACTTTTTCGTGTTTTCCTTGCAGCTTACATACAATACTTGCAAATATGATTGGGCAGCCACGAAATTCAGAAATTGAAAAGTCGTGGAACGAAGTAATGATAGTAGAAAACGGCCGCGACTTAAATGCCGGCGCTCCAACCTTTGATTTTGTTGAAAATACAATAAGAGCAGAAACAAATCTGCTGAATCAAAGAAATGTTGGTGTAAAAATCTTTAGACCAATCGATTTTGAACCAGCACGAATAAATCTTACCGTTGCTACAATAATGGATCTTTTTTGGAATCATCAGGAAGCGGGAATAATTTCTGCGTGCGAAAATACATGCGGCCATGCAACAGTTGTAATGAAAAAAAGTGACGACACATATTTTCATTATAATCCAAAACCAGATGCAGACGTTGCAGATTTTGTTTTAAGCGAGATTCCAGGATTCCTTGGCAAAGAGCAGGAAAAAGGCCTTGTAATACACGGCATAGACAAAACAAATGGCGAAGAATGGCGCACAGCCGGCGACTTTTTTGTAGTTTTGTATAAATTAGGGGCTTAAAATGAAAAAACAAATACCAAGACAAAAAGTATTAAAAATACTTGGCGATTATGGTTGTTATTTTTTGTCACTAATTTATATCGCAGAACAAATTGCAAAAAAACGCTTCAACGCCGAAAAGGAATTTTTGCGGGCCAAAAAAGCAAAATCTGTGGACGAAGAATGCACCGTTTTGAATCCAGATGAAATACTCTTTCATTTGACAGGGCGAGTTTGCGTTACGCGAAAGGAAAGCAAAGAATATACAGCCCAAGAAGGCGAATATGAAGTTCTTGCATTCAAAGACAAGTTCACGCATTTTGTAGTTGGCAATTGCAAGCCGCTTGTGGAAAATGGCCAGGAAAATGTCGTTTACGACCCGCTTGGCGAAGCGGCAACCGTAAAAAATGGCGCAGTTGAAAGCAAACGAATAATAAAAGTTCAATAAAATCCTAAAATCCAATAAAGCCTAGTTAAAAAAGTCAGCCTGCCCTTAATTTTATGGCAGGCTTTTTATATAGTTCATCAAATAATGGCATTTACAAAAGTTTTTAATCTGGGCGTTCCCGGCACGCCTTCGGCGTGCCGGTCGACGCTTCCAGGCTCCGCTACGCTCGGTGCTCCGCAGCTTTGCTGCTCCGCACGCGCTTTGCGCCCTTCCAGCGCCTAACGCATTTAAAATTTCAAAATCAACCAAAGCTGCGGAAGTACAACAATCGCAAAGAAAATCAAACTAATCCAGGTAAAAGTTTTAATAAACTTCCAGCCGTTTCCAGGATACTCGCGAATATAAATTCTCAGATTAATAACACTTGCAAGCGAGCCAATAATAGAACACAAACCCGCGCTATCCAAACCATAAATAAGCGCTCTAAGATTTGTTGTAAAAGGCCAAAGAACAATACTTGCCGGAACGTTAGAAATCACCTGGCTTAAAAGAATACTCCAAATATATTCGTGGCCGCCAACGTGTTCTTTTAAAAATGTTGAAATCGCAGGATTTGCACAAATCGAAGAGCTAAAAACAAAGAAACACAAAAAAGTAAGCAGCAAAACATAATCAGTTTGTCGCAAAATATGGCGGTCAAAAATCAAAAGCGCGAGCGCAACAGCAAGCGTTACATAAGGCCAAAATTTAGTTCTTGTAACAATGGTTGTAATAATCAGCGCAAAAAGCACAAGATACAAAATGCGTTTTTTGCGGCGTTCCGGTTCCCATGCGGTGCAAACATTTTTTTCTTCTATAATAATTCGTTCGTGCGAATTTTTTCTGTATAGAAAACTGATAAACACAAAAAGCAGCGCTGCGCTGAAAATCCAAAGCGGGCACATCATCAAAATAAAAGAAGGTGCCGAAATGCCACTCTGACTAAAAAGAAACAGATTCTGCGGGCTCCCAAAAGGAGTCAAAAGCGAGCCGCGAATTGCTGCAATATTTTCAAAAGTCAAAACTGGCAGAATATATTTTTCTTTGCCGCCTGCGCGGAACAAAATGATTGTTAGCGGAACAAAAATAATAAGCGAAACATCGTTTGTAACAAACATTGAAGAAAGAAAAACCGAATAAACAAAAAAGCAGGTTAAAAACTTCATTGAACTTAAGCGCGAAGTTTTTTGCAAAAGTGGCGAAAAAATATTTTCCTTTTTAAAACCTTCCAAAACCGAAAGCAGCATAAAAAGTGTTGCAAGAGTTTTCCAGTCAATTTGGTGCAAAAGTTCTTTGCTTGGCGGTGTAATAAAAAGCGAAATAATTGCTGCAAGCAGCGAAACCGAAAGCATTATTTCTTTTTTGAAAATTGCGATTATTCGTTTAAACATAATTGCAAATTATAATAAGGAACATAAAAAGTGTGAAGATGCGAAAAACAGTTGCGAAAATCAGCATAAAAGACCGCTGCAAAAAAGTACATTGTTTTTAATTTGATTTGCGCATTTTTGCTTCGTGAAAATATAAAATTTAAGTAGCCTTGAAAAACAAAAAAAAACTGCGTTGCAACGAATACAAAATACAAGATGAGCGTTTTTTTTTATTTTTCAACATTTTGATTTTTATTAAAAATACGTTGTAATCATTCTTTTTGAATTTCAGGCGAAATTCCCAGCGCTTTTGCTAATTTGCATTCTTGCGGCGTTTGTGGCTTTTGCGCAGTTCTTTTGATTGCCCGAATCAAAATATTTTTAGGTGTGTGTTCCATATCAATAAACTCAAGCATTTGAACTTTATAACCTTGAGCTTCCAGCCATTCTCCGCGAATTGCATCTGTTACAAGGGAACTGAATTTTTCTCTGATGATTCCCCATTTTAAAAGTGGTTCAAATTCTTCAGGAACTCCACCAGCAGCGCCGCCAGTTTTTCCGCGCAGTTGAAGCTGTGTGTTAATCTGATGCTGGCAGCAAGGCACGCTTAAAATAGCGCGGGCATTTCGTTCAACGGCGTATTTTAATGCAAAGTCGGTTGCTGTGTCGCAGGCGTGCAGGGTAATCACAATGTCCGGGTTGTGGCTTCCTGAATAATCTGCAATGTTTCCGGTGTGAAAAATAAGGCCTTTAAGATTCAGCTTTTTTGCCATTTCATTACAATAAGTAATTACCTCTTGTTTTAAATCCAGGCCTTCAATTTCGCACGGAATATGGCGAATCTCAGTTAAAAAATAATGAACTGCAAAAGTTAAATATGATTTTCCGCAGCCAAAATCTGCAATTCTAAGCGGCTCTTTTGCAGCCGTTTTATCAGAAAATTCCGGCAAAATATCATCAATAAATTCCAAAAAACGATTTATTTGGCGAAACTTGTCGTAGCGGCTGGCAATAACTTTTCCTTCATCGTTCATAATTCCAAGCAAAATCAAAAATGGAACCGGAACGCCTTCTTGCAAAAGATAATTTTTTTTCTTTGCCGAAGGAAGAATCTTTAATTTTTGTGCGCCCAAAGAATTTGTTGAATCTTTCGGGGCTGCAATTTTTTTTCTAAGTTCTGTGATTTTGCCTTTTTTATTTGCCATTAAAGTAATTTCTTCTTGTTCAGTTCGTGTTACGCAATTTTTGAACGTAACACCGGCGTTGGCTTTTAAAAAATCACAAAGTTCTGCTTCGTTCATTTTTTTATGAAAAACCTGCGTTTTTGTAAACAGTTCAACAGAGTAGGCTGCACCTTCGGCGGCATTTACAGCTTTTATTTTGATTTTTTGATAATCTTTTCCGAGTTTTTCTTCAATATTATTTACTGGTTTTGATAATGTAACACTTAAAATCATATTCTTGCCCTTAATTAAACTATACTATTTTTCAAAAAAATGATACATTTTTATTTATGGGAAAGTGTATTGTTTTTGTAAATCAGAAGGGTGGTGTTGGAAAAACAACTTCTGCAATCAATATCGGCGCATATCTCGCGCTTGCCGGAAAAAAAGTTTTGCTCGTTGATTTTGACTCACAGGGAAATATGTCTAGTGGTGTTGGCGTTTCAAAAGACAAGCCAACCATTTACGAACTTCTTGCTGGCCAAATTGAAGGTCCAAAAGCTGTTAAAAAAACGCCTGTAGAAAATCTTGATGCAATTAGTGCCTCAATTGATCTTTCGGGTGTTGCAATCGAGCTTGCCGATCAGGAAGACCGAGAATTTTATCTTAAAAATGCCCTTGAGCCACTTAAACCTCTTTATGATTATATTCTGATTGACTGTCCGCCTTCTTTGGGAATTCTTACTTTGAATGGACTCGCTGCCGCAGATTCAGTTTTAGTTCCTATGCAATGTGAATATTTTGCACTTGAAGGAATTACACTTCTTTTGCAGACTGTTCAGAAAGTTCAAAAAGGAATTAATCCAAAACTGGAAATTGGCGGAATTTTCTTTACAATGTATGATTCACGCACTCGCCTTGCTCAAGATGTTGTAATGCAGGTTAAATCTTATTTTAAAGATGTTGTTTTTAATACAATTATTCCTCGTAACGTAAGACTTTCAGAAGCTCCTTCGCATGGGCTTCCAATTTGTAAATACGACCCGGAATGTGTTGGTGCTCGCAGTTATGCAAAACTTGCAGAAGAGGTGATTCGCCGTGGCTAAAAATGCATTAGGAAAAGGTCTTGGAGCCCTCTTGGGAGAAAATCCTGCTGCTCAGGAAGAAGTTACAGTTTCTACCGGTGGAGGACTTCATTCAAACTCATTAAAAAAATCAAACTTACCTGCTGCTATACAAATGGAAGATGATGGCAGTATGTGGATTGATCCAGCTTTGTTAAAACCTAATCCTAAACAGCCACGTCTTGAATTTAATCAAAGGCAGCTTGATGAACTTTGCGATTCTATAAAAGTCAACGGAATTCTTCAGCCAATTATTATTGAAGATGCCGGCAACGGCGAGTTTTATATTATTGCCGGTGAACGCCGAACTCGCGCCGCAAAAATGGCAGGGCTCACAAAAGTTCCTGTTCAACTTAGAAAATTTGACGAGCAGCAAAAGCTCGAAATGGCACTTATTGAAAATATTCAGCGTGCCGACTTAAATCCGATTGAAGAAGCAACTGCTTATTATAATTTGATTCAAATGAGCGATCTTAATCAGGAAGAAGTTGCCCGCCGTGTTGGAAAAGCCCGCGCAACTGTTGCAAATGCAATTCGTTTGCTAAAACTTCCCGATGATATTCAGCATGCGCTTTCTTCTGGACAGATTTCTTCGGGCCATGCTCGCGCGCTTTTAATGGTCAAAAATGATGCTGATATGCGCGTTATGTTTAATAAAATTGTGGAAAGTGGCCTTTCTGTCCGCGAAGCAGAATCTCTCGCCGACACATATAATGGTGGCGGCCGCGCTGCAGCAAAAAAAGAAGAAAAAAAAGTTCAGAAAAAAGATCCAGATATTCTTGCCTTTGAGCAGGAACTCAGAAATATTTTTGGAACCCGCGATGTTTCGCTCAAAGGCGACATCAACAAAGGTTCAATTGTAATCGGGTTTGATAATAAAAAAGACTTTGACCGTATTTACGAAGTTTTTATGTCTAAGAAGTAAATCTGGCACAGAGGCAAGCTGTGCTTGCCGACTGTTTTAGTTTTGCGATGGTTTTTATAAGTTCAACCACCGTATTTTTTTTATACTAATCCCAAAAACGCCTTGCAACCTTCAAACATCTGACAAATGTCTTCTTTGCTTGTGATTTCCCAAGGTGCGTGCATACTTAAAACTGCAACGCCGCCGTCTAATACATTCATTCCATATTTTGCAGCGTGGTAAGCAATTGTTCCGCCGCCACCCTGGTCTACTTTTCCAAGTTCTGCCATTTGATACGAAACATTTGCTTTTGCCATAGCGGCGCGCACTTTTGCAATAAATTCCGGGTTTGCGTCGCTTGCACCGGATTTTCCGCGACTTCCTGTGTATTTTTGGAAAGTAAGTCCGCCGCCAAGCATACTTGAATTATCTTTGTCGTAAAGATTTGTGTTCATTGGATCGTATGCAGCATTTACATCGCTTGAAAGCATAAAGCTGTTTTCTAAACAGCGGCGAAGTGTAAGTTCACTATACTGCGCTTGTGTTCGCGCTATAATTTCAGCTGTCATATTTTCAAAAAGATTAGAAGCCATACCAGTTGCGCCAACACTTCCAATTTCTTCTTTATCTACGCAAAGACAGCAGGTTGTGCGTTTTTTTGCTGAAAATTCGAGCATTGCTGCAACAGAAGCGTAAGCGCACGAACGGTCATCTTGGCCATAACCTAGAATCATAGAACGGTCGAGTCCCATATCGCGAGCTTTTCCGGCAGGAACAATTTCGAGTTCCGCAGATTCAAAATCCTGTTCTTCAATTCCATACATTTCTTTTAAAAGTGCAAGAACAGTTTTTTTGCTTTTTTCTTTAAGCTCTTTTTTTTCTTCTTTTGAAAGATTTTCATCTTTTGCAGAAGGAGAAACTGAACCCATAATTACATCAAGATCTTCGCCTTTTATAAAATCGCTGGCTTTGTCTTTCATCTGGTCTTGAGCTAAGTGTGGCAAAATATCAGAAATGCAGAAAACCGGCTCGTCCTGATGTTCGCCAATTACAACTTTTACTTGAGTTCCGTCTTTTTTGCAAACAATTCCGTGAATTGCAAGCGGAATTGTTGTCCATTGATATTTTTTGATTCCGCCGTAGTAGTGTGTGTTCAAATAAGTTATGCATTCTTTTTCGTACAAAGGCTTTTGTTTTGCGTCAAGACGAGGTGAATCAATGTGAGCGCACAAAATGTTCATTCCGTTTTCAAGCGATTCTGAGCCAATTTCAAAAAGCGCAATTGATTTGTTCATTTTTGTAATATAAACTTTGTCTCCGGCCGAAAGTTTTTTGAATTTTGTGATGTTTTTGTAGCCGTTTTTTTCGGCCATTTCAATAATCTGTTCAACGCATTCGCGTTCGGTTTTACCGTTGTTTAAAAAGTTTTTGTAATCTACTATCAGTTGTTCATTCATAGTGAATAACTCCTTAAATAATAATTTGATAACTTGAGTATCTAAAAATTTTGCGCTTATAAATTAAATCTTTTTAATTGAATCTCGTTCAACAAATTTGCATTCCACAAAACTTTGCTGAATTCCGGCAGTTTCTGGTGAATTAATCTGATTCAAAATAAGCTCTGCCGATTTTCGCCCAATATCATAAAGTGGAATATCTACTGTTGTAAGCTGAGGTGTTAAAAATTGCGACATTGGCCGATTATCAAAACCTGCAACCGAAATGTCTTTTCCCGGAACAAGATTTTTTTCGTTCAGATAATCATAAACTCCGGCGGCCATTAAATCGTTAAAGCAGAAAATCGCCGTAAAATCAGAATCAGAAAGAAGCTCTTTTGCAGCCTGATAACCTGATTCGCGTTTCCAGTTTCCGTAAAGAATTTTTCCTTCGTTTTTAAGGCCGTTTTCTTTCATAGCTTTTTTAAAGCCTTCGATTCGGCGAGTTGTGTGAATATTATCTTTTGTTCCGGCAATAACTGCAATTTTTTTGTGACCGCTTGCAATCAGATGATTTGTAAGATCGCAGGCAGCTTTTACATCATCAAATTCTACAGAAGAAATGCCTTTTTGCTCGGTAAACGCGTAAGAAATTACCAGCGGAATTTCAAGATTATTTGGAATGCACGAAATGCAGCGCGCGTGGCCGGCAACGTAGATAATTCCGTCAACTTTTATCGCCTTAAATTCATCAATTGCCTGCTGAACCGATTCTTCGTAGCCTTTATTATGATACCATTGAGTTCCCCATTTTGAATAAAAACGAAGATTTTCGAGAATTGCTTTATAATTGTGTTCTTCAAAATAAGACATAATTCCGTCAATAATTTCTGGCGAACTGAATTCTGTAAGATCATCAATAATAATTCCTACAGAATTTGTTTTTGCCGCTCTGAGCCCGCGTGCCATATAGTTTGGACGGTAACCGGTTGCCTTAATTATTTTTAAAACCCGTTCTTTTGTGCTTTCAGAAACATTTGATTTTCCGTTAAGTATATTTGAAACTGTTGTGATTGAAACGGAACATTCTTCAGCAATTTTTTTTAATGTAATCATTTGTTTTCTATTATAGCGTTAAAAGTGGACAACTGTCAAAATGTAATGTAGAATTAACTTTATGAAAAAGATGATGGTGATTTTATTCGCGCTTTTTCTGAGTTTTTCAGCTTATGCGCAGTCCGCAGATGTAATTACGGACATTTTGGAAACCGAAAAAGTTACGTTCGGTCAGGCCAGCTATATTACTGCTGTTCAATTGAATCTTGTTGGAGAAAAGGCTTCTTTTGAGGAATCAGTAAATGCTTTGTACGAAAAGGGCTTTATTCAAAAACGTGTAGAATCTGATAGCCCGATTTCTGCTTTAGAGCTTGCGTTTTTTTATTCAAAACTATGGAATATAAAAGGCGGGCTGATGTTTCGGCTTACAAAAGGCTCTCCGCGTTACGTTTATAAGCAATTTCAGGCTGACGGTGTAATCAGTTTGGATTTAGATCCTTCTTCAAATATTTCTGGTGCAAAAGCCCTTAGCATTTATACAGCGTGCGTAAATAAATACAGCGATTTTGATGTAAGCAGCGTTTCAATGGGGGCCGAATAATGAAAAAACTTGTGCTTTGCGGCCTTTTGGGCGTATTTTCTGTTTCTGCTTTTGCGCTTTCCTGGGGCGGAATTTTAAATAATAATTCAAAACTTTCTGCAAATAATGATTTTTCGCGGCTTAGTTTGAATCAGTCGAATGGAGTTTCGTTTTTTGTAAAATCGCCGCTTAATAGCAACGAAAACTTAAAGTTTTCTGGCGAAGTGCTTTATAAATATAATCTTGATTATGATTTTGATTCAAAAGAAAGCACGTTCACAAATATCTTAGACTGCGACCTTTTAAAAATTTCTGGAAAATGGGCTTTTGAAAAAGGAACGCTTTCTTTAGATGCCGGCCGTTTTAAGTTTGGCGATTTTTCTGGAACTGTCTTTACTCAAACTTCAGATGGCGTTGCAGTTTCTTATGATGATATTAAAATTAAAGCGGGTTTTTACGCTGGTTATACAGGCCTTTTAAATCGTCTTAATGTCAGTATGACAGATAATGAATACGAAGCCGGCCAGCAGTTTTATAAACTCTGTCCGCAGTATATTCCGCTTGTTGCAAATGTTGCTTACAAGGCTTTGTTTGATTCTCATACGATTGCTTTGCAAGGCGAATGTTTTATTCCGTTAAAAAATGAGCTTAAAACAAAAGCTTATGCAACGGCTATGCTTAATGGTTCGGCTGGTTCTTCTGCGTCGTATAATTTAAAGGCAACCTTTGGAACTCAGAAGTTTGAAAATCTTATGCTTGATACAAAGGCAACGCTGAATCTTTTTGTAATTGAAAACAGCATTATTTCTTTGAGCGGCGAATATGTTTCTGGAAATCAGGGGATTTTTGATACTTTTGAAACAATCACAACCCGCTCGTACGGAAATGCGCCTGTTTCTGGCGGCGTGATTCTTCCGCAGGCGGCTTTTGTTTATGCAAAAAACTCGTTTGTGGCAAGCCTTAGCGAAACTTGTGTAATTGAGTTTCCTTCTGAAAAAGCAGAGCTTAACGGTTTTGATACTAGTGTAAATCTTGTTTATAACGTTTTAAGTGATGTTCAGCTTGGTTTTGATTTAGGCGCTTATTTATGTACAAAAGAAAAGACTGGCAGCAATTATTATGCGGCATTTAAAGCAAGTCTTGCGTTCTAAGTTTAAGGAGACGAAAATGAAAACTAAAAGATTTTTTGTTGCTGCTTTTTTAATTTTTTGTGGAGCTGCTTTATTTGCACAAAATGCAACAGTTACTTTTGTTAGCGGAAAGGTTGAAGTTCAGCGCGGCGGAAAATGGATTCCACTTCAAAAAGGCGATTCGGTTTCTAAATCAGAAACTATAAGCACAGGCTTTCAGTCTGAAGCAAAAATCAAAATGATGGATTCGGTGATGTATTTGGGGCCGGTTACAAGAATCACTTTGGAAGAACTTTCTACTTCGGAACAGCAGGATAACGTAAATGTTTATTTAAAAACGGGAACTGCGCGCTCTCAAGTTCGCCATATTGACAGTAAGCGTGTAAATTATCAGGTTCATACGGCGGTTGCAGTTGCTTCTTGCCGCGGTACAGATTGGGTCGCTGATGATTCAAATCATTTTGCATGTTACGATGGTTTGATTGCCGTTACAGGTTATAATGGGCCTTCCAGTTTGATAGACGCTCTTGTTTTATCTATGTCAAACGGAATCATTGTGCGAAAAAATCAGTTAGTTACAGTTTCTGATACGGCGGCAGTTTCGGCTCCTGTTGATTTAGCTTTGCAAATTGCAAACGAAATTAACGGAACAGTTTCTTCGGCTGCTGAAAAAGAATCGGTTATGTCTGGAAATCAGAATGAAAAAACTGCAAATGAATCTGAAAAATCCGGCAGCCAAAAATTTGCAAATGCTGCAATAGTTCTTGATTTTGGTGAGTGATTTATAATATATTCTTATAAAACTTTGCATTGAAGAAAAATAATTGAGCGTAATTACAGTTAAAAATGTAAATTTTAAATATCCGCAGAATGAAAAACAGGCCCTTTCCAATGTTTCGTTTAGTATAGAAAAGGGCTCGTATATTGCAATTGTTGGCTATAACGGCTGCGGAAAAAGTACACTTTCGCGGCTTATTTGTGGGCTCGAAAAGCCTGATTCTGGTACAATCGAAATCGAAGAAAATAATCGGATTGGAATAATTTTTCAGTCTCCAAAAGATCAGCTTGTGAGCAGCGTTGTTTCCCGCGACACAGCTTTTGGCCCGCAAAATCTTGGGCTTTCGGCTGGCGAAGTGGAGCTTCGCGTAATTGAGTCGCTGAATGTTGTTGATATGCTCGATAGAGCAAGTTCGTCTACTTCGGCACTTTCGCTTGGACAAACTCAAAAAATTGCGCTTAGCGGCATTTTAGCTTTGCGCCCTGAAGTTTTGATTTTGGACGAAGCAGTTTCAATGCTGGATCCTTGTTCGCGAAAAGAAATTTTGGATTTTATTCGTTACTGGCATAAATGCGGAAATACAATTATTCAAATTACGCATGATTTGGAAACGCTTGAAGATGCAGACAGCGTAATTGGAATTGAAGACGGAAAAGTGTTTTTTTATGGAACTCGCCGCGCTTTTTTGGAAAATGAGGAAAATGTAAAGCGTATTTGCGGTGAGCCTTTAAAAAAGAATAAAGTTGCGCGCACAGAGGCACAAGATTTTTGGAGCAAGCGGGAAGTTTCTTTGCGGCTTGAAAAGGTTTGTTATACTCACGAAAAATCTTCTAAACCGCTTAGTAAAGCTGAGGTTAAGAATGGCGGCGAAGTTTTTGCGCACGGAGTTTTTGATGTAAGCCTGGATTTTTATTCAGGAACGCTTACAGCTTTTACCGGTTCTTCAGGAGCTGGAAAATCTACGCTGCTTGAATTGTGTGCGGGGCTTTTAGTGCCGGCTTCTGGAAACCTTTTTTGTAAAGTACAGCCGGTGCTTGCACAACAAAATGCAAAAGCTGCATTGTTTGAGCCTTTTGCGGCCGATGATGTTGCGTTTGGTGCTCGGAATCGTGGCATTTTAGGAAAAGAACTTGTTGAAACAGTAAAACAATGTATGAATCGTGCAGCGCTGCCTTTTGAAAGTTTTTGCGAAAGGCGAACGTTTGAACTTTCTGGTGGTGAACAGCGCCGCCTTTCTATTGCGGGAATTCTTGCAATGGATTCAAATATTATTTTGTTTGATGAACCAACGGCCGGCCTTGATAGCCGTTCCCGAAACGAAATTATGGCTCTTATGCGAAGCCTTGCCAACGAAGGAAAAACCGTAATCTTTAGCACACACAAGCGCGATGAAGCAGATTTTGCCGACCGCGAAATTGTAATAAATAGCGGAAAAGTTGTAAGCGACTCGTTAAATCAAAAGGTTGTTGAAAATCAAACGGTGCGGGGAAATGAACTTTCTAAGTTAGAGCCTTCGGCAGCGGCGGCGCTAATTCAAACTCTTAAAAATACTTCGCTCGGACTTTCGCGTTCCCGCCGAGCCAAAAAATCGCCGGGCGAAAAATTGCCGCCGCCGCTACGAATCCTTTTATTTTTAGCGCTTTTTGTTTGTGCGCTCGCAGCGCAGCCGCTTACCCTTTGTGCAATTATGCTTTTAATTTCGGCGATTTATTGTCTTTTTTGTGGCTTTTCGTTGCGAAAACTTTTTGTAGCAAGCATTAAAATTTTGCCGTTTTTGCTGATTTTTAGCGTTTTCCAAATTATCTTTCATCCAGCTCTTCCAGACGAAATTCGTTTTACCAGCTGGAAATGGTTTATGATAACGCCTTCTAAATTGATTTTTTGTCTTGCAACTATTTTGAGAACTGATGCGGCGCTTGCTTGTATTTCGGCGTTTTTTGTTTCAACTCCAGAATATGATTTGATGGACGGGCTTAACTTTTTGCTTACGCCGCTTCGCTTAATTCATATTCCGGTTCGCTATTTTATTTTGATTATTGAAATTATTTTTAGATTTATTCCGCTTCTTGTTGATGAAGCAATTTCGATTTTAAAAACGCAGGCCATTCGTGGCGGAATGAAAAATCAAAAGGGCAAACTTGCAAAAATTAAAGCTGCGGTTCCGCTGATTGTTCCGCTTGTAATTCAAACTATAAAACGTTCCGAAGCGCTTGCAGATGCAATTACAATGAGGTGTTTTAAATGATTGGTAAAAAAAATGATTTTAAGTTTTGCCCGATTTGTTCAAGCGCAAAAATTCAAAATCATAATAATAGAAAATGGGTTTGCCCTGATTGTGGTTTTGATCTTTATTGCAATGTCGCAACTGCAACCGGCGTAATTTTTTTTGATAAATATGATAATGTGCTTTTTGAAGTTCGTGCAAAAGAGCCTCGACGCGGATTTTTTGCCGTTCCGGGCGGTTTTGCTGATTTTGATGAATCTGCCGAAGAGGCAGCAATTCGTGAATGTCGCGAAGAACTTGGTGCCAGCGTTTCTTGCGTAAAATATCTTTGCAGCGCGCCAAATACTTATGTTTACAAAAATATTGAATATAAAACCTGCGATTTGTTTTTTACGGCAGAGCTTCCGCCGCAGTTTGATTCTATTGATGATTTTATAAAAAGCCTTCATTCTGAAGAAAGCGAAGTGCTTGGCTTAAAGGCTTTTCGTGTTTCTGATTTTGATGATATTGAAAAAATTCCGCTTGCCTTTGAAAGTGCGCGTTTTACTTTAAAACGCTTTGTTGAAATGCGAAAAAGCGGAAAAATTTAACTTTGTTTTGGAGTATTGAATGAATTTCAAATTAATTTTTTTCTTTATTGTTCCTTTGTGTTTAATGCTTTTGATTAGTTTTGGGCTTCCGTTTTACAAAAAAAACATAATTAAAAAAGCTGGAAACTTAATTGTTCCGCTTGTAAAAAAAGGAAAAGCTCAAACTGTTGGCGCTTATATTTTTGCTTATTGTTTGCTTGCTGTTTCTGTTTTTTTTGATTTTGGAAAGCTTAACTTTGTGATTCCTTTTTGTGCCATTTTTGGGCTTTTTATTTGTGCAAAAGAAGGTGTTTTTCGTTCGGTAAATGGTGCTTACGAAAATCTTTTGATTAGCGGCACGGAAATTGTTTTTTATGATGAAATTGTTAATTTGCCGTTGGAAGAACTTTCTATAGAAGAAAAGGAAAATTATCCGGAAAATGTAATTATCATTGCTACAAAAAAACGCGGTAAAAAGCAGCTGATTTTGAATAATGCGGACGAAGTTTTAAAAGTTGCGGCGGTTGTAAAAGAAAAGCTTGTGTGAGCGAAGAATGCGCCCCAAGCGTGGAGCCGCGCCGAAGGCGGCCAACGCAAGCGACCGAGCGAATGAAGTGAGCGAGGAAGTGCGTAGGCTGAGCGCCAGCGAACGGCGGAAGGCGTATTGCACTTTGTTTTGGGGCTCAAAATATAATTTTTAAAAAGTATTTTTTTAGAACTTTTATTGTTTCTGCGAGTTCCTGTATTGACAAAAGTTTCTTCTTTATATATATAATGCATACATTTTTTATGGTGTGGTACCCAAGCGGTAAGGGACTGGTCTGCAAAACCATCATTGGTAGGTTCGACTCCTATCCACACCTTTTGCAAAAGAACTTCGTTTGAAGTTCTTTTTTTTTGCGTTTTGGATTTTTAGATTTTTTTGATTGACCCGCCATTTATCATCGTATAAAATTGTTGCATTGCATTATTTTTTATGCTGATTTCTAAATTACTTAATAGGAAAAGTTTATGTTATTAGAGATTCTCACCAAAATTAATGATTATGTTTGGGGTATTCCAACGCTGGTTCTTATTCTCGCTACTGGTTTGATTCTTACAATCAGAGCAAAGGGGCTTCAGTTTACAAATCTTGGAAGAGCTTTTAAAAGCATTTTTAAGAAAAATGAAGGGCACGGCGAGCTTTCTGGTTTTTCTGCTTTGTGTACGGCTTTGTCTGCAACTATTGGAACTGGAAATATTGTAGGAGTTGCAACTGCAATTGCAGCCGGCGGACCTGGAGCTCTTTTCTGGATGTGGCTTGCAGCAATTTTGGGAACTGCTACAAAATATGCTGAATGTATGCTTGCCATCAAATATCGCGAAGTAAAAGCCGACGGTCATATTCTTGGCGGACCTTTCTATACTATTGAAAAAGGAATGGGCAAAAAGTGGAAGTGGCTTGCTATTATTTTTGCGACCTTTGGAGTACTCGCTGGCCTTTTGGGTATTGGTACTATGACTCAAATTAACGGTATTACTTCTGCTGTTTCTATGGCTTTTGATGCTAATAATTCGAACATTGCTTTTTCTATTGGTGCTAATTCATACAGCTGGGCTACTGTTATTGGTGGCGTTGTTGTAACTGCGTTTGCGGCTCTTGTTATTCTTGGAGGTCTTAAGCGTATTTCTAAAGTTGCCGAAAAAGTTGTTCCTGCAATGGCAATTGTTTATGTTTTCTTAGGACTTTCTGTTCTCATTATGAACGCAACTAAAATTCCAGGTGCTTTCGCTCTTATTTTTAAGTCTGCTTTTGGCTGGAAGGCTGCGGCTGGTGGCGCTATTGGCTGGACTGTTAAGCAGATTTCTGAATCTATGCGAAATGGTATTGCGCGCGGTATTTTTTCTAATGAAGCGGGACTTGGTTCGGCTCCTATTGCTGCGGCTCCGGTTCAGACAAACGAGCCTGTTGAACAGGGACTTGTAAATATGACTGGTACTGTTATTGATACTTTGATTGTTTGTACTATGACTGGGCTTGCAATTGTGATTGCGCTTTGTAATCCTGCTTTTGAAGCTGGTAAAAAAGAAGGTGTTGAACTTACAGCCGCAGCTCTTTCGTTTGATTTGGGCGGCGACGGTGTTTCGATTCAGTTTCTTTTGATGATTTGTCTTTCGTTCTTTGCGTTCACAACTATTTTGGGATGGGATTATTATTCAGAAAAATGTCTTGAATATCTTACTAATGGAAAAATGAAGCTTGTTTTTATTTACCGCATTATTTATATTCTTGCGGTTGCAATTGGTCCTTATTTTTCTGTAAAAGAAGTGTTTAGAATTGCTGATATTACAAACGGCCTTATGGCAATTCCAAACTGTATTTCGCTGATTGTTTTGAGCGGCGTTGTTGCAAAAGAAACTAAGGCTTATTTTGATAAGTATCCGACCCTGTAACGGGGGCGTTGCGAAACAACCAGTTGTTTCGAGCCATTATTTCGATGAGCCTAAAAAATGCAATGCATTTTTTTTAACGGCTCTTCGATTTTAGGCAGGGGGTGGCCCCCGCTGGGTGGGTAGCGGAAAAGACCGGAGCGAGTGAGCGAGCCGAAGGCGAGCGAACGAGTGAGGACTTTGGAGCGTAGGGCGGGGCTCCGCCCTCCTAAACCTGTTTTAAAACTACTTCCTAAAAATCCTTAAATTTGATATATTACTTTTATCCCACTAATTAAAAAGAGGTTTGATATGCCTTATACAGAACCAACAAGTCTAGCGATTGTTGCGTGTCCTGGTGGCGAAGCTTTCGCCAATGAAGTCATAACGCACCTTAAACACATGTACAAACACCGCTTCACTTTGAAGAACGATGTATTGTCTAAGCGTTATGAGCTGACTAAAGAAGAGCTTGTGAACAGAATCAATCTGGAGAATGATCTTCAGACGTCTGATCTGTGCATAAGAGGTGCAACCGATAAGTACCGTCCGCCTGTTTTCAAGGTAAATGCTCGGTTTACTTATTTTGCAAATGGTGAGGTGAAAACTGAACTGCTTGATACTGTTCGTGGAAAAGACGTTTTTATTTTCCAGGACGTTGAAAATCATGAAGTTCTTTCACTTAATGGCGGTGCAAACAAAGTTCGGATGACTGTAAATGATCATCTTGTTTCTTTGCTTGTAACTATTGATGCGGTTCGCATTGCTGGTGCTGAAAAAATCACACTTGTAGTGCCTGCTTATCCGTATGCGCGCCAGCATAAGCGCAAGGGCCGTGAAGGTCTTACTGCAAGTTTGCTTGGTCACATTTACGAAATGCAAGGCGTTGACCGAATCATTACTCTTGATTTGCATTCACGCGAAATTGTAAATGCATTTTCATCTTGTAATCTTGATAATTTGCATGCAAGCTATCAGATTATCCGCGAGTTGAGTAAGATTGTTGATTTGACTGGTAAAACTGAAGATATGGTTATTGTATCTCCTGATACTGGTGCGATTGACCGAAATAAATTTTATGCCAGCGGCTTAAAGTTGCCTTTGGCTATGATATATAAAGAGCGCGATTACTCTATTGTAACTCAGGACGCTCATTCTACTAACATTAAGTCTGTAAAATTGCTTGGTGATGTTAAAGGTAAGGTTACTTTCCTTGCTGATGATATGCTGGGTACTGGTGGAACTTTGCTTAAGGCTATGGAGTTCCTTAAGAACGAAGGTGCTACAAAGGTTATTTGTGCAATTTCGCTTCCGTTCTTTACAGGCGATGCTATTAAGAACTTTGATGAAGCTTACGAAAAAGGCTTGTTCTACCGAATTATTGGTACGAACGCTGTTTATCACGAAGAGCTTCTTAAACGTGAATGGTTTATCAACACAGATGTAAGTGGCTTGTTTGCGAATGTAATTACACGTATTCATTACAATCAGTCGCTTAGTGAATTACTTGATAATAGAAATATTATTGAGAAAGTTGTAAAGCATGAGTAAGGGACACGTCGTTCTGAACTGTCATTCCGAGCCCTAAACTTGTTTCTGGTTTCGGGATCTTCTAGTAGACCCTGAAACAAGTTCAGGGTGACGTGGAATATGATATGTCTGATACTATTTTATCTGTGGACATTGGAACAACCTCGCTTAAAGCGGCGCTAATTACTGCTCAAGGCGAGGTTGTTTCTTTTTGTTCTGTTTCTTATGAAGATTCTCACGACAGGTTTATTGCCTGCTCCTGGTACGGTGCGTTTTTGCAGGCTTTTGAATTGCTTGTAAAAACGTGTGATGTGCCGGGCATTTGCATTGCGGGCATTTGTATTTCTGGAAATGGGCCAACTGTTGTAACTGATTGTGGTCTTACTTTTTCCTGGAACGAAGATACTTCGGCTGTTTCTGATTGTATTCCAGAAATTGCAAGAACCTCGCTTTTTATTCCAAAAATCTTGTCTGTAAAAAATCAATTTCCGGAAATTTGGAAAAAGGCAAAGAAGATTTTTTCTGGCCCTGAATATCTGATTTATGTTTTGACTGGCTCAGCGGTTACAATTTTGCCCGAAGCGCGTTTTTTGCCAGCTTACTGGAATGATGAAGTTTGCAAAGCGTGCGGAATAAAATCAGATTTGCTTGCGCCTTTTGTAAATACTGGCGCTTTATGCGGAAATCTTAACGGCCAGGTTTTTGAAGAATTAAAAAACGCTTTGTATTGTGCGCAAAATGGCAATTTTATTCAACTTAATGAAAATTGTCCGGTTTTTGCTGGCGGCCCGGATTTTGTTGTTGCTTTAATTGGAACTGGCACTTTAGAAAATGGAAAACTTTGCGACCGCTGTGGAAGTTCCGAAGGGCTGAATTTTTGTACAAAGCAAATTGTAAAGGGCAAAGAGCTTAGAACGCTTCCTTCTGTGATTTCTGGGCTTTGGAATGTTTCGTATTTGATTCCAGAAAGCGGCACAATGTCTGATGAACAGCGGCTTTGTGAAGTTGAAAAAGGAATTGCTGTTTTAAAGGATGCAGCTTATGAAAATCAGATTGAATTTCCTGCTTGTATGGCTGTTACTGGCGGCCAGTCTAATGATGAACTTTTGTTAAAAGAAAAAAACGAGCGGCTTGGAATGAAACTTTTGCTGCCTGGCGAAAAGCATTTTGTTCATAGCGAACTTTTGGGCGACGCTTGCGCTGGCTGGTTTGGGCTTGGCGTTTATGATTCTTTACAGGCTGCTGCAAAAAAAATTGTGAGGTTGCGCGTTTATGAAAATCTATAAAATCCCGGAAAATCTTCGCGCTTTTATTTTTGATATTGATTCAACTTTATATTCAAATTCGGCTTATGCTTTTGAGCAGGTTGATTGTCAGGTTCGGCAGTTTGCAAAAGAACGCGGAATTACGGCCGATGAAGCTCGCCGCATGGTAGCTGATTATCGCAAAAAGTTTGCAGAAGAACACAATGGTTCTAAAGTGAGTCTTGGTAATACGCTGCTTGCGTTTGGTGTTCCTATTGAGCAAAGCGTGCAATGGCGCCGTGAATTGCTTGAGCCTGCTGATTTTTTGTACAAAGACGAGCAGCTTATTCAAACTCTTAAAAATCTAAAATCAAAATACAAATTAATTTGTGTAACTAATAATCCGGTTTTACCGGCTCGCAAAACTCTTGAAGCGCTTGGTGTTTCTGAATTTTTTTCTGAAATTGTTGGGCTTGATACTTGTTTTAAATCAAAACCTGCTGTTGAGCCTTTTCAAACTGCATTGAATCTTTTGAATGAAAAAGCAGAAAATTGTGTTGCTGTTGGCGACCGTTATGATATGGACATTGCTCTTCCGCTCGAAATGGGAATGGGCGGTATTTTAGTTAGTGGAGTAGAAGAAGTATACCAAATTTTAGAAACTGTGATATAATATAATTAATGAAGACAAGACCTTTCATTTCAAATATTGAATTGACGAATGATGGACAGCTTTCTCTCTTTTTTATTGGAACTGGAAATGCTTTTACAAAAACTGCGTTCCAAAATAATATTCTTCTGGTAAAAGGAAATGAGCATCTTCTGGTGGACTGCGGAACAATGTGTTCTTATGCGTTCGAGAATCTTTATAACGGAAAAATCACAGATATAAAGAATCTTTTGCTGACACACCCTCATGCAGACCACATTGGCGGAGTAGAGGAAATTGCATTAGGGGGAAAGTACATTACAAAGCGGAAAATAAATCTTATTATTACTGATAAGTTTAAAAAGCTGCTTTGGAATCAATCTTTGCGCGGTGGCATTGAGTATAGCGAAGAAGGTGTAATGACCTTTAATGATTATTTTAATCAGCTCAAGCCAAAACTGATTCAGAAAAAACCTTTTGAAATGTACGAAATTGAAGCGTTTAATCTGAATTTAAAATTGTTTAGAACGCGCCATGTAACTACCTGCAAAAATTCTTTTAAGAATTCGCAAATTTCCTATGGACTGATTATCGATGAAAAGGTATTATTTACAGCCGACACCCAATTTAATCAGCCTCAGCTTAAGTTTATTTTGGATAAGTTTAAAAATATCGAAGTGATTTTTCACGATTGTGATATTAAAGGCTTTTCGCGCGGCGTTCATGCGGCTTACGATGAGTTGTGTACTATGCCGCCGGAAATTCGGGCAAAAACTTATTTGTGTCATTATTCAGAAGCTGTAACAACAATTGATGCTCTTGTAGACGGTTTTGCCGGCCTTGCAAAGCATTGGGTTTATTACGATTTCTTTTAATTACAATTTTCTAAAGGCCCTGTAGCTCATTTGGATAGAGCGGTTGCCTCCTAAGCAACAGGTAGTGCGTTCGAATCGCATCTGGGTCAAAAATATAAAAGCCGAGTTTTTGACTCGGCTTTGTTTTGTTTTAGAATCTATAAGTCCAGCTTATTGGGAATGCAATGTTTTTCTGTTGTCCATTTTTCCCTGCAATTCTTTATCAGACATAATTTTAACATACAATTTGCCTAGAACAATCCGTGAATTACGCCGTTGTCGTCTACGTCGATGTTTAGAGCAGCCGGCTGTTTTGGCAAGCCTGGCATTGTCATAATATCGCCTGCAAGGGCAACAACAAAGCCTGCTCCGGCGTAAAGCTGAACGTCGCGAACCGGGAAATTGTAGCCGCTTGGTGAGCCAATAAGTTTTGGATCGTGGCTGATTGAGTTCTGAGTTTTTGCAATACAAACCGGAAGATTTCCGTAACCAGCTTCTTCAAAGGCTTTAAGTTTTTTAAGTGCAGCTGAATCAAACTCAACATCGGCTGCGCGGTAAATTTCTTTTGCAATCTTTCTGATTTTGTCTGCGAGCGGTAAATCGAGTTCGTAAAGCGGGTGAAAATCAGCTTTTCCGCTGTCGGCAAGTTTTGCAACTTCGGCAGCAAGTTCTTTAGCTCCGTCGCCGCCTTTTCCCCAGCCTTCGGTAAGAATTGCTTGCGAGCCAACATCGCGGCAAAGTTTTTCTATAAGTGCAATTTCTTCATCTGAATCAGTTATAAACTTGTTGATTGCAACTACGGCTGGCAATCCGAATTTTGCGATATTTTCGATATGAGTTTTGAGGTTTGCAAAACCTTTTTCAAGCGCTTGAGTATCTGGCTTGCTTAAATCAGCTTTTGCAACGCCGCCGTGCATTTTTAGCGCGCGGATTGTCGCAACAATTACAACTGCACTTGGCTTAAGTCCAGCTGCGCGGCACTTAATGTCTAAGAATTTTTCGGCTCCAAGATCTGCGGCAAAACCAGCTTCTGTTACAACATAGTCGCCGGTTGCGAGTGCGCACAAAGTTGCGTTTACGCTGTTACAGCCGTGAGCAATGTTTGCAAAAGGGCCGCCGTGTACAAATGCCGGATTTTTTTCCAAAGTTTGTACAAGGTTTGGTTTGATTACATCTTTTAAAAGTGCTGCAATTGCGCCTGTGCATTTTAGCTGACCAAAAGTAATGTTTTCGCGGGCGTAATTCTGGCCAATTACAATGCGGTCAATGCGCTCTTTGAGTTCGCTGATTGTGCGCGACAGACAAACAATCGCCATAATTTCTGAAGCAACGGCAATGCTAAAATGGTCTTCGCGAGGAACTCCCTGAAGGCGGCCGCCCAAACCAATTGTGATGTTTCTGAGCGCACGGTCATTCAAATCAACGCAGCGCTTCCAGCTGATTGTGCGCGGGTCAATTCCAAGTTCATTTCCCTGCTGTAAATGATTATCAATAAGAGCTGCAATCAGATTGTTTGCAATTGAGATTGCATGAATATCTCCAGTAAAATGAAGATTAATATCTTCCATTGGAACAATTTGCGCGTATCCGCCGCCGCAAGCACCGCCTTTTACACCAAAACAAGGGCCAAGACTTGGTTCACGCAAGGCTACAACAGTTTTCTTTCCAATTTTATTAAGGCCGTCTGCAAGGCCAATTGAAACGGTTGATTTTCCTTCTCCTGCTGGAGTTGGAGTTACGGCAGTCACTAAAATCAGTTTGCCAGGTTTTGATGCTGCTTTTTGCTGCAAAGTGCGAAGTTCATCAAAGGTAATTTTTGCCTTATAAGGCCCGTAATTTTCAAGCTGGTCTGCTGTAATACCTATTTTTGAAGCAACATCTGCAACTGGAATCATTTTGTTATTCTGAGCGATTTCTATGTCTGTCATAAACCGTCCTTAGAAAATATTAATGCGATATTGTAACTTATATAAAGGGAATTAACAACACGCTTATTGAAAATCTTTTTGTAAAATCAGATTTTTGGAGTATAATTAAATATTCATTAGTTTGTGATTTTTGGGAGATTTTATGAAAGAAAAAAGCTCATTGCTTCATCGAAATGTTCTTGGCGGGCTTGGAATGCTGCTTCCTGTAATCAGCATTATTGGTGGCTTATTTGTGAGAAATAAACCGGAGTCCTGGTGGTATTCAATCAGCGTAACCTATTATATTACGCCGGCGCTTGCGGTGATTTTAGGTTCCTGTGCACTTTTTTTGCTTTGCTACAGATCTTACGAAACAATCGATACAGTTATAAATGTGCTTTCTGGAATTTTTGCAATAATTGTTGTGCTGTTTCCTTGTGCAAATCCTTATGGGCATGAATATGTCGGATTTTTTCAGATTCCGGTAAAAGTTTCTGATGTGATTCATACTGTTAGTGCTGTATTTTTGTTTCTTTTGCTTGCTTACAATATTGGCTGGCTTTTTACGCGCGGAACAAACAAGTTAAACAATTTAATCTATAGAATCTGTTCTTATTCTATGTTTGGAATTATGACAGTTTCTGGAATTCTTTCGATTGCGGCTTGTTTTGGCTTAAACTATCCAAGATGGATTGTTATGATTGGAGAATCTATTTTGCTGCTTTTGTTCGGCTTTGCCTGGCTTGTAAAAGGTCAGTTGTTTAATTTTTCTAAATCTGAATCGTAGAGTTCTTTATATTCGCCAGGTTTTAATTCTGGATCAAGCTCGAGCCTTCCCATTGAGATTCTCTTTAGGAAGGCGATTTTATTTCCAACGGCAATAAACATTCGCTTTACCTGGTGATATTTTCCTTCATAAATTGTAAGGTGCGCTGTGCTTTCGTTAATCCATTTGATTTGAGCAGGCTCACATAAAAATCCCGGATCATTATCATCTGGGCCAACTTCAATGCCTTTTGCAAAAAGGTCTGCAATTTCACTTTGATGTTCAGCAGTTTCCGGGTGCTCAAGGCAGCAAAGATATGTTTTGTTTATGTGATTTTTTGGTGAAATTAAGCGGTGAGTTAATTCGCCGTCTGTTGTAAAAAGCAAAAGGCCTTCTGTGTCCATATCAAGGCGGCCAACAAGATGAAGTTTGTCTTGCAAATATGGTGTGCGCAAAGAATCATCGAGTAAATCAAAAACAGTTTGATGTTCGCCGTCTTTATTAGAAGAAACTACATGTTGAGGTTTATTCATCATCAAATAGATATGCTGATGAAGATTTACTTCTTCGCCGTCTACTATAATAGAATCATTTTCAGTATCAATTTGAGTTGCGGGATCGTAAGTGCGGCTGCCGTTCACAAGAACTTCGTATTTGCGGAGAAGTTTTCTTATATCTTTTCTTGAGCCAAAGCCCTCATGGGCAAGTAGTTTATCTAAGCGTTCTTTTGACATAGGCAGTTTTTTATGTTCGGTGATTTTGGCAGGCAAACCACCGAACTTTCTGATTTGAGCACTTTTTGCGAAGCAAAAATTTATTTTCTGTCCATTAAAGGAACAAAACTGCGTTCTGCAGAAATATTTTTGTAAGCAGGGCGATAAATGCGGCCGCCGCTAACAATTTCTTCGATTCGGTGAGCAGACCAGCCTGCAATGCGTGAAATTGCAAAAATTGGTGTAAAGAGCTCGCGCGGAATGTTGAGCATTGTGTAAACAAAGCCTGAATAAAAGTCTACATTTGCGCAAACTTTTTTGTCGGAATTGTGAACTTCCTGAATAATTGCAGGCGCAACTTTTTCAATCAGATTATAAAGTTCAAATTCTTTCATACAGCCTTTTTCTTTAGCAAGTTCTTTTGCCTTTGCTTTAAGAAGCACTTCGCGTGGGTCGCTGATTGTATAAACTGCGTGACCCATTCCGTATACAAGACCTGAACGGTCAAAGGCTTCTTTTGTTGCAATTTTTTTGATGTAAGCTGAAACTTCTTTTTCGCTGCTCCAGTCTTTTACGTTTGCTTTAATGTCGTCCATCATTTCTACAACACGGATATTTGCTCCACCGTGTCGGCGGCCTTTAAGAGAGCCAACTGCGGCTGCCATTGCAGAATAAGTATCTGTATCAGCAGAAGAAACAACGTGAACTGTAAGTGATGAGTTGTTTCCTCCACCATGTTCCGCATGCAAAATCAAAGCAAGGTCAAGAATTTCGGCTTCAAGGCGAGTGTACTGCTTGTCTGAGCGAATCAGGCGCAAAAAGTTTTCTGCAGTAGAAAGCTCTGGCTTTGGATTATGAATAAACAAAGATTTGTTGTCGTAATAGCGGCGTTTTGCCTGGTAGCCGTAAGCTGCAAGTGTAGAAAAACGTGCAATCAACTGAATGCATTGCTTGATTACATTTGCAACACTTCGGTTTTCAGGATCCTCATCATAAGAATAGCTTGCAAGAACTCCGCGAGCAATTTTGTTCATAATATCATTTGAAGGCGCCTTCATAATCATATCTTCTGTAAAGTTAGAAGGAAGCACGCGGCATTCGCCAAGATATTTAGAAAAGGCTTCGAGTTTTGCGGCATTTGGAAGCTCTCCAAAAAGCAAAAGATAAGCACATTGCTCGTAGCCAAACTGCTTATTTTTTTCTGCGTCTTTAATCAAATCTTCTACATTGTAACCACGATAAATAAGGCGGCCTGGAACTGCAATTTTCTGTCCGCCCTGCATTTCGTAACCAACAACATCACCAATGCGGGTAAGTCCTACGAGTACACCAGTTCCGTTTGCATTGCGGAGACCACGTTTTACATCATATTGTGAATAAAGTTTCTGATCGATAGGGTCGTTATGGACTGCGAGCTTCTCAAGTTTTTTGAGAATTGCTGTTTCTTCTTTTGATGACATCGTTGCCTCCGTATAAATAAGAATTGCATAATTGCTTGATGATTTGCATAATTATGCATAAGTAATATATTAAAATTACATAATTATACGAAAAATGCAATGTTTATGCAACTAGAAAATAGTTAGTGTGTTTCAAAAAAATACCTGTGTCCAATGGAATTCGCGCTTCGCTTGTGCTGATATTGTTTGCAGCCTTTTCTGCTGAAAGTAATATATTAGTTAGAATCATATTTTTGATTTAACTTATTTCTTAGGCTTATTTTGCAAATCTTTCGGCTGGAGTTACGAACCAAACTGCTTCCATTGTGCAGTCGCCGTCGTTTTCCAGCTGATGAGGCGAACCAGAAGAAAAAGAAACGCTGTCGCCAGCTTCGAGAATGTATTCTGTTCCGGCGTAAGTAAATTTTGCGCGGCCACTTACAATCAAACCAATTTCGCGGCCAATATGGCCAAATGAACCGTGATGTGTGTGTGCGCCAGCAGGAATTTTGATGATGTAACATTCGGTTGTGCTGTCGGCGGAATTTGCATCTGGGCGGGCAAGTTCTTCGTAAATTACATCATGTTCAGTTACCGAAGCACGAGCCTGCGAGCGAATTATGTGAACTGGACGTTTTTTTCTATATTCTTCAAACAGATATTCAAGATTGATGTCCAAAACATCGGCTAAAGCAAGCAGAGTATCAATTGCTGGAGAAACATGGTTTCGTTCAATTTGTGAAACAAGACTTTCGCTAACACCGGCTCTTTGCGCTACAACTTTAAGAGTGTAACCTCTGTGCTCGCGAACTTCACGGAGCTTTTCGCCAAAATGGTAGGGAACTTTTTTTGCTGCTGATTCCTCATCATGATTTTGCGAAGGTGTCATTATTCTGTTTCTCCTTGTTTTCTTCAGTTATGAACTGAATAAAGTAGTCTTCAAGAGTTTTGTGCGGGCCTTCCAGCTTAAGTCGTGCTCGCGAGCGGGCATTGTCGCGGCGGATTGTGTACATTGAATAAAAGTCGCGGTAATCCAAACCGGCGTCGGCCTTTACGTGTTCCCCAAGAAATTTAGAAACTTCATCACGGCCAATCGCAGGAATTCCTTTAGTTTTTAAAATCGTGCGTAAAGTCTGAATCTGTTCCGTTGAAATACCAAAAAGAAACTCTTCCATTGCCTGAGAAACGCCGTCATCGCCCATTTTGTGTTTAATAAAGCTAATCCATTGGTCGTCCATTTGCATAGAAATAAGCAAAAGTTCGCTTGTTCCCATCATCGTTCCAAAAGCTGGCGCAAGTTTTCGTCTTGCAGTCCAAACAGATTGCAAAATTGGCGCAACCGTTTCGCTAGTTTCATCATTCCAATGTTCCCAAAGCAGCAAAAGCGAAAGCGCCCATTCGCGGCGGAATTCCATTGGCTGCGAAGCATCAGAAATCAGATTTAAGTAAACATCTTCGGCGAGCAGCGAAAACATAGAAAGAATCGTTTCTGTATCAAAGGCCTTAGAAAGTTTTTCAAAATCTTTTCCTAAATGGCCCGTGTATTTTGCAAAGTTTGAAAGCGTGTGCGCTTTTGCAATCAAAAGGCTTTTTCCAAGAACAGCTTTAGAAGGAAGCCGAAGCGTTCGGTCGCCGTTATCCTGGTGCTTGATTAAAGATTCAATGAGCGTAGTTCTGGTTCGTGTTCCGCCAGAAAGTTCGTGCCGTTCAAGTAACGAAGGAAATTTTGAAACCGAAGAATCAATCGAGTTTAAATCCATAATTCGATTTACAAAAATTTCATAATGCTCTTTATCATATTTGCTTGTGTAATCCAAAAGTTGATTAATATACTGATTCTGACGATCTGTAAACGCACCATTAGTATCGTAGATGTCGCGTTTATTATCTGCGGAATTGTCGAGAAAGGAAGTTATATCAACCTGTTCAAATTCTAATGTACTATTCATCTTGATTTTTCGTGGACTTTATAAATAGTAAAACGTTTAAACTATACTTAAACGGGACTTCTATTATAAATCATATTTTTTATTTGTCTAGCCGATAATAAAGAAAACAGCCCTTTGAAAAGGAAAAAATTATGTTTAAAAAGCTGATTTTATGTATTCTCATAACTTTTTGCGTAATGTCTCTTTTTTCGCAGGAATCTCAAAAGGAACTTTATACCGAGCGGCAAAAACAGTTGCGAATTACGGCCGCAGATGTTCGCCTTGTTCCAGATGAGAGCGGCGGTTATCATCTTTACATAAAAAAATCAGATAAAATAAATTCTGTTCTTTTAACCGAAACTACAAAAGACCCGGAAGGAAAATCTGATAATTATGCTTATCGTGCCAAAGAGTACAATTCAATAAATGGCGATGAAATTCGCTTTCTTGACGGCAAAAAACTTGAATCAGAAGGTGCAAAATACAGCCTTGTTGATTCAACTCCCGAAGACACAAAATTTTGGAAAAGCCCAGCCTTTCATATTTATATTCCAGAAACAATAATTTACGGTTACGATTGGTCTCGCAAGGGCGAAGTTACAATTGGGCGCGGAACTTTTATCAATATCCGTTCGTTTGAAAAGCCTTATGCTGATTATACTGGCGATTATATGGACAGCCCTTTTATGTTTGATTTAAAAATTCAAAAAAGAGTTGTAAAAAAGCCGGTTTTGCCAGAAACTGAACCAAAATCAGAAAATGCAGCTGAGCCGAAAAACGAACCTGAACCAGAAATTCAAGACGAACTTGAACCAATTGAAGAAAGCGAAACTGTTTTAACTGATGATTATAATCCGATTGCAAGCGAGCGTTTTAAAGAACTTTCGGAAAATATAATTTATTCCAAAGGCCCGCAAACGATAATCGACGATATTCGTTTTGTTTTATCTGATATAAAAGATAAAGAAAATCTTGATGTTGTTTTTGCAATTGATGCAACCGGCAGCATGAAAAATGATATTGATAAACTAAAATCTGATTTGCGGCCGCTTTTGGCAGAACTTTTTGGTGAAGAAGGAAGCGCGCGAGTTGGGCTTCTTTTTTACCGCGATTATGGTGATAATTTTAGTTATATGAATCTTCCGGTTAAGGTTTTTCCGTTTACAACAAATTACACAAGTTTTTCTAAAAATCTTAATTCTGTTCGTATTTTTGGGCGAGAAGGCGGCGACGTTCCAGAAGCGGTTTACGAAGCAATGTTTGCCGCCTGCGAATTTTATTCGTGGCGCGAAAATTCGCAGAAAAAAATCATTTTGATTGGCGATGCAGAACCGCACCCAACTCCGCGCGGTTCTAAAAAATATTCAAAAACTTTTGTATTGCAGGCTGCTCAAAGCAAAAAAATCAATGTGCATTCGATTCTTTTGCCAAAAGATTAATTAAATTCGTTTTTGCTCTGCAATTCCTGAAGTTTTACAGCTGGAATCTGTTCAATGCTGATTTTTGAAAGTTTTTTGTAAGTTCCTGGAATCTGAAGTCCAAATCTGTCGTACATATCCAAAATCTCATTGAAAATAGGATATGCTTTTTCGTATTTTTTCTGCTTCATATAAATTCGGGCAAGTTCATACTGTGCTTCTACATAAATTGCAGGATTGTTTCCAAAGCGTTCGATTACAGTTTGATAACAGAATATAGCCGATTTATAATCTGAATTGCCGGCATAATTCTGACCCATTTGAATTATCTGAGCAGAAGTTTTTTCTTCTGGAATTTCCTTTAGAGTTTTGCAGGAAGAAATAATCATTGTTGCTGCAAAAAGTGCAGCGAAAATCATTGTTTTTTTCATAGTACTTAAAGTTTACCTTAAATTTAGTTTTTGATTCAAGCCTTTGCGGGCATTAACACAGGTGTTTTTATCTGATAAAATAACATTAATGAAAAACTTAAAATCTTTGTTTTTGCTACTGCTGCTTATCATCTCATTAAGTGCCTGTGCTACAACAGCTTCAAGCGAAGCACATAATGAAAAGACTCAAAGTCACAAAAAGTTACTTTTTGAAGACTGGAAATATAAAGGTTTTGGTAAAGAACTTCCGGTTTGGTTTGAAGCGGCTTATAAGGGCGATGTTGAAAAAGTAAAGAAAACAATTGCCAATCCAAATAATTATAAAATCGCAATTCTTACATCAGCTGGAGTTAATAGCGACCAGGCAGAAAAAAGTCTGCTGGAGCAACTTAATGCGCAATCCAATATGATTGCAGATTTTGATTCAAGCTGGGTATTGCTTAATGAAAAAGAAGCTGCAGAAAAAAATAACGGTTATCCTTATTTTGCTGCAGCAGTTGTATTTATATTAGATTAACGAGGAGTAATAATGAAAGTCTTAGTTATTGGTGGCGCCGGCTATATTGGCAGCCATGTTGTAAAAGAAATGATGAAAGCTGGTCACGAAGTTACAGTTTTTGATAATCTTTCAAGCGGACTTCGCTGCAATCTTTTTGCAAAAAACGAATTTATTTATGGAAATATTTTGATTCAATCTGATATTGAAGCTGCTTTTGCAAAAGGTTTTGACGCATTTGTTCATCTTGCGGCATTTAAAGCTGCCGGTGAATCTATGGAAAAACCTGAAAAATACAGCGTAAACAATATTACAGGAACTCTTAATATTATGAATGCAGCTGTAAAATATGGTTGCAAAAAAATGATTTTTAGTTCGTCGGCAGCAGTTTTTGGCTCGCCGGAATATCTTCCAATTGATGAAGAGCATGCTAAAAATCCTGAAAATTACTACGGTTTTACAAAACTTGAAATTGAACGCTTTATGGCTTGGTATGAACAGCTTAAAGGCTTGCGTTTTGCCGCGTTGCGTTATTTTAATGCTGCCGGATATGATCCAGAAGGAGAAATTCGCGGTCTTGAACAAAATCCTGCAAATCTTCTTCCTCGTGTTATGGAAGTTGCTGCCGGAATGAAAGCTGGTATGAAAGTTTTTGGGACTGATTATGATACTCGCGACGGAACTTGTATTCGCGATTATGTTCATGTAACAGACCTTGCACGCGCTCATGTTATGGCTTTGGATTATATTTCTAAAAATGATAAGAGCATTACAGTAAATCTTGGAACAGAAAAAGGAACAACTGTAAAAGAAATTATTGATGCTGCAAGAAAAATTACCGGAAAATCAATTCCTGCAGAAGATGTTGAACGCCGACCAGGAGATCCTGCTTGTCTTTATGCAACATCAAAGCGAGCAAAAGAACTTCTTGGCTGGGAACCAAAATATTCTGATGTAGAAACTTTGGTAAAAACAACTTGGGCTGTGTATAATGTGTAAGGTCGCTGGCGACCGTTGTTGAATCAAAAAGCGAAAAAGAATGCGAAAGCAATTTTTAGCTTAATCAAATAGGAATTACTTATGAATTCATATGAATTTTTAGAAAATTCGCGCCGCGAAATTGTGGCGCTTGAAACACTTTTAACTTCTATTCCAGCAATTGCGCCGGAAGGCGGCGGCGACGGTGAAGAAAAAAAATGCCGTGCGCTACAAGCCTGGCTTAGCGAAAATGGGTTTGATAAAAACGGCTGCACAATTGAGCGTTATGAAGCGCCAGACAGTCGCGTGAGCGCCGGTGTGCGTCCGAGCCTTGTTGTAACAATTCCTGGAGTTGATGATTCTCAACGCGTTTGGGTTATGGCTCACCTCGATGTTGTTCCGGTTGGCGACCCAAAATTATGGAATACCGATCCGTGGACTGTTGTTGAAAAAGACGGAAAAATTTATGGTCGCGGTGTAGAAGATAATCAGCAAGGTTTGTGTTCTGCGGCTTTTGCAGCTCTTTATTTTATAAAAAACGGAATAAAGCCGGCTCATACAATAAAACTTCTTTTTGTAGCTGATGAAGAAAACGGCAGCGTTTACGGAGCAATTTGGCTTGTAAAAAACACAGATTTGTTCAAAAAAACTGATTTATTTTTGATTCCCGATGGTGGCGACAGTCAAGGCTGCGAAATTGAAATTGCAGAAAAAAATCTTATGTGGCTTCAGCTTCATGTAATGGGTAAGCAAACTCACGGAAGCCGCCCGGATAGTGGCGCAAATGCCTGCCTTGCAGCGTGTGCGCTTGCAGTTCGCTTGCACGACCTTGAAAAAGTGTTTAATAAACGTGATTCACTTTTTACACCAGATTATTCAACTTTTCAGCCAACAAAGCGCGAAAAGAATGTAGACAGCGTAAATATCATTCCTGGTGAAGATACCTTCTATATGGATTGCCGCATTTTGCCTTGCTATTCAGTTAGCGAAGTTTTTGCAAAAGTAGAAGAAGTTTGCCGCGAAACCGAAAAAGAATTTGGCGTAAAAATTGAATGTAAGGCGCCGCATTGTTCGGAAAGTCCTGCAACGCCAGTTACAGCGCCGGTTGCTCAAAAACTTGCTGAATCAATCAAAAAAGTTCATGGAATTGAACCAAAATTTATTGGTATTGGTGGCGGCACAGTTGCAGCTGAGCTTCGCCGCGAAGGAATTGATGCGGTTGTTTGGAGCACACTTGATGATCAGGCACATCAGCCGAATGAATACTGCGTTATTGATAATTTGATTAAAGATGCACAGACTCTTATAGAATTCTTTGCAAACTAAAATAATCCCATAAAAAAGGCAAACCCGACAAATGGCATTTGCGCTTCGCTTGTGCTGATATTTGTCGGGTTTGTTTTTTTATGTGCTTTTAAGTTTGACTAAAACTTTGTTAGTTTGAACTTTTATCAGATTATCAAAAAGCTTTGCATAACTTTGGCTTCTTTCGTAAATTATCGCACTTTCAAGAAGATTCCAATAATTGCGCAGGTTATTAAAAGTTGAAGAATCATAAACTTTAATAAAACCTGAGTTGGAGACCAGCCGCGATTTTTTCGCATATGATCGTGCAGCGGGAATCTAATATTTTCAAAAATCTTGATTTTAAAGAAGCGAATCAAAAATACTTTTAAAAGTCCCATTCCACCGTTAATCATAATGATTGAAGAAGTTGCAAGAATGATGAACGGGTTGCCGCTAACCATTACGCCAACGCCAATAAAGTAGCCAAGTGCGCGGCTTCCTGCGTCGCCCATAAGACAATGGCTCGGAAATGCGTTGTGCCATAAATATCCCATTACAACGCCGGCCAAAGCAAGCAGCAAAACAGCCCAGTTTGCTCCGGCTGGAAAGTGCTGAATCAAAAGATATTCTGCAACATCAATATGGCCAAGAACAAAGTAGAAAAACAGGCCAAGAGTCATAAGCGCAATTAAAACTAAGGTTGAAGAAAGACCGTCTACGCCGTCTGTGCAGTTTGTGGTATTAATAGAAGCCCACAAAATTATAGTGCAGATAACAACATAAACAATCGGATTTACAACAACTTCATTTGCAAAAAACGGAAGCCAGAATCTTACAAGACCGTCTGCAGAAAGTTTTTTCATTCCAAAATAAAGTACAAATGAAGTTACCACGCTGATAATCAAATCTAAAGCACCTTTTAAATATTCGCCCCAGCTTGTTGTGCTTCTGTCGTCGAGATAACCTGTGAGCATTGTAAGCCAGGTAAGAATAATAATTGCTGCGCGAGTAAGACTCATAGGGCAAATAAGAAAACTAATAACCACAAAAATCGAAATAAAAACAATTCCAGCGCCGGTTGGTTTTCCTTTTGCGGCTTCTGCATTTTCTTTAATTGTAAATTCGCGGCCACGATCGTGCGGAAGTACATTGTAGAATTTCGGAATCAATTTGTAGGAAAGAAAGAATCCGAGGTAAAGTGCAAGAGTAATAAGTACAGCATAAGATGTAAGGAGACGCGCTGGTCCCCAATAATTTTCAAGAATCTGTCCAAGGTAGAAAAGCATGTTTTTCCTCTATGATTAAAATGATAAATGGGTGATGCCAGTAAAAACCATAACAACACCACGTTCGTTACAATAATCTATAAATTCATCATCGGCAGAAGTTCCGCCGGTTTGAAGAATTGCTTTTACGCCGCCGTCAATAAGTTTTTTTGTTGATTCATTGAACGGAAGTTCAGCGTCGCAAACAAGAACATCGCCAAGATTTGACTGATCAGCATCAGGACTAACTCCTGGCCCGTAATTCATAATGCCTTGTGCGCGCTCATTATGTTTTAAGGCTTCATAAAGAGTTCCGGCAATTGCGCCTGTTGTTGAAGTGCAGCCTTGTGCAATTCCACAAATAGCATTTTGGCGCAACAAAACAGCAGAGTAAGAGCGGGCTGCTAAAACCAAAAGCATACCGAACACCATTTCATCAGTTTGAATCTGCGAAGGACGATTTTTTGTTCGGACTTTCCATTGGTTAAAAAGCGTTTTATCTTTAGTCTGAATCAAAAGACCGCCGTTAATAAAACGGCCGTCAAGTTCAATATTAGTAACTTTTGACGAAGGCACAAGCTTCGTCTTTTTATTTTTTGAAAGAATCTGTTTAGCTTCAGTTGTAAAACTTGGCGCAACAATTGCCGCAAAATTACATTTTTCAATCTCTTCGGCGGCTTCGGCATTAATTACAGCACTACAAGCAAAGACAGTATCAGTTGTAGTTACATAATCATAAGTATAAGTTAGTCTGAATGAATCCAAAACGTTGGTTGCGTGCGAAGCACCAAGAATCGTGCCAAATTTTACAGCAAGCGAAAAAACCGTTCCCGAAAGCGGCGTAAATTGAGTTGTAAATTCATAACCGTCGCTATTTACACTTTTTACCGTTTGCTGATCTTTTAGCATAGAAAAAAGCGAATTAAGCTGGCCCCAGGCGTAAGAAATATCATTTACAAGCGAATACGAAAGATCGCGGTTTTGAAATTTTAAAAAGTTTCCAACCGAGCCTGCGTCCGAAGGAGATTTATAAAGGTAAGCAGTTTGCTGAGGATTGATTCCGCTGTGCAGCTGAAGTTCTTTTTTGAACGGAATCATCAGATAATTCATAAAGTTGATGTTGTATTGTGTGCTTTGCAAAATCGAAGAAGAAAGTCCCGCGTCATAAGCAGAAACAAGGTTTAACGCTTTTGCAGCAAGATAGATTCTGAATTCTTTTGTAATATTGTCGGTTTTGAGCTGGATAATAGCTTCTTTATAATCTGCCGGATCAGTAAGAACTAAAAGATTTTCATAGTTTCTAAAAGCATTGCGCAAAACAATAGAAATAAAAAAGTTTTTTGGGCAAAGCTGATTATCAAATTGCTTGGAAACAATCGACGGATTAATAGTTGGAAGCAGGTTCATGCAAAGAATGAAAATGTTGTTTTCATCAGATTCAGGGCGGGATAAAACGCTTTCATCATCATATTTAGTCATAAGAATTTTTCTGATTAAGCTTGATGTATCATTAATGTACATATTGCTTTCAGAAAGTGCATTTTCCCGAATAACCGGAATTTTCTGCTTTCGCAAAATTTCTTCGGTTTTGTTGGCAGAAAGAATTGTCCAGCCGTCTGAAGCAAGAAATTCTGCAAACTCTACGAGATTTTCCGTGTTCTCAACATGAATTACCGCTCTCTTTGTCATATCTTCTATTTTAGCAGAAAAAGTGGTAATTGAAAATAGACATAAAAATATTGTACAATAGTACTATGAAAGCTGTAGCAAAAAAGTCGGTTCTTTCGGGGCATATTACAGTTCCCGGTTCAAAAAGTCATACAATTCGTGCGCTGATTCTTGCCGCAATGGCAGAAGGCACTTCGCATATTTCTAATCCGCTTCCAAGTAACGATTGTCTTTCAACTGCGGCCGCTGTTCGTAAAGTTGGCGCCGATGTTGATTTTGGAAACGGTGATGTTTGGACAGTTCGCGGAGCTGGCTCAAAACTTCATTTGCCACAAGACCAGATTGATGTTGGAAATTCCGGTTCTTTGATGTACTTTTTGTGCCCAGTTCTTTCAACATTAAAAGGCGAATGTACTTTTACCGGCGATGAATCAATTTGCCGCCGTCCTGTAAATCATCTGATTGATGCACTTTGCCAGCTTGGTGCTAATGGCAAGAGCCTTAACGGTGGAGCAACGCCGCCTTTTTCTTTTTGCGGACCAATTGATGTAAATAAAAAACTCGTTACCGAAGGGGCACTTTCGCAATATATTTCGGGCTTTATGATGGCAAGTTCACGCTTAAACGGAACGCTTGAAATGGAACTTACAAATCCAAAAGAAACTCCATATTTGACAATGACAAAGCTTTGGCTCGAAAGTGTTGGTGTTCCGGTTAATATTTCGCCGGACTTCAAAAAAATTAGTGTAAGCGGGCCGGTTCCTTTTAAGGCTTTTGACCGCGCTGTTCCTTCTGATTGGGAAGGCGTTGCATTTCCGCTTGTTGCCGCTTTAATTTCTGGCAGCGAAATTACAATTGATAATGTTGACGGTTCAGGAAGTCAGGGCGATGATAAAATTGTAGAAGTTTTGCAATCTGTTGGCGCAGATATTAAGTGGCTCCGAGACGAAGAAAAACTGATTGTTCGTGGCGGCCGAAAACTTTCTACAAAAAATCTAAAAGACGGAAAACTTTATATTGATATGTCGAGTTTCCCGGACGCAATTTGCGCGCTTGCTGTTGCAGCTTGTTTTATGGAAGGCGAAGTGATTTTTACTGATATTGATATTTGCCGCAAAAAAGAAACCGACCGAATCAAAGCAATGGTAAGTGAACTTACAAAACTTGGAGCGCACCTTGTTGATGAAGGCGAGCGCCTTGTTGTTTACGGCGACGGCGGAAAAAGTTTGCATGGTGGTGAAGTTGAATCGTACAAAGATCACAGAATTGTAATGTCGCTTGCGTGTCTTGGACTGGGACTTGCCGAAGGCCATAACGTTACTGTAAAAGATGCCGAATGGTGTAGTGTGACCTTCCCGCACTTTTTTGAAGTGATGAATAAAATTGGGGCGGGCTTTGAAGTTGAGTGAAAAAGTGCCGCAAAAAAACGCAGCTGCCGAAAATGAACGTTTTGGCGGCGAAAATCCCGAGTTTTTACAAAGGCAGCTGATTACTTATATAGGAAACAAACGCGCGCTTTTGGATTTTATTGGACGCGGCGTGCGCGAAGTTCAAAAAAAACTTGGAAAGGCCAGGCTTACTTGTCTTGATGTTTTTGCGGGAAGCGGGATTGTGAGCCGCTATCTCAAGCAGTTTTCGAGCGCTATAACCGTAAACGATCTTGAACTTTATTCGCAAATCATAAATCGCTGCTATCTTTCAAATAAATCAGAAATTGATATTGTGTCTCTAAAAAAGCTCCACGAAAATCTTACTGAAAAAATCAATTTGAAAATGGCCGCGCTCGAGCAAAACAAAGATTTTAAAAGTGCTGGCTTTATTTCCGAACTTTACGCTCCGCTTTCTGAAAATCATATAGAAAAAGATGAACGCTGTTTTTATACGCCGTATAATGCTGCTTACCTTGATGTTGCGCGCCAGTTAATAGAATCTGAAGTTCCGCAAAACTTAAAAGATTTTTTTATTGCGCCACTTTTGTCTGAAGCTTCAATTCACGCAAATACCGCCGGCATTTTTAAAGGCTTTTATAAAAATTCAAAAACCGGCGTTGGTCAGTTTGGCGGAAATGCCAGCAATGCGCTTTCGAGAATCAAAGGAAAAATTTCTTTGCCGTTTCCAGTTTTTTCTGATTTTAAAAGCAATTTTAGAGTTTTTAGAAGCGATGCAAATAATCTTGTTTTGGACGAATCGCTTTATTCTCCTGATTTTACCGACAATGGCATTTTTGATTTTGCTTATTTTGATCCGCCTTACAATCAGCATCCATATAGTTCAAATTATTTTATGCTGAATCTGATTGCAAATTATAGCCGCCCGGATTCTCAAAATATAAGCCGCGTTTCTGGAATTCCAAAAGACTGGAATCGTTCTGATTATAATAAAAAACGCCGCGTTGCTCAGGTTTTTCTAAATCTTGTTCGCAATGTTCGGGCAAAATATGTTTTAGTTTCTTTTAATTCTGAAGGTTTTATTTCGCGCCAGGAAATGACAGATTTGCTTTCAACTTGCGGCAAAGTTTCTGTTCTTGAATCTGAATACAATGCTTTTCGCGGTTCAAGAAATTTGAGCGGCCGCGATATTCATGTAAAAGAATTTCTTTTTCTTGTAGAAAAAATCTAAAAAAATCTCAAAATTTTGTCTAAAAACCTTCATTTTGACTATATATATAGCAAGAGGTTTTTATGATTCGAAAAAGTGGCATTTTTAGGGCAATTTTTGCAGTTTTGATTTTGATTTTTTTTAATCTGATTTTTGGTTGCGCAATTGGCATTTCAAAAAATTATGATTTTAAGCATTCTGAAAATTTTGATAATGAAAATAAAAACGAAAATATTGCAAAAAACAAATTACAAACAATTTCTATTGCAAGCTGGAATGTTCAAACTTTTTTTGATGCTGTAAACGACGGCTGCGAATATAGTGATTTTAAGAATTCTTCAAAATGGACGAAAGAAATGTATATTCGCCGGCTCGAAAAACTTTGCGAAGTTATGAAACTTTTGAACTGCGATATTATTGTTCTCGAAGAAATCGAAAATGAAGCGGTTGTACTTGATATTTCAAACAGATTAACTGAAGCTTCCTGGAGCAAAAAGAAAGGCTGGCGTTACGCTTGTTTTACAAAAGAGCCAAAAAGTGCAATTGGTTGTGCGGTTTTTTCACGGCTGGAAATTAGCAGCCTCACAGCGCATTCAATGGATATTCAGATTCATAAACAAAAACAGCCAGCTTCAAGGCCGTTAATGCAGCTTACTTTAAAAGCCGGCGAAAAAGAAGTTTTGCTTTTTGTAAATCATTGGAAATCAAAATCAGGTGGCCAGGAAAAAACTGAAATTTGGCGCGATTGGCAGGAAGCAATTCTTGCACAATGCATTGCAAAAGCTGTAGAAGTAAACAACGCTTGCCCGGTGATTATTTGCGGCGATTTTAATCGCAGCGCAGAAGATTTTATTTCTTTGAATCAAGATTTTAGCGCGAGCCTTTGTGAAAGTTTTGATTTTTTTAATAAATATAAGGCAAATCTGATTTTGAGGCGTTTTTGCGAAAATCCGGTTTGTGTGTATTCGGCTTGGTTTTGTGATGACGGAAGTTTTGCAACAAAAATCGGCAGTTATTATTATCAAAATTCTTGGGAGCGAATTGATAATTTCTTTTTTGCGGGAAATGTTACGGTAAATCAGTTTGAAGTTGTGTCTGAGCCGCCGCTTGCCGGGCAAAACTTAATTCCTCAAGGTTATAAGGTTTTTACCGATTCGGGGTGCTCAGATCATCTTCCTATAAAATGTATTGTTTCGTTTTAGGTTATTTTAGCAAAACCCAAGTTGCGCCGCTTCCGCCTTCGGCCTTTGTTTTTGGATGGCCTGAAGCTCCGCAGCGTTTATCGTGTTCAATAAATTTTCTAACCAGTTCGCCGAGCACCGGGTCTGTTCCCGAAGTGTGAATACCTTTTCCGTGAACTATTAAAATTTTGCGAAGGCCGCGGTAAACGCAGTCGGTAACAAAACGGTCGAGCGCTTCTTCAGCTTCGTCTTGATGAAGTCCGTGTAAATCAATGCGGGCTTCTGGGTGCATATTCATAAGAAAGTTTCGGTCGTAAGTTTGTGTGCGTTTTTCCTGATCTTCGGCAATTTTATCTTTATCAATTGTGCCGTAACGGCGAAGCCACATTTCCATCATATTTACTTTTTTGGAATTGTCGGCTTTCATTTGTGCTTCAAAATCGCGTTCGGCAGCGCGGGCTTTTTCTTCGGCTGTAGGTGCGTTTGCTTTTTTGTGAGAAACCTGATTTTTACCGCTTTCTTTTTGTTTTTTGATTTTCGCGGTTTTCATTGAATCCCATTGATTTAAAATGTCTTCCATATTCATAAACTGTCTCCGTATTTATTTTATTATATAAATATTTTCAGATGAACACCAGCCGCCAGTTTCTCCAAGTTCTACATAATACCATTTTTCGGTTTTTTCAAGGATTCTTACGCGGCTGCCGGTTTCGATTTCGGAAAAGGCTTCTGCATTATCCTGCGGAACTGAATAAATTCTACAGCCTGTGCAGATTCCATAGCGTTCGCTTCTTTTTGCGCTGCAATAAATCAAAATGCCAATTCCCAAAATCAAAAGAGTAGAAAAAAGCAAAATGCGGATTTTGTGTTTTTTTCTTGCGGCGCTGATTAAAGCAATTGTCGAAATCAAAATCATAAAAATTGAAATGTAAAGCAAGATTGCCGGAAATAGATTTTCTGTTGATGAAATAATTCCGTGATTTTTTTCAAAATTGATTCGTTCTTTGCGATTTTTTAGATAAGTAAAAAACGTGTTGCGTTCCCAAGTGTAAAGTCTTGCAAGTTCTTCGCAATCTTTTTTAGAAAGGTAAACTTTTGTTTTTTGCTGAGCGGGAAACTCTTCCTGAAAAAAGGCCGAAGAAAAAATATCATTATCTGTGCTGGAATTTTCATTTTCAGCTTTTTGAGTAAAATTAATTGTGATTTCCGGGAGCATAAGGTCACTGCGGTAACCGCCGTAGCCTGCGGCATTGAGTTTGAACTTTGGCAATTTTTGTGTGCCCGGAACTAAGCCCGTCCATTCAAAATCGGCAACTGGAATAAGGTCGTGCGAATAAACGCGCTCGCGGTATTTTATTTGCGTAAATTCATATTTTTTTGTGCAGGTAAAAATAGAATTTTGTGGAATTTCCCAGTTGAACTGGACAAGTTGAATTGCGTACTGAAGATTTACCGTAAAACGCAACTTTTTTCCGGTTGGAATTGTAAAAAGCGGCGTTTTGTATTTTGCTTCATCGGAATAGACAAAAGTTCCGTCTTCAAAAACAAGCACAATTCTTGGATTCATAGAAGCTGGATCATCTGTGATTGTAACCGGCTCAAATTTGATTGTTCGGTTTGAATTTTGAATCATCAGCGAAATTGGAGCAAGCTGAAATGTTCCTTTTTTTGCAAAATTGTACCAGATTTCGAGCATGGTTCCGTTTTCGTCGTAGCTTTCAATTTTACGCATAGTTTTAAAACTTATGTCATTTTTTTGGTCTGTTGAAGTAACATGAATTTGCGAAGGGCGCACTTTTGGAATTGTAACCACGAACTTAATATCAGTTTTGGTATAGAGATTTTGGCTGGATTCTGGTGTGAGCCGGAGTTCATTTATTTGTTGTCTCGTTAATGTTTGCGCAAAAAGTTGTGGCGCACAAAAAATCAGGAGAAGTGCAATTAGAAATCTTCTGCCAAATTCTGAGTTTCGGTTGATTCGCTGTTTTTCCATTGTTTTTGATCATTCTCCTTTATGTGTTTGAAAACGGCTTTTTCGAGGTCTTGCGAAGCATTTTCTTCTTTGTTAGCTTGAATTGACTGACTTTGATTTTGAAGACTTTTTCCGTCAATCTGTTGCATTGAAAGTTCAAGGTTGATTTTTGCTTCGATTTTTGAACTGTCAATTTCCAGCGCTTTTCTAAAATAATTTTGAGCTTCTTCAAAATCAGAATTGCGCCAGGCAAGAACGCCTGCGTTGTAAAATGCAGCATAGCGAACGGAATCGGGTGCCGTAGCTGGAACTGCCTGGAATTGCTCAAAAGCGGCCGAATTTTCCCCCAGCATAATATAAGCCGTTCCTAAATCATAAAGCGCGTAGCTTAAACCAACAAGGTCATTTTTTTCGGCGGCCGTTTCGCTTGCCTGCATAAAACAGGAAACAGAATGGCGGTAATTCTTTTTGTGATACGAAACAGTTCCTCTAAAAATTCCTGAAGTTTCAGAAGAACAGCTCGAAAGCGTTGCTGCTAATAAAACAGTTCCCGCAACAGCCATTGCTTTTCTGTGGCGCGGAGTTTTTTTAGGTTTGAAAAACTTTGCGTAATTAAATTCAGTTGCAATGTAACTCAAAATTAAAAAGAGCGTTGCAATTGAAAGAAAAAGTTTGTAGCGCGGCACCGGTTTTACTTCATAAGAAGTTATAAGATTTTCGGTTGCTCCATAACGAAGTTGCGAAAGCAGTTTTGTTCCAGAGCCTTTTTCTAGCGAATTGATGTATAGCAAATTATCTTTACTATTGAAGAAATTGAATTTTCCAGAGGCTTCTTCAATTGATTTTATAAGGCGGTCTGAACGCAAGGCTGTCATCACCTGAGTTTTTCCGTCGCCAGTAGTAATTTGCGTTTCTTTTTCTGAGCCAAAGCCGATTAGCGAAACTTGGATTCCTGCTTTTTGGCATTCAAAAAGAGCCGATGTAAGCTGGCCGTCTGTTTCTTCGCCATCTGTGAAAACCCAGATTCTTCCTGCTGACGCAAAGTTTGTGGAAAAAGTTTGTTTTGCTTTTAAGATTCCTTTTCCAATACTTGAACCGGGAACGGTCATTAAAGAAGGTGACATTACGTCCAAAAGCGATTCAGTTATTGCCATATCATCAGTTAAAGGAATGGCAGCAACTCCGTCTCCTTTTGCAAGAACAACTGCAATTGGAGTTCCCTGCATTTTTGCCAAAAGTTTTTTTGCGTAAAGAGCAGCTGCGTCGAGTCGTGACATTTCGCCCGGACAATCTTTTGCGAGCATACTGTTTGAAATATCAAAAACCATTGCAACTGAATGGCCGCTTTTTTGAACTGGAACCAGATAAGTTCCCCAAGTAAGTCCAAGTCTTGCAAGGTATAAAAATAAGAACGAAAAGAAAAGGCAAGCTGAACGTAAAATCAAAATTCTTCGGTGGCGGAAACAAACCATTTCTTTGAGAATGAGTCTGCGGATAAACCACGAAAATGCAAAAAGAATTAATGCAATTGTGAGAAACTGTTTATAAAAAAGATGATTTACAGTTCGGTAAGTATAATTTTGATTTATAGTTTCAAGTTTAGAAACTGCGGCGAGCGTTGCCGAAAGTTCATCGAGCGATTGTGCTTCAAAGTAACGGCCATTTGCTATGTTTGCAATTTTTTTAAGCGGCGCTGGATTAAAATTTGAATCAGTTTTTCCAGAGTGCATTTGGCCGGTTGCCGAGTCTGTGAATTCTAACAAAACTTTGCCTTTTCTGCCCAAGCCTACAACGTAAACGGTGATGTTGTTGTCTGCGGCAAGGTGAGCGGCGGTTTCTGGGTGAATCTCACCGGCGTTGTTCTCTCCGTCGGTAAGCAAAACAATGCATTTTTTTGGAGCGGCTGATGAAGCAAGATGACAAACGGCGGTGCTAAGTCCGTCTCCAATTGCAGTATCGTCGCCAAATATTCCGCTTGTTAATTTTGAAAGATGTTCTGCAAAAAACACCTGGTCGCTTGTTGGTGGGACTAAAACTGCCGCATTTGTGCCAAAGGCAACAAGCCCGTAACGGCAACCGTCGTTTTGGTTTGAAAGAGCATAAATTGTTGATTTTGCGACTTCAATTCTTTTTGCTCCGTCCATATCTGCTGCGGACATAGAAGGACTTGTGTCGATAGCGAAAATTATATCTGTTCCAAGAGAAGTAAAAACTTTTTCTTGATTTGAAATTACAGGATCTGCAAAGGCGGCAACTGCAATCAAAAATCCTGAAACAAACGCAATTCTTGCAAGTGCAGAAAGAAATTTTTGCGGTTTGCCTTTCCATTCAAAACTGCGGCCTTCCCAATCAGAAAGAACTGCAGGAAAACTTATCTGATTAAAGAAATTGATTTTTCTAAGAAGATAAAGAAGGGGAATTAAAAGCAGCAGAAAAAACGCTGCGGGATTTTCAAAGCTAGGCATTATTTTCTCCTTCCGGTTTTTCTTCTTTTTCGAGTATTTCTATCCGGTTTGAAATTTGTTCAATAAGTTCGTTTTTTTCTTCGGGATTAAAAGTTCCGTTTTTACTGTATCTGATGTAATCAGTTCTTATAAAAGCGGCCGAAATATCATTCAATGCGTCCGTTTTTTCGTCTGAAAGAATTCCGCCCGTAACTTCAAGCCAACCCTTTGCAATTTCCGAGGCGGCCGCCTTTGTAAACGGGTAATCGTACCGAACTTCAAGATAGTTTCGCAAAATGCGCTGAATATTTTCAGCGGCAGCCAAATCAGAAAGTTTATGATTTTCTGCAATTTGCCGAAGCTGGCGCAAAGCCTGTTTTTTGTTCTTTTTGTATTTTCGCAAAAGTTTTTTATTATTCAGATAAAAAATAATGCTTTTTCGTTTTACAATAATCCGAATCAAAATAATCAAAAAGATGATAAAGCCGCTAAGTGAGCCATAAAGTTTGTAGGCAGTTCCGGGTATTAAAAGCGGCGCTGCTGAATCGCGCAAAGTTGTGGCGTTTGCGCCTTCTGTAGAAATTAAGGAAACAATTTGAATTGGCTGAAATTCCAGCAAAAGTTCAGTTTCGGGAATTGCGAGCGGCTCAAATTGAAGTTCGCCAGTTTTCCACGGAATAAAATTTATTGTCAGCTGATAAAAATCAACGCCGGTTTGAGAAATTGTAATTGATTTTATGTCAAAATCGTTTGAAAAAAGTTCAACCGATTCGCTGATTTCTGTTGTGCCGTTTTTTACAAGTTCTTTTAGATTTGCATCTGGATTGTTGAAGGTGCATCTTAATTCGGCTGCGTCTCCAATGTAAACTTTTTTTGGAACGAGAATTTGTTGAGCTGTGATTGTCTGCATAACTTTCCCCCGTTACCGCGCCCACGCTTTTCGGGCAAAAATCTGATTTAGAACTTGAACCGGCTCGGTTTTTGTGTCGAGAATTACCGGTGTAATTCCGTGTTTTATACAAAAATCTTGCCAGCGGTTTTGGTTCATATTATTGTAGTTGCGCCATTCTTTTTTGAACGACGCCGCCGAAGACGGCAAGTTCATTTTGAGGCCGCTTTCTACGTCTTTAAAAGTCACGGTTCCAAGTGAAGGAAGTTCTTCGTCGGCGGCGTCGTGAATGTTTATGGCAATCACATCATTTTTCTGGGCAAGCGAAATAAGTGGCTTTTCCCAACCGCCGCAGCGGAAGTCTGAAAGTATGAACACTAAAGACCGTTTGCGGAGTACTTTTGCCGCCGCACTTATTGCATTTGGAAGGACGGAGCCGTTTTCCGGATTTTCTGGAAGCCGGTCTAAGTGATTCAAAATCTGCATTGTCTGCTCTTTTCCTAATGTTGGCTCACAAGAATAATGTATTGCGCCATCAAAAATTACGGTTCCTGTTGGGCAGGAATTAATTTCTGCGGCTATTGTAAGCAAAGCTGCGGTTTCTGCGGCTGAGGCATATTTTGTGCGGCGATCCGGGCTTGTTTCAAGCGCCATTGAACGCGACGAATCAACTATCATAAACAATTGGAGCTCGCGTTCTTCTTCAAATATTTTGATGTACGGCCGCCCCATTCGTGCGGTTACGTTCCAGTCGATTGTGCGGATATCATCTCCGCGTGCATAATCGCGCACGCCGGCAAATTCAATTCCCTGACCTCTGTGCAGCGAGCGGAAATTGCCGGTTTTCATTCCTTCGGCAATTCCTGCTGCCATAATTCTAAGATAGAGTGCCTTTTTTATGAGAGATTCGTTATTTGCAAGAAATCTTTTTTGCATGGCTTATGGAACCGGAATAAAATTCAGAATTCGCGAAATAATTTCATCAGCTGTAATATTATCCGCAGCGGCTTCATAAGAAAGAACAATTCTATGTCGTAAAACATTCAAAGCAACAGCTTTTATGTCTTCTGGTAAAACAAAATCGCGACCGGCAAAAAGTGCTTTTACTTTTGCACATTGAAGCATTGCAATTCCGGCACGAGGCGAAGCACCAAAATGAATATATCTTGTTACATCATTTGAGCGGGCTGTATTTACAATTGTGCGGCCCGACTGATGTTTGCGAGAATTTTCAGGTCTTGTTACGGTCAAAATTGAAACTATGTATTCAACTAGTTTTTCGCTGCAAGTGATTTTATCAGTGGCTTCTCTTAGCGACGGTAAATCTGCGGCTTTTACAATCTGTTTTACTGGAACATAAGGTGCTTTTCCGGCTGTTTGAACAATTTTGATTTCATTATCTGTTGAAGGATAATTGATTACAAGTTTCATAAGGAAACGGTCGAGCTCGGCCTCCGGCAAATTATAAGTTCCTTCCTGTTCAACCGGATTCTGAGTTGCAAGTACAAAAAATGGCTCTGGAAGTTTGTAAGTTTCTTCGCCAATTGTAATCTGGCGTTCTTCCATTGCTTCAAGCATAGCCGACTGAACTTTTGCAGGAGCGCGGTTAATTTCATCAGCAAGAATTACATTTGCAAAAATTGGTCCTTTTCTAACACTAAAAGTTCCTTTGTTCTGTTCATAAATCAAAGTTCCGGTAACGTCAGCTGGCAGCAAATCCGGAGTAAACTGAATTCTCTTAAAATCAAGCCCAAGAATTTCAGCAACTGTTTTTATAGCAAGAGTTTTAGCAAGACCAGGCACGCCTTCAAGCAAAATATGGCCGCCGGCCACAAACGCTGTGAGAATATCATCAATTAAATTTTCCTGCCCAACAAGGCGTTTAGCAGCTTCTTTGCGACAGTCTTCAATTACTTTTACAATATCTTTTTCCATAATATGTATTATAACAAAAACTGTGTTCTGTTACAAATCAAACTGACCTATAATATTGCATAAATATGCATTTATTTACCATTTTTTTGCATAATCATTGACATTCGCTAGCGATTTTTGGATAATTAGGGCATTATGATTAATCCGTTAGCACAAGAGTTGAATGACACTCTTTCAGGTTCAGTTGTCGATGCCCTTATGTCAGATATGGGGCGACGCCTTTATTTTCCAAATGGAATTATTTCACAGGGTGGTGAGGCTGCAAAAGATGCTCACTTCGCAAATGGTACAATCGGAATGGCTGTTGAAAATGGTACTCCGATTGAGTTGGAATCTTACAAAAAACTTATGCCAACTCTTAATCCTCGCGAGACTGTTGCTTATGCAAAAACCGCAGGTAATCCAAATGTTCGCGACTTGTGGAAATCAAAAATTATCGAAAAGAATCCTGATTTGAAAAATAAAAAGATTTCGTCTCCGATTCTTGTTCCAGGACTTACAGCCGTTCTTTCTTACGTTTCTGATATTTTTGTTGATGCTGATAAGCCTCTGCTTGCTCCTGATCCTTGTTGGGACAATTACGAACTGATTGCTGCTGCCCGACGCGGTGCTGAATTTCATCAGTTTAAATGTTTTGAAAATGGAAAGTTTAATATTGCAGGTCTCGAAGCTGCAATGAAATCAGAAGCTGAAAAATATGGTTCGGTTCGCGTTATTTTGAACTTTCCACAGAATCCTTCTGGATACAGTCCTACAAAAACTGAAGCAAAGGAAATTGTTCGCATTGTTCGCGAAATTGCTGAATCTGGTAAAAAAGTTCTTGTTCTTTCTGATGATGCTTACTTTGGCCTCAACTACGAAGATGATATTGAACCTCAGTCGCTTTTTGCTTATATGGCTGATTTGCACGAAAATGTACTTGCAATCAAAGCTGACGGTCCAACTAAAGAAGATTTTGCCTGGGGTTTTAGAACTGGTTTTATTACTTTCGCTTCAAAAGGCCTTTCAGACGAGCAGATTACAGCTCTTCAGATTAAGTTTATGTCTGCTATTCGTTCTTCGGTTTCTTGTTCTTCAACTGTTTCTCAGAGCCTTGTTGTTCATGCACTTGCAAATGAAGCTCACGAAGCCCAGAAAAAAGAACTTCGCAATATGCTTAAGCGCCGCTATGACGCTGTAAGAAACTTTGTAAATACTCATACTTCAAAAGTGCTTGAGCCGCTTCCGTTCAATTCTGGTTATTTTATGAGTTTCCATGTAAATACTGGAAAAGCCGAAGAAATCAGAAAGCAGCTTCTCAAAACTGAAGGAATTGGAATTATTCAGATTGATGCGCATACTTTGCGTGTAGCTTTTTCAAGTATTGATGAAGATAAGATTGATTCAGTTTACACAAGCATTTATAATGTAGCTGAAGCTCTTTAATTGGGCTTTGCATTATTTGCATTATAATTGTTTAAGGAACTGAATTTGATTCGTACATCGAAGTTTGTTTTTTCTACTTTAATAATTTGCGCTGCAATTTTTTTCTGCGGCTGTTCTAATTCGGGCGGCCGTCAGAAAAAGCGTTCGTCTTATCAACAGGATAGAATTGTAATTTGGACAAGTAACCGCGAATTTGTTCAATACGTTGAGCTTTATAACAAGCACCATAAAAACAGCAGTGCAATTCTTGTTTATAAAGAAAATCCAGCTCTTTCGCTTCCGCCTGCAAAAGACGAAATGCCGCCAGATATTGTTGTTGGTTCCTGGCTTAAAACAGAATCTCCAAAAAAATATTTTAAATCACTTGATTATCTTTTTGATACAAAAAAACTTTCTTCCGACCTTTTCTATTCTCAGGTTTTGGATTTTGGCCGGCACAAAAAAGTTCAGTATCTTTTGCCGGTAAGTTTTAATCTTCCTGCGATTATTTTTTCAGCCGAAAATCATGATTTAATTCCTGATAATTATGTGCTTTCGCTCGAACAGATTAGAGAAACTGCTTCTGCTTATAATACTAAAAATCAAAAAGATGCTTATACGCGAATTGGTTTTACTCCGCTTGGAAACACAAACTTTTTGTATCTTACTGCAAAAATGAAAGGCACTGCTTTTCGTGAAGAAAAAGGCGATGTTACCTGGAATAAAAAACAGTTAGACGAAACAATTGCTTATTTAAAAGATTGGGTAAATTCTGAAAATACTTCTGCGCAAGTTGAAGAAGATTTTTCTTTTAAATATCTTTTTATGCCTTATTATCGCCAGGTTTCTTCTGGAAGAACGCTTTTTGCTTATACAACAAGTAATCAGCTTTTTAAGGTTCTTAAAGAACAGTATCTGCCAGTGGATTATCGATGGGTAGTTGAAGATAATTCGCTTTACATCGAAGATTCTTGTACAATGATGGGAATTTGTAAAAAGGCCCAAAATCAAATTGGCGCAACAGAATTTATTTCCTGGTTTTTCCAATCTGAAAGTCAAAAAGAAATTCTTGAAACTAAAGAAAAAATGGGGCTCGAAACTGATATGTTTGGAATTGCCGGCGGATTTTCTTCGCTTCGAGATGTAACTGAGCATATTCTTCCCGCTTATTATAATCAGTTGCTCACAAATCTTCCGCCTGCGCAAATGCTTGCTGTTCCGCAAAGACTTCCGGCGCGGTGGGAAAGTTACCGAACTTTGGCTGTTGAGCCTTATATTAAGGCTTGTGTAATAGCTTCTGAAAATGAAGTTCAGCCAAATTTTGATGATTTTGAAAAAGAGTGGCGCAAAAAAGTTTTTGACTAAAACAGCTTATAAAATATCTGATTATCTTGAAATCATATAAATTGCGTCTTGGCGTGCGAGGCGCATTAATTCCATATCTTTTGAAAGGTTTGCGATTCTAAAGCCAAGTTCGCCTGCTTGAACGGTGCCGTTTAGTTCTCCAGGTCCGCGAGTTTTTAAGTCTTGTTCAGCGATGTAAAAACCGTCTGTGCTTTGGCGCAAGGCCTTCATTCTTTCAATGCCGGTTTTTGTGATGTCTTTGCTGTAAATCAAAAAACAAAAAGATTGTGCGCTTCCGCGTCCAACACGCCCGCGCAGCTGATGTAGTTGCGCCATTCCAAAACGGTCGGCTTGTTCAATTACCATGCAGGTTGCATTTGGAACATCAACGCCAACTTCAATTACTGTGGTTGCGGCAAGCACTTGAATTGTGTTGTCGCGGAAATTATGCAAAATCTGAACCTGTTCTTCATCTTCAATTTTGCTGTGTAAAAGTGCGCATTTGTATTGCGGGTAAATATGTTCTTTTAGATGTGCAAAGGCGCGTTCTGCTGATTTGATGTTTTCATCACTATCAATTGCCGGGTAAACAAAATATGCCTGGTGGCCTTTTTCAAGTTCTTTGCGAACAGCTTCGTAAGCGTTTATTTCGTTGCCTTCTTTTACAAGGTAAGTTGTAATAGGCTTTCGGCCGGCTGGCAATGTGTGAATAGATGAAATGTCGAGATCGCCAAAAACAGTAAGCGCAAGGCTCTGCGGAATTGGCGTGGCGCTCATCATCAAAAGATTAGGCTCAAAGGTAAAACCCCGGCTAACAACGCGCCCCTTTTCCAAAATCGCCTGTCGCTGCAAAACCCCAAAACGATGTTGCTCATCAATAACAGCAAGTTCCAAATCTTTATATTCAACTTGTGCTGAAAACAATGCGTGAGTTCCAATAACAATATCAATTTCGCCAGATTTAAGTGCTTTTAAAAGGGGCGCGCGACCTTTTGCACGAATGTTACCCGTAAGAAATGCCGTGCGCACGCCAAGTGGCGCCAAAAGTTTTGCAGCAGTTTCAGCATGCTGGCGGGCAAGAATTTCGGTGGGTGCCATAAATGCGCATTGACCTTTCCAGCTGATAATTCTTAGACAAAGAAAAAGAGAAACGAGGGTTTTGCCCGAGCCTACATCTCCTTGCAAAAGCCGCGCCATTGTAAAACTTGGCGTTGTGGGTGGCGCAAGTCCCTTGTCTAATTGGTTGAGAATCCGCTCCCGCTCTGTGTAACTGCGGTCAATTTCCGCGTCCATTTCAAAAATTACAGCGCGCTGGTCTTGAGTGAGCGGGAATGGCAGCGCGTCGAAAAACTGCTTTTGCAGCGGAGAAAGACTTTTTTCAAAATCAGTTTCCAAAAGTTTTGCAGAGCCGTGTGCGCCGATATTTTGTAGTTGGCCGGCTTGAGCATTTTCTGTTTTATCATTATTTTCTGGCTGCGAAAGGCTTAATCGACCTTTTCGTGAAAAGGCGCGTTTTGCAATTATGTATTGAAAATTAAAAAGTTCTTCAAAGGCAAGTGTGCGGCGAGCTTCTGCGGCCTGCGAAAGATTTTGCGGACGATGAATAAGGCGGAGTGCGTCTTGTTTTGAAAGCAATTCGTGTTTTTCTATTAACGATTGCGGCGTTTCATTTTCTATTCCGTGCGCATATTGTTGGAGCGCCTGTGAGACGGCTTTTGCAATTGCTTTTTGGGTGAGGCCTTCTGTGAGCGGATAAACCGGAAGTATTCCGCTTTCTTTTGGCGCGATTTGTGAGAGCTCTAAAGCTGTAAGTTTATGAGCCACTTCTTCATGCTTTGCAGCTTCAAAGGCTGTGCTTTGCAAGGTTCCATATTTTACAAAAAATTGGCCGGTTATTGTAACAATGCTTCCTGGAACTAAACTTTTTTCTAAAAAAGCACGATTAAAGCAAATTAATTCGGCAGTTTCTGTTCCGTCAAAAACAATGATTTTTAAGGTTCGCATTTTTGCGTAGCCAAACCATTCCTGTTTTAAAACCTGTGCAACTGTGTGAACTTTTCCGTTTGCAGCACGCTCGCGGAAAGTCACTTTTTTTGTTCTGTCTTCGTAATCTCGCGGATAATATTGAAGCAAATCACCGACTGTAAAAACATTTATTTTCGCAAGAGTTTTTGTTAGCTGAGGGCCGATTCCCGCAATCGAAGAAACCGGCGTTTTTATATCCGCTACTTTCAAGTTTACTCCATTAGAAAGGTAGTTTGTGCAAAAGTTCACTCAGATAATTTATGATGATTGTTCCGGCAATTGAAAAAATAAGCAGTGTAATCCAAGAAACTAAAAGTGAAGTTTGATAATTTATGCTTCTTCTTGCAAATGTTGCAGAAATTTTGTAAGTGAATTTGCTTAAAAATATATCAAGCTGATTCCAGCCAGAATCATAAGAGGTTTTTCCTTTGTTGATTAAAAGTACAATCCATCGAATAAAAGTCAATAAAATAAAAATTCCTATTATCGAAGATAGAATTCCCCATAAAGAAGAAATTATTGTACCAAGAATTCCGCCTAAATAAATTCTTCCTGTGTGCTGAATTCCTGCTAAAATTACCGAAATAAGCGAAAGTAATCCAAGTGAAATAATCGGCGAAAAATCAATGTTTCCCACTCTTAGTATTGTGAGTTTTCTAAAAATCCCAAGATATGGCTCGCAGATTTTTGTAAGTGCGCGGCCAAATTTTGTGAACTTAGCGCCTGGAAACCAGGACATTAAAATATATACAAGGCAGCAAAGTGTATAAATGTATAATATTGCTGACAGAATCGAAAGAATTATTTGAATCATAAAATTTTTTACCTCCAGAATGAAACAACTTTTAGTTTTTTTTGCTATTCGGTCCAGACATCTCTTACAAAATTGATTTCCCGCAGAGAATTTAGTGTTTGTTCATCTGCGCTTATAGAAATCTGGTCGTTAGCCATTACGATATACGGATTATTTCCCATATCTATATGAAAATATACTGAACAATTGCCCATTTTATCAAATAAAAAATCTTTTAATTGAGCGATTGCAGGTTCATTTGTAAAATTTGTGTCGAGCCTTATGTGAACTGATTGAGCCGAATGGGTTTCCATTTTATCAACATCTTCAATTGCGTCTACTATTAGAGACGGTGTGTCGCGTGAACCGTCTACTTTTCCGCGGAACGCATAAATGCCGGCATCTTGCAACTGTGGTTTTAGTGTTTCCCAGATTTTTGGAAAGAATGTTAAATCAATCTGTCCGTCGTAATCGTTTAATTTTGCAAAAGCCATTCTGGCGCCTTTTTTGGTTACGATTTCGTGAATTCCTGTAATCATTCCAAGTGCAACGTATGATTTTCCAGAATCGCGCATTTGCCAGTATTTTGCTCCGCTTGCTTCAAGGGCTGCTTTTTCTGCTTTGCTTTCTTCTGCAATTCGGTTGATGTTTCCGGCTCTTACTGTAACGGCGCGGTCTATCGCTTTTTTGTAGCCGTCAAGTGGGTGCCCGCTAACGTAACAACCTATGCATTCTTTTTCCATATTCAACTGTTCCATATTTGGAATGTCTGGAATCTTTTTGAACTGGAAGTCGGTGAAAGTTTTTTCTTCTTCTTCAAGCTCGCCGAATAAATCGCCTTGTCCTTTTTTCTGATCTTCAAGATATGAAGAAACGTAATCGAGCGCGTCTTCCATATTTGCAAGAAGTGTTGGCCGGTTAAGTTTTGTTCCGTCTTTTTCTGAAAGATTATCAAAAGCGCCGGTTTTTATAAGAACTTCTATGGCTTTTTTATTTACGAGAGTTTTTTCGCGGCCGTCTTCGTCTTTTTCAACAATGCCACAAACTCGCTTAATAAAATCCATAAATGATTTATATTGGCCGTTTGTTTCGCGCTCTTTTACAATTGCCTGAGCAGCCGCTTCTCCCATTCCTTTGATTCCTTTAAGACCAAAAACGATGCGGCCGTCTACAACGTCAAAAATTATATCGGAACGGTTTACGTCTGGCGCATCAACTGGAACGCCCATTTTTCTTGCTTCTTCAATATAAAAAGGAAGTCCGTCTGTTGAGGTGATTTCATTTGTAAGGTTTGCTGCCATAAATTCGGCAGGGTAGTGCGCTTTGAGCCAGCCTGTGCGGTAAGCAAGAACTGAATAAGCTGCTGCGTGCGACTTATTAAATCCGTAGCCCGCAAACGGAATCATAATTTCAAAGATTTCGCCGGAGTGTTCTTCTGTGTGGCCGTTTTTTACGGCACCTGCAATGAACTCGGCTTTTTTCTTCATAAGAACGTCGAGTTTTTTCTTACCCATTGCACGACGAAGCATATCAGCGCCACCAAGAGAAAAGCCCGAAATTATCTGGGCAACTTTCATAACCTGTTCCTGATAAACCATAACGCCGTAAGTTTCTTTCAAAAGTCCTTCCAAAGAAGGATCCGGATAATGAACGGTTTCCGGCTTCCATTTGCCTTCAATGTATTGAGGAATATAATCAAGCGGACCTGGACGATAAAGCGCGTTTAAGGCAACGAGCTCTTCGAGTTTTCTAGGTTTACATTCGCGAAGAATTTTCTGCATTCCAGGAGATTCAAACTGGAAAACTGCAACCGAGTCGCCGCGACAGAAAAGGTCAAAAGTTGGCTCATCTGTTTCGCTTACATCAGCTGTAACAAATTCCGGCGTTCCTTCCGGGCGGTGTTTATTTATGATTGCTTCAGCGTAGCGAATCAAAGAAAGTGTTTTTAAACCAAGATAGTCAAACTTTACAAGTCCGCAAGGTTCAATAATATCCATTGTGTATTGAACGCCAACTTCGCCAGTTTTAGGATCTTTAAAAACCGGCGCCCAATCTGGAAGTGGAGTTAAACCAATTACCATTCCCGAAGCGTGAAGACCTGTGTTTCGCTTTACACCTTCAAGGCGGAACGCCAAATCAAAAAGCTCTTGATAGCGCGGATCATCTTTATAAGGAATGAGTTGTCCGCCGTCTGGCATTTTTTCTGTAGGCTCGCTAAAAGCATCTTTTAGTTTTGCTTTTGGATTATCGGGAATGCATTTTTTGAGCATATTTACTTCAGAAAGCGGAATGTCAAGAATACGGCCAACATCGGCAATACAGTTTTTAGGTTTGAGTGTACCAAAAGTTACAATGTGGCCAACGTTTGCATCTCCGTACAAATCGCGCGTATGCTGAATAATCTCCTGGCGAAAATCGAAGTCCATATCAACGTCGAAATCCGGCATGGAAACACGTTCTGGGTTTAAGAATCGTTCAAAAATCAGCCCGTAGCGGAACGGGTCAATGTCTGTAATTGTCATGGCGTAGGCAACAAGAGAACCAGCTCCCGAACCTCGACCAGGTCCAATCGGAATATAATGTTTTGGGCACTTGTGAACCGGATCGTAAAGCGATTTTGACCAGTTGATAAATTCCCATACAATCAAAAAGTAGCCCGAAAAGCCCATTGTAAAAATGGTGTTCATTTCGTAATCGGCACGCTCGCGAATTTCCGGCGTGATTTCCTTGTATCGTTTTTTCAAACCTTCTTCTACAAGATAGCGAACATAGTCGTTTTGATCTGCTTGATAATCGTCTCCGTGCGTTTGAAATTCTTTTGGCAATTCAAAGCGCGGAAGACACTCTTTAAGTTCTGGTGTGCTGTATTGCTTAATTGTAAGATTGCACATATTTGCAATCTTGATTGTGTTATCAAAGGCTTCCGGACATTGCGGAAAAATCGAGCGCATTTCGGCTTCGGTTTTAAAATACCAGCTGTCGAGATTTTGGTCGCCGCCCATTTTTGCGCGGTTTTTATCGTGCAAAAGATTTTTAAAGCCAATGCAGCGAAGTGCGTCTTGAGCAATTGCGTCTTCTTTTTCTACATAGTGAACGTCGTTTGTTGCAACAAGCGGAATGTCTAATTTGTGAGCAAGGGCAATCAGTTTTTCTGCAACAATTTTCTGCTCAGGAATTCCGTGAGCTTGAATTTCAATATAATAATGATCCGGGCCAAAAAGATTTTTATATTTGAGCGCGAGTTCTTCGGCTTCTTTGTCCATACCGGCAAGCAGCATTTGCGGCAATTCACCTTGAATACAAGCAGAGCAGCAAATTAAACCTTCGTGATATTTTTCCAAAAGTTCAAAGTCGATTCGCGGTTTTCCGTAATAAAGACCTTCTGTAAAAGCGGTTGAAGAAAGCCAGCACATATTTTCGTAGCCTTTTTGATTTTCACAAAGCAAAATCAGGTGAAAATAATGCGCGTGACGGTCGCCTTCTTCGCCTTTGTGGCTGTATGGAACGTCGTTTTTTTCAAGGTGACTTCCGTAGGCAACGTAAAATTCTTCGCCTACAATAGGATTAATTCCGTTTACATGGCAGAGTTTTTCAAAGTTGAGCGCGCCAAACATATTTCCGTGATCGGTGAGCGCAAGTGCGGGCATATTAAGGGCTTTTGCCTTTGCAACAAGTTTGTCGAGAGTTGCACAACTGTCCAAAAGAGAATAGTCTGAGTGAACGTGAAGATGTACGAAGTTTGCAACTGGCGTGCCTTCTGGAGCCGCCGGAAATTCGTGATAATCTGCCATTTTTTATATCCTGCCTTTGCAGACAGTATAACACAGATTAAGACAAAAAAAAACACGGCAAAACAATCCAAAGATTTATTTGCCGCGTTTTCAAAATCAAAATGATTTGCTGTTAGTCTTTTGACAGTCGGAAAGACTTAAGGTCGTTCATAAGAGAGCTAAGACTTTCCTGTGTGCTTGTTGTAGAAGCAGTTGTGATTGCGATTGCATCAGAAATCTGCTGAGAGAAGCTGTTAATCTGATTCATATTATCAGAAATAACGCGGGTAACTTCAGAAAGATTCTTCATTTCTTTAATTACCTGTTCTCCGCCAATAAGCATTTCAGAAGAACCATTCTTTACTTCGGAAGTTGAATCGCTGATTGCGCGCATTGCTTCCAAAACCTGCTGGTTACCAGAGTTCTGTTCTTCCATTGCGTTTGCAATAACCGTTTCCTGTTCGCGAACTTTTTGTGAAAGTTCATAAATGCTTTCAAAGGCTTCCTGAACGTGATTAATATCAGTTGTAATTCCACCAATTGCTTCTGAAAGTGAACGAAGATTATCGTCGATAGATTTACTCTGTTCGCCAGACTGTTCGGCAAGTTTACGAATTTCTTCGGCAACAACCGCAAATCCTTTTCCGGCTTCACCAGCATGCGCAGATTCAATTGCGGCGTTCATAGCAAGCAAGTTTGTTCGGCTTGCGATTGTCTGAATAATACTTGAAGCTTGAATAATTCCAGCTGACTGCTGAAGAACATCGTCCGCAGTTTTAACGGCTGTTTTTACCTGCTGCTGACCTTTTTCTGCGGCTTCAGTTAAGGCATTTACAACCTGATTATTTTTTTCAAGAATCTGAGTAACGCTTGCGATGTTTGCAACCATTTCTTCAACTGCGGCAGAAGACTGAGTTACGCCAGTTGCCTGTGATTCAATAGAACTGTTGAGCGAGCGGATATTTCCCATAATCTGCTCAATAGATGAGTTTGATTCTTCTACGCCAGAAGACTGATTTTCGATTTCCTGCTTAATGCTTGAAAGCGATTCAACAATATTTGCAACATTGTCTTTTGTAAGATCCATATTGTGAACTAAATCATCTGATTGTGAAGAAGATTTTCGGGTTGAAATATCAATTTCGCGCAAAATACTTGCAGTTTGATTTTTAAAATCATTAATTGTCTGAATAATAACACCAAGTTCACTTCGGTGCGAAGGTTTTCCATTGTTTACTGTGTAATCTTTTTCAGAAAGTGCTGCTGTGATTGTAGTAATCTGTTTAAGACATTGTTTAATATCATCTGTTAAAAGAATCGTAGAAAACATAAAGTAAACAACACTATAACACAGAATTGGAATCATTTTCTGATAAACAACTGTTGTTCCTGCGCTCAAGTTTGCAGGATTCAAAGTAATCATAATAAGAAAAAGAACACCAAGCAAAGAGAAGGTAAGTGTAAGAACGTTTCTCTGAATAATATTGAGCGGAATTTCTTTCTTTCCAAATGGAATTTCATAAAGTCTTGGTTCTATGATTCTAATATGGAAAATATAGAAAATAAGACTTATATCAAAAAGAGTTCCGAGCATTAACATTACAAGGAAAATTGCCGGGTCTCTGTCTTGAAATGCAGAAAGATGAACTCCGCTTCTTTTTAGAAAGTAAGCAAGCGCTTCGCCAATTGCAATCATTGAGCCAACAGGAAAAATAATATTTAGAGTATCAATGAGTTTAAGTTTTTTGTTAAAACTTTTTGCGCCTTCGGGAGTTCCGTCGTAACTGTTTATAGTTTTGCGCAAAGAAGCTGTCATTAAAGCGCCTACCGCAATAACTGCAGCTATAGCTAAAAATGTAAAAATATTTCTGAAAATAATTGAAAATTCAACTTTAGAAACTAGTCCAGTCATTATAGCAACTGGGAACATTAAAATAAATGGACTGACATATAGCATAAATATCATTAAGTAACCGTACCATGGTACTCTAATTTTGCCCAAATTTTTTGAAGCCATATTTACATCTCCTTGGTGTAGTTCAATAGATACAATTATCTACAATAAGATTATAAACTGACATTCAACTTATGTTAAGTTTTATTTTACGCTTTATTTTGCGGATTTTATTTTTTATTTTGATAAGATTGTCTAAAAATCAAAATCTTACTATAATAGCACTTCGTAAAATATAAATATTATAGAGGCTTTTTTTTATGGCAGATAACGAAGTTAGAGTTAGATATGCACCGTCTCCAACAGGAATGCAGCACATTGGCGGTGTTCGCACGGCACTTTTTAATTATCTTTTTGCACGCTCTCAAAACGGAAAATTTATTCTTCGTCTCGAAGATACAGACCGCACCCGTTACGACGAAAAATATGTTCAGAATCTTTATGATACAATGGCATGGCTTGGAATCGACTGGGACGAAGGCGGTTCTAAGGGTGGTGAATATGGCCCTTATGTTCAGAGTGAACGCTTTGAACTTTACAAAAAATATGCTTATGAACTCGTAGAAAAAGGCGAGGCTTACTACTGTTTCTGTGATGCAGAACGCCTTGACCGAATCCGCAAAATTCAAACTGAAAATAAAATGGCTCCAGGTTATGACCGCAACTGCCGTCACCTTACTCCAGAAGAAGTAAAAGCAAACCTCGACGCAGGTAAGCCTTATGTAATTCGTCTTAAGGTTCCAATGGAAGGTGAAACAAAGTTTAGCGACCACCTTCTTGGCGACATTGTTTGGAAGAACGAAGATATTTCTCCAGACCCTGTTTTGTTGAAATCAGACGGATTCCCAACTTATCACCTTGCAAACATTGTTGATTACAATTATATGAAAATCAGCCATGTTATGCGTGCTCAGGAATGGATTCCTAGTACTCCGCTTCATGTTCAGATGTACCGTGCATTCGGCTGGGAGCATCCTGAATTCTGTCACCTTCCAATGGTAAATGGTTCAGACGGAAAGAAGCTTTCTAAACGCCATGGTTCAACTTCTTTGAACGAGTTCCGTGCCCGCGGTTATCTTCCTCAGGCTATTGTAAACTATGTTGCAATGCTTGGTTGTTCTTACGAAGAAGGAAAAGAATTCTATACACTCGACGAACTTGCTAAGGCATTTAAACTTGAACACTTGAACAAAGCTCCTGCTGTATTTGATTACAAAAAGCTTGAATATTTCAACGCAAATTATATCCGCCAGCTGAGCACAGAAGAATTATACAAGTGGACACTTCCGTTCATTACAGGTACAGGCGATGCTCTCCTGGAAATCAATCCGGAAAATCCACAGCCAAAACCAAATGTAGGCCCAGAGTTTAGTGGTGTT
>JAGCVK010000044.1 GCA_017962415.1 Treponema sp. | reverse complement strand
ATAAAGCGCTGGCTTGCAGAGTTTGTAAGGTCGCGCTGATGTTCTGAAATCTGATCCATATAGAATGTAATTACGCGAGGACACATTGCCTTCCACAAATACTTAACGTGCTCGCTGTTCCATGGATTGCGCTTTAGTGGCATTGTAGAAGAACCAACCTGAGTTGCAGCAAAGTATTCAAAAACTTCACCAATTTCTGAACGCTGAAGATTGCGAAGATCATCGGCAAGGTTTGCAATAATTCCAAATGCAACGTTCATCTCAAGCAAAAGGCGAAGAACGTACTCTGGTTCTACAAGCTGGTTTGAATATTCAGATGGTGTATGACCAAGGAATTCTGTATATGTGCGTTCGAGTTCTGCTGGATCTTTTACAATCATAGAAGGGCCGTTGTAAGAACCAACCGGGCCGGCCAATTTTCCAACAAGCTGATTGCTCAATTCTTCTATGCGGAGAATTGATTTTCCGAGTCTGCTTACGAACTCTGCAATTGACCAACCAAATGTGATTGGAACTGCGTGCTGTCCGTGTGTGCGGCCAACCTGTGGAGTTGCACATTCGCGTTCTGCAATGTCGCAAAGATAATTTTCGAGTTTTTTGAGTTCTGGAAGTACAACATTCTGTGTTACATCGCGCATACGGCAGCTGAGAGCTGTATCCAAAATATCAACTGATGTAGCGCCAAGATGGATAAGAGGGCCGATTTCTGAATCAACCTTAGTCTTCATTACGTTTACAAGAGCGCGGATATTGTGCTTTGTTTTTTCTTCTTCTGTGTAAACTTCCTGCGGATCAATGTTTGCGGCAACATCGTCTAAAGTTTTGGCGATTGAATCTGTTAGTTTTCCACGAAGTTTAAGATGAGCTTTTACAAGGGCTGCTTCACATTTTGCGCATGAACGAATAGAAGCTTCTTCTGAAATATACTTAGAAAGGCCGGCAAATGCATCGGCTTCCGACAAAGAGTATCTGTGATCGATACAAGAAAGGTTTTCAAAAATGTTTCGTGTTTCCATAGCGAGATTATAACGAATTTGTAAGGAATGGGGAATAAGTCGGTAAGGAAAAATGTTGCTCGATAAAGCTTACCTTGTGCAAGGCGGTGGAGCACCGCCGAAGGCGAAGACCGCAGCGAGGGAGCGAGCCAGAGGCGAGCGACCGAGCGAGGACTTAGAGCGCCAGCGAAGTGCGAAACCGCCGACCGTGCCTGCGAAGCAGGCACGGTTGCACCCAAATAATTATTTTTGGATTATGATTAATTGAGAACGGTAAGCGGATTTATTGTTTTACCGTTTTTATAAACTGTAAAGTGAAGGTGTGGACCGGTACTCATACCTGTTGAGCCAACATAGCCGATTACTGTATTTGTATAAACAAAATTGCCTTTTTTGCAGGCAGTTGACTTCATATGACCGTAAAGAGTTTTGTATCCGGAATGATGTGTAATGATAACGTAATTTCCGTAAGTTGCATTATAACCAACTGCGGTAACTTTTCCTTCCAAAGCTGGATAAATTGGAGTTCCGGAACTAATTGCCATATCAATTCCACCGTGGAAAGTACGTTTTCCTGCATTGAACGGAGATTTTCGCCAGCCATAATAAGAAGAAAGTCTGTAGCGGGCGTGAAGCGGCCGTTTGAAAAGGTCGCCGTTTATTTCCTGGCGGGTTGCCCAGTCGAGTTCTGCATCTGGAACATAAATAGAAGCACCAACTTTAAGGGCTGTTTCAAGCATCAAACTGTTTGCCATAGCACATTTTTCTGCATTTACTTTGTATTTTTCTGCAATTGTCGCTGGTGTTTCGCCGTCTTTTTTTACGGTATAAACGATTCCTGGCATTGAAGGAATTTTCAAATACTGGCCAGGCTGAATTAAGCGCGACTGCTTAATATTATTTACACTAATAATTGTATCTTGTGTAATATCAAAAGCGTCTGCTATATAGCCAATCATATCGCCAGATTTTACGCGGTAAGTTTGATATGTAATTTCTGTAGAAGCCTCTGTAGATTCGGTAAGCGCAGGAAGATTTTCAACTTCTGAAAGCAGATTCTCAAGCCCTTCTTTTGATTCTGCTTCTGAGGCAGCATCAAAACCACCAACACCATTTCGTGTATCTGGACGACGTGTAGTAATCAACACACAGGTTAGTAACACGCCGGCACAAAAACCGAATACTGAGAAACATACTATCTTAATCGAATTAGTTTTACAGCTCATAATAATTGTATTAAAAAGATGTTTAATTATACTCTGTTTTTCATTAGAAATAAAGGATTTTTTCTCTCTCATTTTTTATTAATCCCCACTAAATAAGTTTCAAATGATTCTGCCCGACAAGCTTCTGGTTTAAAACCTTTTGCCGATGAAAAGATTTCTCGCATTGTTTTTAAAATTTTCTGCTGATCTCCATTCTGAAAGATTTTCACAGTAAAATTCCCACCTTTTTTGAGCATAGCCTGCGCATACCAAACTGCCATTTCTACCAGCTGTTCGCTGCGAGCTGTGTCAACCATTCTATTTCCAGTTGTTTTTGGAGCTGCATCACAAACTACAAGATCGTAAGGCCCCGCAGCCTTTATTTGTGCACGAATTTCTGGAGCATTTAAGTCGCCTTGTATGAATGTAAGATTATCGCCCTTAACTGATTTTGAAAGAGGATTTAAATCACAGGAAACAACCTTTCCGGTTCCTTCCATTGTGCGAAGAAGAAATGTTGTCCAGCTTCCTGGAGCCGCACCTAAATCTAAAACGGTATAATTTTTTTTAATCATACCAAATTTTTCATCTATTTCTTTTAATTTGTATACTGAACGCGCCGGATATCCTTCCGAAAACGCTTTTTGAGACCAGTAATCAGGTTTTTCGTAGCTATTTTTTGCCATAGTTATTTGTCGGTAAAAAAAGGAATTTATTTAATCAAAAAAAAATGCCGCAAACATCATTTTTTGATTTACGCATTTTTACCTGCTAAAAGTGCCTTAAACAAAAAAAAGAGGGGAAAGCTTACCCCACCCCTCTTTTTGTAATTTTATTTTTTAAGCAAAGCTGCAAATGGATTGTAAGTTTCGCCGTCGTCTGACTGTGAACTCATATACTGAGCCGCTGTATCGTCCTGTTCTTTTGAACTTGCCGGAACAAGAGAAATGCGTTTTGCAGCAGCGTCGATTTTTGTTACAACAACGCTCATTTCCTGGCCAATTTTGTAAACTTTGCGAAGATTTGTGTTTGCACTTACATCTTCAAGTTCGCTAATGTGAACAAGCCCGTCGATTCCTTTATCAAGATTTACAAAAAGACCAAAATCCATAATCTTACTGATTTTTCCGTCTACCTTTGTGCCAACCGGGAACTTTGCAGCAGCAGCTTCCCAAGGGTCAGAAAGCAAAGCCTTAAGACTTACGCTAACGCGCTCGTTTTTCCAGTCTGTTTTGATTACTTTTACTTTAAGTTCCTGGCCAACTTCTACTACATCGCCAGCGTCGCTTACGCGGTCAAAAGAAAGCTCGCTGATTGGCAATAAAGCGCGGAAGCCCTGAATGTTTACAAAAGCACCAAACTTTTCTATGCTTTCTACGGTTGCTTCAACAACAGCGCCTTCTGTAATTTGAGTTGCAAGTTTTCCAAGTTTATTTGCATATTCGCTTTCGCCGATTTTTCGGTTGCTTACAAGAATATCTTTTCCGTCGTTTTTGTATTCGGTGATTATAAAGCTCAAAGTTTTTCCAACATAAAAAGCCGGCTCTTTTTTATCTTTAAAGCCCATCTGAGAATATGGACAGAATGCGCGTTTTCCACCGATTTTTACTTCAAAGCCGCCTTTGATTTCTGCTTCAACATGGCCTTCTACAGGGATTCCGCCTTTATAAGCATTTTCGATCATTGTATCATCAGCTGAACTTCCGCCAATTTTTGCGGTAAAGCGCATTTCACCATGAACTTCGCCGGTAAAAAATACTTTGATTTTGTCGCCTTCTTTTACTTTAACGTTGCCATTTTCATCTTTGAATTCTGCAACATCAACTACGCCTTCTGATTTTGCACTTAAATCAACAAAAACGGTTGTATCTGTAACTGCAACAACTGTTGTTTCAAAGCTGTCGCCAATATTAAATCTATTAATCACGGTTTTTCTCCTTAGTTTTAGTTACTGCATAGTAATATAAATAGAAGAAATATGAAATAGAATTTTAGAAAAATGTGGGGCGTTGCGGGGGGAGGCGAACTCGGAACTTTTTACCCCCGCTGGGTGGGTAGCGGAAAAGACCGGAGCGAGTGAGCGAGCCGCAGGCGAACGAACGAGTGAGGACTTTGGAGCGAAGGGCGGTTCTCCGCCCTCCTTCATCTTATGCTGCTAATCCTGCCGCTTCATAATAAAGTTTCCTTTTAGCATTTTTGTTTGCAAAATGTTTACAAAGGCTGCGGGATCGGTCTTTTTTATTGAACGCAAAAGTTTGTCTTCTTCGTCTGAAGAAACTACGGTGTAAAGCATTTTTCGTTCAGCGCCTTTATAACAGCCTTTTCCTGTAAAAAGTGTTGCGTCGTGGCCAGTTACATCACGGATTGTCTGAATAATTTGTTCTGGCATATCGGTAATTATTAAAAGCGTAGATTTTTGATAACGCTTATAAAGCACGTTTAAAATCTGTGTGCTTACAAACTGAAAAATGATTGAATAAAGCGCGCGTCCCCAGCCAAATAAAAGTCTAAAAATCGCAAGAATTATTACATTAAATATTAAAATATGATTCCAGATACTTCGGCCAGTTTTTTCTGAAATATAAATCGAAATAAAATCTGTTCCGCCGCTTGTAGCACCAGCCAAAAGACAAAAACTTATTGCAACGCCGTTTACAATTCCGCCAAAAATTGCACAAAGCATAACATCTTCGGTTACGTTTAGACCCGGAAGTAAATCTGTAAAAAGACCAGAAGCAATAATTGCCCAAAGCGACAATAGTGTAAAACGCTTTCCAACATAGCGAAAGCAAATCAACGCGGGCACTATATTTAAGCTCCAATAAAATATTACAAAAGGAATTTTTATATTCAGATATTTTGAAAAAACTTCCTGAAGCAAAAGTGTAATTCCGGTAAAACCGCCAGGAAGCAGACCGGCATCGTGAACAAAGGTATTAATATTTACAGCCATAAGCAAAGCTGCGGCTGTTACGAGCAGAAAACGTAAAACAAGTCTAACGCTATCTTTCATACTTTTATTATAAGTGATTTAGTGATACTATGCTATCAAATTTCAAGTAAAGGATAAACTTATGAAAAAAAGATTCAGTTTGTTTTTAGCTGTTCTCTTGAGCACATGCATTACGCTCTGGGGACAGGTTCAAAGTGATGTTACAATTCTTTACACCAACGATATTCACACTTACATCACAAACACTCAAAAAGACAAGGACGGAAATAAAGTTCCAGGTCTTTCTTATGGCTCGGTTGCAGCTTTGCGCGATGATTTAAAAGCTCAGGGCAAGCAGGTTGTTCTTATTGACGCTGGCGACCATATTCAGGGAACCGCTTATGGCGCAATGGACAGCGGAGCTAATATCATCAGCTTTATGAACGCTGCAAAATATGATCTTGCAACTCCAGGAAATCATGAATTTGATTATGGCGTTGACCGTGTTTTTGAGATTTTTAAGGAAGCAAAGTTTCCGTACATTGCCTGCAATTTCTTAAAAGCAAACAATAAGCCGGTTCTTAATTCTTACAAAATTATGACTTTTGGAAAAACAAAAGTTGCATTTATTGGAATTATGACTCCAGAAACTTTTACAAAATCAACTCCAACATTCTTTATGGACAAAGCTCACAAAAAATTTTTGTATAATTTTGCTTCTGGAAACAACGGCAAAGAGCTTTACGAAACTGTTCAAAAAACAATCGACGAAGTTTCTAAAAAAGCTGATTATATTGTAGCGGTTGGCCACCTTGGCGACGATCCTTCGTCTGCACCTTGGAGAAGCGTTGACGTTATTGCAAACACACACGGGCTCAGCGCATTTATAGACGGCCATTCTCATTCCACAAATGCACAGCAGCTTGTAAAAGACGCAAAAGGAAACCAAGTTGTACTTTCACAAACCGGCTGCTATTTTGGCGCAATTGGAATTATGACTATTTCTGAAAAAGGAATTAAATCAGAATTAATTACAAGCTACGAACGTTCCGACGAAAAAGTTGATTCTCTTGTAAAAAACTGGGCAAACGAAATTGACCAGCATTTAAATCAGGAAATTGCAGTTTCTGATGTTTCTTTCTATATAAATGATTCTTCAGACTCTAAAAAACGCCTTGTTCGCCGCCAGGAAACAAACAACGGCGATTTTATTGCCGACGCCGCTTACTTTTATTTTAATGAAGTTGAAAAACTTGATTGTGATGTTGGCATTGCAAACAGCGGCGGCATTCGCGCTGATTTACCAGCCGGCTCATATTCCTATAATTCCGCAAAAACCGTTCAACCGTTCGGCAATGTTGTGTGCATTGTAGAAGTTACCGGCCAGGAACTTTTAGACGCTTTGGAATTTGGCGCCCGTAAGATTGGCGTTGGCGACAACGGTGGTCTTTTGCAGGTTGCAGGAATTAAATATACTGTAAATTCTGCTATTCCTTCTGAAGTTGAAACTTCCGCAGAAGGCTTTTGGGTAAAAAGCCCGGCAAATTACCGAGTAACAAACGTTCAGGTTTATAACCGCCAAAAACAAATTTACGAACCGCTTGATTTAACTAAATCATACAGAGTTGGCGGCGTAAACTACATTCTTAGAAATATGGGCGACGGTTTTGCAATGTTCAAAAATTCAAAACTTATAAAAGATTATGTTGCAGAAGATTATCTGATTACTTCAACTTACGCAAAATCTTTTGCAAAAGGCACAGACGCAAAACCTCACCTTTCTACAAAAAACAGCCCGCTTTCTTCATTAAAAAATTATTTAATTGATTATGAAAATCCAAACGGCGCTGGAAGACTTATTATCGAATAAATCAAAAAAGTCGTAAATGGCAAAGTTTGATTAAAAAAAAAGAACAAAATGCGGCAATTAAGCAAAAACCGCGTTTTGTTCTTTTTTTATCATTATGATTTTAAATATTTTCAAAAACCTTCAGCTGATTTTTATACTGCAAGATTATCAGAAGTTATAGAATTGCTGCTTTCTTCGGAATCTTGATTTTCTGCTTCATCACTTTCTGAATCTACATATAAATCTTTATAATCTTCCCAAACTGATTTTATAACATCATAAGAAATAATGAACGAATTATCGCCGCCAAAATTCATTAAACAGCCGTGTTTTGAATCTGGATTATGCTGAATTAAGAAAGGCATAAATTCAGAAATCTGAAAAATACAATCTACTGTATCTCCAAACTGTTCTTCCCAATCATCTGCGTATAAATCAATTCCGGTAAGCGCACAATAAGTTGGTAAATCCCAAAGTGCAACATACTGATAATTATAAGTTGCCGCATCATCAACAACAATATACATATCCGAATCAAAAAGTGCCCGCGAAAGCTTATCCATTAACTCTTTGTCTTCAATATCATTTGTAAAGAATGGCTGCACAAGTTCTGGGTCTATTTCACTCATTCCATTAAACTCGCGCAATTCTTCTGGTGAAAATTCAATATAATTATTTTTGCTAAAAATACTAACCATAACATTTTCTGCAATTGCATTCTGCAAAATCTTTTTTGCCTGAATCTTTACCTGAGATTTTTCTTCGCGCGAATCAAGATTAATCAAATACGAAAAATCGCTTCCTGAATCTGTTGAAATTGAAAAATCAATTTCCTGTTCCATAAATTCTGGTGTAAAAAGTGCCTTTATGCGTTCTTTTTCGTGAATTTCATAGCCTTTATAATGCGACATTAGTTTGTAGCGATCTTTCACCGAAATAGATTTAAATACAGCAAAGCCAATTAAAAGCGAAAGTACAAGAATTCCAAGCAAAAGAAGTGTCGGCTCGCGGTCATCTTTTTCTTCTTCAACAATATAATCTGATTCTTCGTCTTTCTTTTTATCAAGAAAATTCAAAATTATGCAAATTACAGATTTTATTGTAAGACAACCGCAAACAAAAATTACAGAGCCTTTTGCAAAAAAAGAAGTCAAATATAATTTTTCGGTAATTACAATATAACACGGAAAAACTAATCCAATGATGATAAAAACAACCCAAACTGTTCTGGTCAAAATCGAAGAATTCCAGAACAATCTTTCAAGCAAACGTTTTGGCGAAGTATCAATACCGCGTGAACTTCCCGGACAAATCAAAATTGCTGAACCAGCAAAAAATAATACTGTACCCAAAATAAAAGACTTCATGTAATACTTTTCTGAAGCGTCATTAAACGCATCTGATACCGCAAGAACAAGCAGCGATATTACAATTACAAAAAGTCCCATAAGGTAACCCGCCAAATAGGATCTTTTCTTTTCCATAATTTCACCCTCAAAATAATTTGATTCAAACAGTATAACACTTATTTTTTGATAATAAAAAGTAATTTTCCGTTATTTTACAGGCTTTTCTTTGCAAATTGACAGGGAGACAGAATTTGTCAGAATAAACAAATTTTGAGCTTATTTTTAAGTCAAAAAGTGCTTATAAACCAAAATCACCCCCTTTACAAATCACAAAAAGTTACTTTTTGAGTTTATACGAATTTTCAAACTTCGTATAAACTGAATTTTGCCCCTTTTTCAGTTTAAAAAGTGCTAAATTTTGCTTTATTCGGCATTTTTCCTATTGCAATAAAACTTGCATACCAGTAAACTCTAGTCGATTTATTTTTAAGGAGACAAAAATGTCTAAAAAAGCAAAGCGTATTGAAGATTCAGAAGAATACTTCAAAAAACTTGATCAGTATTGGCGTGCAACTAACTATCTTGCAGCTGCCCAGCTTTACATGAAAGAGAATCCTCTTTTAAGAAAGCCTTTAACTCGTGATCAGGTTAAATCAAAGATTGTTGGACACTGGGGAACTGTACCAGGCCAGAACTTTGTTTACACTCACTTGAACCGTGCTATTACAAAGTACAACCTCGACATGATTCTTATTTCAGGTCCAGGACATGGAGGAAACTTCTTTGTAGCAAACTCTTACCTCGAAGGTCACTATTCAGAAATTTATCCGAATGTAAGCCTTGATGAAGAAGGTATGAGCCGCCTCTGCAAACAGTTCTCATTCCCAGGTGGAATTTCGAGCCACGTTGCTCCAGAAACTCCAGGTTCTATCAACGAAGGTGGTGAGCTTGGTTATTCTATCGCTCACGCATTCGGTTCTGTATTTGATAATCCTAACCTCATTACAACTTGTATTGTTGGTGACGGTGAAGCAGAAACTGGTCCATTGGCAACAGCTTGGCACTCAAATAAATTCTTGAACCCTGTAACAGACGGTGCTGTTCTTCCAATTCTTCACTTGAACGGCTACAAAATCTCTAACCCAACTGTATTTGCCAGCATCTCTAAAGACGAAGTAAAGAGCTTCTTCCACGGTTGTGGTTGGGATCCAATCTTTGTTGAAGCAACTCCAGATACAGACCACATGGAAGTACACCACGCAATGGCTGCTGCAATCGACCGCTGTATCGAAAAGATTCAGAAGATTCAGCGCGACGCTCGCGTAAACGGAAAAACAGAACGTCCATTCTGGCCTATGATCGTTCTCCGCACTCCAAAAGGCTGGACTGGTCCTAAGTTCAACGACGATGGTCTTCCAATCGAAAACTCATTCCGTGCACACCAGGTTCCTATCGACCTTACAAAGCCAGATCCAAACGAAGAAAAACATATGAAAGAGCTCGAAGCTTGGCTCAAGAGCTACAAGCCAGAAGAACTCTTTGATGAAAACTATCGTCTTAAGGCTGAAATTGCTGAAATCGCTCCAAAGGGTGACCACAGAATTTCTGCTAACCCACATGCAAACGGTGGAAACCTTCTTAAGGATCTCCGCACACCAGACTTTAAAAAATATGCTCTCGACGTTAAAACTCCAGGTAGCGTAAAAGCTCAGGATATGAAAGAACTCGGAAACTATGTTCGCGATGTTCTTAAACTTAACGCAGACAACAAGAACTTCCGTATCTTTGGACCAGATGAGTCTATGTCTAACAGACTTTATGCTGCATTCGAAGCTACAAACCGCGACTTTAACGCAGAAATCCTTCCAACAGATGACAAACTTGCTCACGACGGACGCATTATGGACTCTTACCTTTCAGAGCATATGTGCGAAGGTTGGCTCGAAGGTTATCTTTTGACTGGACGTCACGGATTCTTTGCAAGCTACGAAGCATTCATTCGTATCATCGACTCAATGGCTGCTCAGCATGCAAAATGGCTCAAAGTTTGCTCACAGCTCAAGTGGAGAGCTCCAATTGCTTCTTTGAACTTGATTCTTACATCAAACGTATGGCAGCAGGACCACAACGGATTCACACACCAGGATCCAGGATTCCTTGATCATATTTCTAACAAAAAGGCTGACGTTGTACGTATGTACTTGCCGCCTGATGCTAACTGTCTTCTTTCAACATTTGACCACTGTATTAAGAGCAAGAACTATGTAAACGTAATTGTTGCTTCTAAGCACCCAAGCTGCCAGTGGCTCACAATGGATCAGGCTGTTAAGCACTGTACTCAGGGTATTGGTATTTGGGACTGGGCTTCTAACGACGACGGCCAGGAACCAGATCTTATTATGGCTTGTTGTGGTGATACACCAACTCTCGAAGCTTTGGCTGCTACAACAATTCTCCGTGATAACATTCCTGAACTCAAGATTCGTTTTGTAAACGTTGTAGACTTGATGAAGCTCCAGAACGATTCTCAGCACCCACACGGACTTAGCGAAAGCGAATACAATGCTTTATTCATAAAAGACAAGCCAATTATTTTCGCATTCCACGGATATCCAAAACTGGTACACGAACTCACATATCTTCGTGAAAACCGCAACCTTCACGTTTACGGATACCACGAAGAAGGTACAATCACAACTCCGTTCGATATGCGCGTACAGAACAAGATTGACCGCTTTGACCTCGTAAAAGCTGCATTGCAGTATTTGCCACAGCTTGGAAACAAAGCAAGTCACCTCGTTCAGAAGATGAACGATACTCTTGTTGCACACAAACAGCACATTTCAGAACTTGGTGAAGATTTACCAGAGGTAGTAAACTGGAAGTGGCACACACCAGAAAATAAATAAAAATATCATAAATGATATTTTTATTTGACGCATTTTTGCTTTGCCAAAAGTGCTAAATTAAAAATCAAACAATGTCGTAAATGGCATTGTTTGATTAACGGGCGGCTTATAAGGGAAATCCTGCAAAGCCGCCCATTTTTTTTTAAGTTTTTTAGTTGAGTTAATTTCAAAATCAGCCAATAATTATAGAATGAAAAACCAACAGAAAAAAAAGCATTTTGATACTTCAAAATTCCTGTATTATTTTTGCAGGATTCTTCCAACACTAATAATTGCCGCCCTTTTTATTCTTCCAATGGGAATGGCAAGCCTAAACTTAAACGGACAAAGCGGAGCCATAAAACTTCTTTTTCCATATAATTTGCCATTTACGCGCCAGGTTGAACTGCAAAACAGCATAATCAAATATGTATATTTTATGATTTACCTTTTGCCTGCGGTAATCATACTTTTAATTACTTCGATTTTTGTAAAAAAGATTCCAAGAATGCTTTTGTACATTATGATTTACACAAGCATTTCCGCATATCTGTTTTGTTCATTTACAGCGTTAATCATTTTTGCAAACTGTGCAAGGTGGTTTTTTGAACTTCCAGTTACAATTTACATAACAACAGGGCTCGCATTTCTTTCGCACGCATTAATGTCAATTTTTGGAATTCTTATTTTACGAAAGAAAAATCCAGAATATGCAGAATTCAAAAAGCTTCAGATAGAAGCAAAAGAACGCACAAAGATTTCAATCAAAACAAAACTTACAATCACAATAATAAGTACAATCGCCGTAATTCTTACAGTTTTTACAATGCTTGTTCTAAAAAATTACCGAACAATGTTTACAGAAGCTGTAAGCGATGTTGGCCGCGCACAGGCAGAACAAACTGCGGCTGTATACGAAGCTGGCGGCGGACTTTATGAAAAAATCGAACCATATTTTAAACAACAGGAAGAAGCAAACAAATATGCAGAATCTCCTTTTGAACGAATTGATATAATAACCGCAAAAAACACACCAGACATCACCTTTACAAAAAAAGAAAATAAAATCATTTTGAACAAAGAAGATGTACATTGGCCAGATTTTGATATTTTTGCTTATACAACAAAAATTGGAAACGTAAAATCAATACCGGCAAGCGAAAAATCAATTTCAAAAGAAAAAGCAAAAGAATACTTTTTGCAGTTTCAAAACGGAACTTATAAAAAACACCCGGTTTATTCACAAAACGGCGAATATTGCCATTACATTTATCCGGTTTCTTTTAATAGAAAAGAAGGACATCGTTTAGTTGGCTTTGCAATCGTAACTTACCGAATGGAAATACTTATGCGCTCGTATTTTCATGTTCAGATTTTTGTGTGGACAATGGTAATAATGTTTTTTTACGTTTCGATTGTGCTCACACTTTTTATAGCTGATTTTATAACTAATCCGCTTTTGTATTTGCGAACAAACGTAAGAAAAACTTCAGATACACTCAAACAGATTCTTGAAGGAAACTCAAAAATCACAGCAGACGATTTGATTTTTACAGATTCAATAAAAACCCGCGACGAAACAAAAGACCTTTCAAAAGAAATCAAAAACCTTGTAAATATAATTCGCGGAATAATTCCGTACATTTCATTTTCAACATTGCTTGCAGCAGACCGCGAACTCAAAAAGCCAACCACTTCGCGCGAGCTTTGCTTTCTTTTTACCGACATTCGCGGCTTTACAACACTTTGCGAAGGCAAGCAGCCGCGCGAAGTTGTAGAAATCTTAAATCATTATCTTGATTTAGAAACCGAAATCATTTTAAGAAACGGCGGCGACGTAGATAAATTTGTTGGCGACGAAATGATGGCCTTTTTTGCCGGCCCTAAAAAAGAATACAACGCCTGCAAAGCCGCAATGGAAATTAGAGCGGCAATGCGCGAACAACAGCAAAAAGCCCTTACAGACGGCTCAGATATTATTTCAATTGGAATTGGAATCAACACAGGCCGCGTAATTTTTGGTTCAGTTGGTGCAAAAAATCGAATGGATTTTACTTCGATTGGCGATACAGTAAATCTTGCAGCACGCCTTGAAAGTGCAAATAAGGCTTATGGCTCAAAAGCAATCATAACACAAGCCGTTTACGAAAAACTCCGCGACACCTTTATTTGCCGCGAGCTAGATTTTATCACCGTAAAAGGAAAAACAGAGCCAGTTCGCATTTTTGAAATACTACAATCAAAAAATGCCGCTACACAAAAACTCACAGACATAAAAGTTTTGTTTGAAAAAGGCCTTGCTTATTATCGCCTGCAAAAATGGCAAAAAGCCGAAGAAATGTTCCGCCTTTGCAGCGAAAAATACCACGACATTCCGTCTGTTGTATTCTTAGACCGCATTGCCCACTTTAAAACAAATCCGCCACCAAAAAGCTGGGACGGAGTATTTGTGATGAAAGTAAAATAAAAACTAAACGCCGCGCCGCTTAGATAATTTCTAATTCAGAAAGAATTATTGCGCCCGCAACCGTCGCGGCGGTTTCAGTTCTCATAATGCGCGCGCCCATTCCGCAGCGAATAAACCCCGCTTGCTCAAAAAGACGGCGCTCGCGGTCTGTCCAGCCGCGCTCACTTCCGATTGCAGCGAGTACGTTCCCATTAGAATAATTCTTCATTGCCTGCGAAAGCCCGCAAGTAGGATTCACATTATCAAGGCAAAGTTTTAAAGTTTCGCCAACAGCGCAAGCCGCAAGACATTCTTCCAAAGATTTATGAAGCATAAGTTCTGGAACGTGTGTGCTTCCCGCTTGCACCGTTCCGTCCAAAAGCATTTTATAAGCCGCGCCGCGCTCAACCAAAGTAGACTTCATATAAGATTTTTCGCCAAGTTCAGTTCCAGTAAGATGAACCCGGCAAACACCCAAAGCCGCAATGTCGCGCAAGAGCCTTTTTAACTGAATCGGGCGCGGAAACCCAATAATCATTTCGAGGCAAGTTAAAGGCTTTCCGTCTCCGCTTGCAGAAAATTCAAATTCAATTCCATTTTCCTGCGAAACAGAAATAATTTTTGCAGTTCCACTTTGACCGCCAATAATTCCCGCAGTAAAAGAATCACCAGCTTTTTTATGCAAAACCTTTATAATATGTTCTGCGCGTTCATCTTTATAAGGCAGATTTTTTTTGATTTCATCATCAGAAAAAAGACAAATATTCATATTTTTTTTACCTTTGAGATTTTGGAAAGCCCAATTTTTACTAATTAAACATATTGATTCGCTTAAGAGTTTTTACAAGTTCATCTTTTTCAATCAAATCAATTGGGCGGCCTTCGGTATATTTGTGCGCGCTTTCAGAAAAATTTCCCATTGTAATACAAACGCCGTTATCACATTTTGCGTCGCGAAGTTTGCCATGAAAATCGCGAACGTTAATATCGCCAATAACATTTTGCGTTCTGTAAAAACGGAACATTTGTTTTGCTTCCCATTTAGAATTTTCAACCGCACAAATAATTTCAACACATTCAGAAGCTACCTGAACATCTTCAACTTTTACAAAAGCGTCTTTATAATAAGTAGAAATAAACTTTCGGCAAAGCGCCACAAAATCGCTTGTTCCAGAAAGCAAATAAGTTTGCAGATTTTTATTCTGATTCAACTCTGAATATCGCACAACCAAAGCATCAACATCTTTATACTGCGGCTTTGTTACCTGAATCTGTTTTAAATAAGTAAGCGCGCGCGAAATATCGTTCATAAAAATACAGGTATTTGCCAGGCGATACTTTATCTGAAGCATAATCTGCTCAGGAACATTCGGCAACTTTAAAGCAATTTCATAATCCTTTACCGCATTCTGATAATCTTTTACGCGCTCGTGCATTTTTCCAGCTTCAAGACAAGATTGTGCACCAAAGTTTGGATCCGGGCGCAAATGCATAAATACTTTCAAGGCTTTATCGCCCATTCCGCATTCAGTCATTGCAACCGCCATTTCAAAAAGAATTTCTTTATTTCCAGGATTTTCGTCGAGCACACGCTTTAAAAAAGGAAGACAATCGCGGTATTTCTGATTCTTAAAAAGCGCAGTTCCCAAAAGTTCATTAACTTCATGATTATCAGGCTGCAAAAGTTTTGCTTTTTTAAAACAGAAAACCGCTTTATCAAAAGTATTAGCCTTCATTAAAGCGCGGCCAAGATACATATTTGTTTCAAAATTTTCCGGATTTTTTTTCATTGAAATCATCAATGCTTTTACCGCTTCATCATTTTTTTCGAGATAAAAAGCAGCAACGCCCATTCTGAGCGTACATTTTGCAACATCAATTTCAACGTGAGCAGATGAAATATCAAAAAGTGTTTTATAAACACCAATTGTTTTTTCCCAATTTTTTTCGCCGTAATAAATATCGCCAATCAATTCAAGAGCAGAAACATTGTGCGGGTCGTGAGCAAGTTTTTTTTCAGCTTCCTTAAGAATCGCAGATTTTCCTTTCTTCTGAATTTTCTGGGCAACATCTTTGTTTTCGTCTTTGCGCTTGATATTTTTTATTGCAACAATAATCGACACAAGCAACAAAGCCGCAATTACAGCAATTAAAATTGAAATAATCATCCGCTCTTTCCTTTATTTTCTTGTTTTTTCCTTAACAAGCTGGGCAAGGCGTTCCATTGCAATTTTGATTTTATTAATATCAGTTGCATAACAACATCTAATAAAACCTTCTCCGCCGTCACCAAAACAAGTTCCAGGAACTACAGCTACATTATACTTTGAAATTGCCTCTGTCGCAAATTCTTCGCTTGTTAAACCTGTCGGACGAATATCCGGGAACATATAAAAGGCACCTTCCGGCTCAACACAAGGCAAGCCCATATCAACAAAAGCCTTATGCATAATGTTTCGGCGCTGCTGATAGCTTACGCGCATTTTTTCAACTTCGTCCCAACCGTGTCGCAAACCTTCAGTTGCAGCATACTGACTAAAAATTGGCGGACAAATAGAACTATAAGCGTGAAGTTTACAACATTGCACAAGCAAATCATGCGGAGCTGCAATATAACCAATACGCCAGCCGGTCATAGCAAAAGATTTACTAAAACCGTTGAAAATAATTGCGTAATCTTTCATTCCAGGAAATTCGCCGATTGAAACGTGCTTTCTTGCGTCGTAAAGCAATTCGCAGTAAATCTCGTCGCTAAGACACCAGATCTGATGTTTTTTTACAACTTCGGCAATTTTCTTAAGCTCGTCAGCCGGAATCACGCGGCCAGTTGGATTACTTGGCGAACAGAACATAACAGCCTTAGTTTTTTCAGTACAAGCAGCTTCAATCTGTTCAGCCGTAGGATAAAAGCCGTTAACACTAGTGTCCAAATGAATAACCTTAGCATCGCACAAAGCAGCCAGCGGCTGATACGAAACATAACAAGGCTCGCACACAATAATTTCATCGCCCGGATTCAAAATAGAACGGAGTACCAGGTCCAAACCTTCACTCGCACCAATAGTCGGCAAAATTTCAGTTTTAGGATCGTAGTAAAGCTTGTAGCGCTCAAGGTACTTAGCAATTTCCTCGCGAAGCTCAATCAAGCCCCAGTTAGAAGTATAAGAAGTGTGGCCTTTTTCCAAATGGTAAAAAGCCTCTTCCCTCATAATCCAAGGAGTCGGAAAATCCGGTTCACCAACACCAAGCGAAATAATATCATCATGCCCAATACAAAGTTCAAAAAATTTACGGATTCCAGAAGGTGGAATTTCCATCATCTTGCTGGAAAATTTATCAGTTCGTGTATTCAAAGTTATCTCCAAAAAAATTATCAAGGAGGGCGGAGCCCCGCCCTACGCTCGCACTGCGTAGCTCGCTACCCCACCCAGCGGGCTCAAACGCCGCCCGCAACGCCTGCTTATGACTGTACGCTCTCTCTTCTGTCGCGTTCGTCTTCAACATAAACAATGTCATTTTCTTTATATGTCTTCAAAACAAAGTTTGTCTTAGTTGAGCGAACACCTTCAAGAGTAGAAAGCTTCTCACTGACAAAAAGTGCAACATCTTTCAAGT
>JAGCVK010000043.1 GCA_017962415.1 Treponema sp. | reverse complement strand
GGGGGGGTGCCCCGCGGCAGGGGGGGAAGGGGGAAACCTTTTGCGTGCCCACCGTTTTCAGTTGCGACCTACGCGGACGACACTTCTTTTGTGAACGATGCATATTCAGCGCGAAACGGCATTTGGAGGCTAATACAAAAGGAGTGCTTACTGCAACAATGGCCCGCCTGCGTAAACAGGCAGATGCACAAAGCGGATGGTCCGCGAAGCGGTACCGTAGCGACTGCAGCTGACTGTGCTTGCAGTGCTTGCCTGCGCGGCTTTCAAAAAGGCCACCTTGCTTTGCTTCTTTGCTTGGCTGCTTGCGAGCTTTCTGGTATATGGCACACACGGTGTGAATGAAGGAGCGGAATGAAGCTGAACGAAGTGAAGCGCAATGCAGCGAGTGAATGAACACGGTGTGTGCTTCCTTTTGGGAAGGTGACGCTTACTATTGCAGGTGGCACTGAGGGAGCGGAGGGTCTGCGAATGCAGTCCTGGAGCGAGCGACCTTTGAACGATACGGTTTATTGAAACGGCAAAAAATGAATCCTTTTAATTTTATTTATTTGATTACATTTTATATTTGTGCTAATATTATACGTATGGAGTACAAAACTGGCACAAAAATAAAACCGTTGCTTTCTCAACCACAAAACACAGTAATCACGGTAAAAGGCCTTACTGCTGCTGGTGTAACGCATGCTCAAATACTACGATTTGAAAAAGCAGAAATATTAAAGCGGTTGAACACTGGAGCTTATGCACGCTTTAATGAAAACCCTGATATTCTTGGTGCAATATACTCTTTACAGAATGATTTAAATCTTACGGCACATATCGGAGGACGAACAGCCCTTTCGCTTGTGTATGGTAAAACACAATATGCTGCTGAACGAAAAACCGAACTGTTTTGTTATAAGCAGGAAAAATTGCCTGCTTGGTTTAAATCGATTTATGCAGACTCATATACTCAATTCATGACAGACTTCCTGCCTGCAAAAGAAGGTCTTACAGAATGGGAACATACTGGATATAAAATACTTGTATCTTCTCAGGAACGAGCTTTGCTTGAAATGCTTTATCAGGTTCCGGGTACAGTAACTCCTCAAGAAGCATTTGAAATAATGCAGCTTATAACGGCAATAAAACCTGCTGTGATGCAGAAACTTCTTGAAAGCTGCAAGTCTGTAAAAACAAAAAGACTGCTGCTTTGTTTATCTGAGGCATGCGGGCATCAGTGGTTTTCTCGGCTGAAAATTGAAAATATAGATCTAGGTTCTGGAATTAGAGAAATAACAAAAGGCGGAAAATATAACACAAAATATAATCTTGTTTTGCCAGAAGGATTGGAAACTTTATGATAAACGAAAAATACATTGAGCAGGTAAAACTTTTGCTTGAAGTTCTGCCGTTAATAGCAAATGAAAAATGTTTTGCTCTAAAAGGCGGAACTGCAATTAATATGTTTTACAACAACCTGCCTCGACTTTCTGTTGATATTGATCTGGTTTATACAGTAATTGAAAACAGGGAAGATTCATGTACTCACATAAATGAGGCTTTACAGAGACTAAAAGCAGCTTTTACAAAAATTGGGTTTTCTGCAAATATAACTGGAACTAATGTTGAAAAGAAAATCATCTGTTCTAACTCTGTAACATCAATAAAAATTGAACCAAACTATACTTTGCGTGGAACTGTTCTTTCGACCGTTTTTGCTGATGTGTATCCTAAAGTTGAGGAAGAATTTGCATACGCAGGAATGAATGTTCTTGCAAAAGAAGAAGTATATGCCGGAAAAATCTGTGCTGCGCTGGACCGTCAGCATCCAAGAGATTTGTTTGATATTACCCAGCTTTATGAAAATGGTGGTCTTACAGATAAAATGCTTGATGTATTCTTGTATTATCTCCTGGGGCATAACAGACCTGTTCATGAAGTTTTAAATTGCAATATCCAGGATAAACAAGAAATTATGCAGACCGAGTTTGTAGGAATGACTGACATTCCTTTTACTTACGAACAGCATTGTAAAACTTTGAAAAGATTAAAAGTTGATTTATTACAGCGATTGAATAAACATTATGAGTTTATAAGCGACTTTGTTCAGTTGAAAGCAGATTTTTCTAAGAGTCCATTCCCTGAAGCTGAGAAGCTACCTGCACTACAGTGGAAACTTCGGAATCTTAATGTTCTCAAAGAAAAAGATTTCAATAAGTTTGAGCAGCAGAAAAAAGAACTTGATAAAATCTTTCTGAAATAGACAAAAAATCACATCAAAAAATAAACAGAATCTCTCAAATATTTTTTAATATAATGGCCTTTAAATTAAAAGTTATTATATTAAATTTGTGTTTTTCAACAAAACCGACCCCCACCCCTGTAGGGTGGAGCATTACCCGTTAGGGGTGGTGCTCTGAATTTTTACGAGGAAAAATATTTCGGAAAAATTTCAGAATCGATTTCAGTAACGATTTCGGAAAAATTTTTCTGACTCAAAATTGCTCAAAAATATTCAAAATATTTCAGTTGCATAATTCGTTAAAATATAATAATATATATGTATACGCAGATAGTTTTTGGCAAAAAAAGCTATTAAAATGCGTGAGATTGTAGCTCAGCTGGATTAGAGCATCACCCTGCGGAGGTGGGGGTCGCACGTTCGAATCGTGTCAGTCTCAAATAAAAAAGTTCGCTAAGAAGGCGGACTTTTTTTATTTAACTTGAATTTTACGAGAGCTCGTAACACGATTCGAAACGGAGTGAACGGCCCAAAAAAGGCGAAAACTTGGAGCGTTTTTTGGGCAAACTCGCCATGGAGGGCGAGTTTAGTGAACGCAGGCGCCGCAGAGGGAGCCACCATGGATGGGGGCGACCGTCGCGGCGAATCGTGTC
>JAGCVK010000042.1 GCA_017962415.1 Treponema sp. | reverse complement strand
GGGAGCACCAGCAGCGTAGCTGCGTGCCGACCGCAGCGAGTGAGCAAGCGACGCGCGCGAACGAGCGAGGACGGTGAGCGTTAGCGAAGTGCGGACATAGCGACCCCGAGCGGAGCGAGGGGGCACGCCAATGAAAAGAAATTGTAAGTAAAGAAATGCTTTGATACTTATTGTTATTTGTTCTATAATATTGTTATAAGTATTTATTTCTTATTTTTAAGGAGAAAACAAATGAAAAAGATTGGCCTTATTTTAGTGGCTGCTGCACTTATTTGTTCTACATCTTGTTCTAAAAACACAGCCAAAAAAGCTGCAAAAGCTTCTGTTAAAGTTGCCATGGTAACTGACTCTGGTGATATTACAGATCAGTCATTTAATCAGACAACTTACCAGGCTTGTAAATCTTATGCTGAAGCTAACGGACTGGAATTCCAGTATTATAAGCCAGCTGGAGATTCAACTGCTGATCGTGTTGCTTCTATCGATGCTGCTGTACAGGACGGATATAATGTAATTGTTCTTCCTGGTTACCTTTTTGGTGAAGCTATTGTAAAGGTTGCTAAAGACTATAAAGATGCAAAATTTATTGGTCTTGATATTGGTGAAGGCGATCTTGGTGGTGAAGCTGTTCCTGAGAACGTATTCTGTGCTGTTTACGCAGAAGAGCTTCCTGGATTCTTTGCTGGTTATGCTGCTGTAAAAGAAGGTTATCGTCACCTTGGATTCCTTGGTGGTATGGCTGTTCCAGCTGTTATTCGCTATGGTTACGGTTTTGTTCAGGGTGTTAATAAAGCTGCTGAAGAACTTGGTGTTGCTAAAGATGTAACTGTTGAATATGTTTATGGTGGTCAGTTCTATGGCGACCAGACTATTACAGCTTCTATGGACGGTTGGTACAAAAACCGCGGTGTTGAAGTTGTATTTGCTTGTGGTGGTGGAATCTGGACTTCTGCTTGTGAAGCTGCTGCAAAGGTTGGCGGAAAAGTAATTGGTGTTGATGTTGATCAGTCTGCTCAGATTAACAATTATGGCGAAGATATGCATGTAACTTCTGCTATGAAAGGTCTTGGCGCAACTGTAAACGCTGTTCTTTCTGCTATTCAGGCTGGTAAATGGTTTGATTATTCTGGAAAGGTTGCAACTCTTGGTCTTGTATCTGGAATTAATCCTTCTGTAAACTATGTTGGACTTCCTACTGATACTTGGACTATGAAGAATTATTCTGTTAAAGAATATAATGCCCTTGTAAATGATATTTTTACTAAGAAGGTAACTGTTTCTAACTCTATTGAGCAGGCACCTGCTGTTTCTGTAAAAGTTAACTATTATCAGAACATTAAATAAGATGATTTTTTGTTAATAATTCAAAGAGAGTGAGTCTGTAAGGATTCACTCTCTTTTTTTTTTGAGCAGTTTTTGCGAAGCAAAAATGCGTTAATCAAACACAGGCGTTTACGGAATTGTTTGATATTTTCACAAAGCAAAATGCTAAAATCAGAAAATTGTGTTTAAGTTATTTTTTGATTTATGAAGAATGATTTTTGTTATATAATTAAATGATTAATCATTTTTAAGGTGGCTTATGAGCGAACAATACATCATAGAAATGCTGAATATTACAAAGCGTTTCCCCGGAATTATTGCAAACGACAATATTACGCTCCAGCTGAAAAAGGGCGAAATTCATGCCTTGCTGGGTGAAAATGGTGCGGGAAAATCTACCCTGATGAGTGTGCTTTTTGGACTGTATCAACCGGAAGAGGGTGAGATTCACAAAAACGGAAAGAGAGTTGAAATTAAAAATCCGAATGATGCAACGGCGCTTGGAATTGGAATGGTGCATCAGCATTTTAAACTTGTTGAAGTTTTTACTGTTCTTGACAATATTATTTTGGGCAGCGAAACCTGTAAACATGGTTTTGTAGACCGAAAGGTTGCGCGAGAAAAAATCATCAACTTGAGTAAAAAGTACGGTCTTGCTGTTGAACCTGATGCTAAAATTGAAGATATTACTGTTGGTATGCAGCAGCGCGTAGAGATTTTGAAAATGCTTTACCGCGATAATGAGATTTTAATTTTTGATGAACCAACTGCTGTTTTAACTCCGCAGGAAATTAAAGAGCTTATGCAGATTATGAAAAATCTTGCGGCTGAAGGTAAATCGATTTTGTTTATTACTCATAAGCTCAACGAAATTATGGAAGTTGCAGACCGATGTTCTGTTCTTTGTAAGGGGCGCTACATTGGTACTGTTGAAATTGCAAAAACTAATAAAGAAGAACTTAGCCGAATGATGGTAGGCCGCGATGTTCAGTTTACTGTGGCTAAAGCGCCGGCAAAACCTGGCGAAGTTGTTCTTGATATTCATAATATGAACGTTGAAAGCCGAATTCACAAAAAACTTGCTGTAAAAAATGTGAGCCTAAAAGTTCACGCTGGCGAAATTGTGTGCATTGCGGGAATTGACGGAAATGGCCAGTCGGAATTTATTCAAGGGCTTACTGGGCTTTTGAAAATTGTTCAAAATCCGGATACTAAAATTATGCTTGGCGAAACTGATATTACTAAAAAATCTATTCGCGAAAAAAGCAAAGCCGGAATGAGTCACATTCCAGAAGACCGCCACAAACACGGACTTGTTCTTGATTACACTCTCGAGCAGAATATGGTGCTTCAGCGCTATTGGGAACCTCAGTTCCAAAAAAATCAGTTTATAAAATGGAAAGAAGTTTCGGCTTATTCTCAAATGCTGATTGATAAATATGATGTTAGAAGCGGGCAGGGAAATAAAACTATTGCGCGCTCAATGTCTGGCGGAAATCAGCAAAAGGCAATTGTTGGTCGCGAGCTTAATAAAGAGCACAAGCTTTTGATTGCAGTTCAGCCAACTCGAGGTCTTGATGTTGGTGCAATTGAATATTTGCATAAAGCGATTATTGCAGACCGCGACGAAGGAAAAGCTGTTCTTTTGGTTTCTTACGAGCTTGAAGAAGTTTTGAATCTTAGCGACCGAATTCTTGTTATGTATGAAGGCGAAATTGTTGGCGAACTTGATCCGAAAAAAACAACGCCAGAAGAACTTGGTCTTTATATGGCTGGCGCAAAGCGAAATGCTGGCTCAAGTGAATCGGCTGTTGCAAAGGAGAAAGAATAATGAACTTTAATACTGTTAAATCAAAAATAAAAACGGCTGTTGCTTCTGATTCTTTTAAGTCGATTCTTTCGGCTGTGATTTGCGCGCTTGTTGGAATTATTGTTGGCTTTATTATTCTTTTGATTATTAATGCGCAGCATGAGCCAAAGGCAATCAGCGTAATTTTAAAGAACTTTTTGTATTATAAAAATGGCGGAAAAAAACTTTATTATCTTGGACAAACTTTGGTAAAAGCTGTTCCGCTAATTCTTTGTGGAATTGCAGTTCTTTTTGCTTATAAATCGGGCTTGTTTAATATTGGTGTTGCCGGCCAGTATTGTATTGGAATTGGTGTTTCGCTTTGGTGTGCTTTAGCCTGGCATTTGCCTTGGTGGCTTTGTTTGCTTTGTGCTGTAATTTGTGCTGCTATTTGGGCGAGCATTGCAGGGCTTTTAAAAGCGTTTTGTAATGTAAATGAAGTTATTGCCGGAATTATGCTAAACTGGATTGGACTTTATTTGATAAATGTCTTAATGCAAAATGAAACTGTTATGGACGTTGGAAAATCTGAAACTTTTTCTATTGCAAAAGTTTCGCCAGGCTCAATTCTTCCAACGCTTGGGCTTGGAAAATTGTTTCATGGTAACGCTTATGTTTCGATTGCAATTCCTTTAACTATTTTGGTTGCGGTGCTTATAAACATCATTTTGAAAAAAACTGTGCTTGGTTATGAATTGCGTGCAACTGGTTTGAATAAAGATGCCGCAAAATATGCCGGAATGAAAGACAAGAAAAATCTGATTTTGACTATGGCGGTTTCTGGTGCAATTGCAGGTCTTGGCGCTTCGCTTTTTTATTTGACTGATATTCAGCCGTGGAAAACAAGTTCAACTGTGCCTTCAATGGGCTTTAATGGAATTGCCGTTGCGTTTCTTGGCGAGTTGAATCCGATTGGCGTAATTTTTTCTGGCTATTTTATTCAGCATATTACTCAGGGCGGAAGTTTTATTGATACTAAATATTTTAATCCTCAAATTGCCGATTTGATTTCTTCTATTATTATTTATTCGTGCGCGTTTATGTTTTTGTTTAAGACTCAGATTTCAAAACTTTTTGAATGGAAAAAATCTGAAAAAAAAGGCAAAGTTGCAAAAATTAGTGTAAACGCCGAATCTGCCGAAAAAGCCGGCAATGAAAAGAGAGGTTAATTATGTTATTGATTCAATATACTTTGATTTATGCTTCGGTTTTGATTTTTGTTGCTTTTGGCGGAATGTTTAGTGAGCGTAGCGGTGTTATAAATCTTGGCCTTGAAGGAATTATGGTTATGGGTGCGCTTGGCGGTGCTTTTATGCTTTACGCGCTGCCTTCTGGAATGCCGGCATTTTTTATAATTTTGCTTACGATTCTTGTTAGTGTGATTTTTGGAATGCTTTATTCGCTGTTTTTAGCGGTGGCTGCAATTAATTTTAAAGCTGATCAAACGCTTGTTGGTACGGCAATGAATATGCTGGCAACCGCTGCGGCTGTTGTTATTGTTAAGGCTTTTAATAATGCGAGGTCTAACGGTACAAATCCTTCGGCAATTCTTGATTATATTTCTAACCGAAAAGTATTTTTAATTAAAGCTTTTGGCTCAGAATTTAATATTTATATGATTTTGACTATTTTGCTGATTGTTGCAGCTTATATTGTTCTTTATAAAACTCGGTTTGGACTTAGACTTATGGCTTGCGGTGAACATCCTCAAGCGGCAGATAGTGTTGGAATTAACGTTTATAAAATGCGTTATGCCGGCGTTTTGATTTCTGGCTTTTGCGGCGGAATTGGTGGAATTATTTATATTTCGGCGGCAAATTCTCAATGGGATTTTATGTACGGCGTTGCTGGCGCAGGCTTTCTTGCTTTAGCAGTTATGATTTTTGGTCAATGGAAGCCTTTGCGAATTGCGGCAAGTGCTATTTTGTTTGGTGCATTCCGTGCCGTTGCCGACACTTATTCTGCTTTTGATACTTTGATTCATCTTGTTCCTGGCGATGTTTACAAAATGCTGCCTTATATTATTTCACTTGTTGTTCTTGCATTTACTTCTAAAAAATCGAGAGCGCCAAAGGCAGAAGGTATTCCTTACGATAAAGGAACACGATAATTTGTTTTGTGGTAATTTCGGTGGTTGAGCTTGTCGAAACCACCGAAATTACCGCAAAAGTCGTTTTGGCAAGTTCAAAAATCTTAGTCATTCGGTTATTTTTGATAAATATTTAGATGTGCTTGAATTCGTGATTTTACAAGTGCAGAAATTTCTGCAGTATTCATACCAGCATATTCTTCTGGCGCAATTGGCTTTAAATAATGCACTTGAATTGGAAGTGTAGTTTTAAATCCGCGATCAAAAATCTTATAAGAATCAATTATAGCAACTGGAAGTATTGTGCAATGTGCGCGCTGCGGGCTTTTAAAACTTCCTGCGTGAAATTCGCTAAGCTTTCCACTTTCTTTTTCGTAGCCGCCTTCTGGAAAAACCATAAAATTGTTTCCATTTTTGAGTTCCGCTGTAATTTTGCTGTACGCTTTAACTATTGCGTGCGGATTTCTTTTTATCAGCTTTTGTGATTTGATGAGCCGGCAAACTTCGCGAATAAAAGGGCGGTGCGTAGCAACATCATCGAGAATAACTCCAATTTTTCGTGGAAATGTGTACCAGATTGCAAGCGGGTCAAACTTTTCCTGGTGATTTGAACAAATATAAAAACCGTCTTTTTGCGGAATATTTTCAAGGCCAAACGCCTGAACTTTTAATCCCGAAGTTTCGATAGCAAAAGTAATCATTTTAAGGCAGTAAGAATACATTTGGTCGGCGGTGTATTTATTTTGGTGGTAAGCCATATAAATCATTTTTGGGTAATACACCATAATTCTGAAAAAATTTCTTGTTAAAACCTTAAATAAAATTGATGCACTTCTATCTTTTTTTTTCATACCTGTTATTTTTACCTAATATAGCATTAATTGGTTTGTTATTCAAATAGCAGGTAATATTTATTTTAACTGATTTTAAGAGTTTTGCTGTTTTAACGGCTCAGTTATATTAAAAATCTATATGCATTAATAAAAAAGTTATATTAGAAAAAACTCCTGTAATTTTGTATAACCTAGTTATTCGGTGGGTTATAAAGTAGCGCAATCAAAATCCAAAAGCGCAGTATTTCCGCTGAAATGGGGGTTGTATGAAAAAGATAATTTCTAAGGTTTTGGGTTTGTCATTGATTTTTACAGCAGGACTTTTTGTATCTTGTTCTAAAAAAGAATCTGCTTTGCGTGTTGGCGTTTGTGCTGGGCCTTACGGAGATATGTTTGTTGAAGCTATTCAGCCGGAATTGGAAAAGAAAGGTTATAAAATTCAAATTGTGGAATTTTCTGATTATGTTCAGCCAAATAATGCGCTTGCAGAAAACGAAATTGATGTTAATGTTTTTCAACATTCAACTTATTTAAAGAAGTTTTCTACAGATCATGGTTTGAAGCTTTCTTATCTTACAGAAATTCCAACTGCAGCAATGGGAATTTTTTCTGAAAACTATAAATCAATTTCTGATTTACCGGCTGGAAGCATAATTGCAATTCCAAATGATGATACAAATTTGAGCCGTGCTTTGCGTGTTCTTGCACAAACTGGAGCAATTGAGCTTGACCCAAATATTGATGCAAGCAAAGCTGGCGTTAAAGATGTTGCGGTGAATCCAAAGAACTTTACTTTTAAAGAAGTAAATGCGGAAATTCTTCCAAGTGTTTTGGATAGCGTTGGAGCTGCAATCATAAATGGAAATTATGCAATTGGTGCTGGTTTGAAATTGAGCGATGCAGTTTACAACGAGCAGCTTCAGGCCGGTTATTTTAATGTAATTGCGGTTCGCACAGAAGATGTGGAAAAAGATTTTTCAAAAGAAATTACGCAGATTGTTCATTCAGACAGTTTCAGAAATGTAATTGAAAATCCGGAAGGACAGTATGTGGCATTTGGCCGCCCGGTTGATTATTTGAAATAAGTTTTTTAAGCGATGGCCGGTGGATTAGATTAAGTTTTACCGCCGGCCGCTTTCTTTATTGAAGGGAGTACATAAATGATTGAGTTCAAAGATGTAAGTGTAAGTTTTAAAGACGGGAAAGTTCCAGTTCACGCGGTAAAAAATGTTTCTTTTAAGATTCAAGAAAAAGACATTTTTGGAATTGCCGGCGGGAGTGGAGCTGGAAAAAGTACGCTTTTGCGCACAATAAATCAGCTTCAAAAAATAACTGGCGGAAGTGTGGTTGTAAATGGCAAGGAAGTAAAAAATCTAAAGCACAAAGAGCTTCATAATTTGCGCCGCAATATTGGAATGATTTTTCAGCACTTTAATCTTGCGGAAAATAAAACGGTTTACGAAAACATTGCCTTTAGCCTTGAAGATGCTGGTTGGAAAAAAACTGAAATTGAAAAGCGCGTAAATGAACTTTTGGAGTTTGTAAAAATTGCAGACAAAAAAGACGTTTATCCTGCAACACTTTCGGGCGGCCAAAAACAGCGGGTTGCAATTGCGCGCGCTTTGGCCAACAACACAAAAATTCTTTTGTGCGATGAGCCTACAAGCGCTTTGGACGCCGAAACTACCAATTCTGTTTTAAAACTTTTGCGCGAAGTAAACGAAAAACTTGGTGTTACAATTGTGATTATCACTCACGAACTTGATGTAATAAAATCAATTTGTAACCGCGTTGCTGTTATGAAAAACGGCGAAGTTGTTGAACTTGGCGATGTTTACGAAGTTTTTACAAACCCGCAGCATGAGTTTACAAAAGAGCTTTTGTCTCACGGGCAGAATTTTAAATTGCCGGAAGAAGTTGTTGAAAATGTAAACGGCGACATTTACAAACTGACTTACAAAGGCGACGGTGCAACACAAAGCATTTTGTCTGAAGTAACAGAATCGAACAAAGTTCATTTCAATATTCTTCACGGCAAAATTGAATATATAAGTTCAAAACCGCTTGGAATTCTTTTTGTTAATTTTTCTGGCGGCGAGGTGGCCGTAAATAAAGTAATTTCGGAAATACAAAATCGCATTTTCCGGCTGGAAAAATATATTCACTAAAAAGTGCAACGCGTTTTCTGATTTTTGATTTTGTGATTTTTGCAGCATTTTACAATAATTTTTGGGGGTTATATGTTACAAAGTATTTTGAAAGTAAAGAATGATATTTTTGCATCGCTTGGCCAAACTTTTTATATGGTGATTATTTCAGTTGTGATTGGAATTGTTTTGGGAACAATAATCGGGCTTGCGCTTTATTCAACAAAAAATCCGCTTTTTATTCGCAATAGAATTGTAAACAGAATTGTGAGCGTAATAATCAACATAATTCAGTCGGTTCCATTTTTGATTTTAATGGTTTTGCTTTTGCCGCTTTCAAAACTGATAGTTGGTACAAAAATTGGTTCAAAGGCCGTTCTTGTTCCGCTTAGCATTGCAGCAATCTGTTTTTTTGCGCGACTTTCCGAAGCAAGTTTTTCTGATGTTTCAAAAGGCGTAATCGAAGCGTTTATTTCAACCGGAGCAAGCAAGTTCAAAGTTATTATTAAGATTTTGATTCCAGAAGCACTTCCGTCGCTTGTGCGAAACATTACCGTAACAACCGTTACAATTTTGGGCTTTTCTGCAATGGCCGGCCTTGTTGGCGGCGGCGGACTTGGAGATCTTGCTTACCGTTACGGATATCAGCGCTATCAAAGTGAAATAATGATTATTTGTGTTTTAATTTTGATTGTGCTTGTTCAGGGAATTCAACTGCTTGGCGAATGGGGCGTTAAAAAAGTCAGCAAAAAATAGGCAAGGCGGAAAATTATTTGAGGCCTAAATATGTTTGAACTTCTTTAATGTATTTTTCGCCAGTAGAACTTAAAGTAAAGTTCTTTTTGGTGATGTAGCCGATTTCCATAACGCGATTGATATTATCGTCTTGCTCGCGGAATGGAACGGCTATGTAATCTGAGCCGTTTAATTCTTCGCAGATGATTCCGGAGCAAAGAGTGTAGCCGTTTAAGCCAATCATAAGATTTAGCATAGAAGCGCGGTCGTTTGCTTTAATTGTGCGGTTGTATTCTTCGGTGCTTAAAATTTCTTCTGCAAAATAAAAACTGGCTCCGTCGCCTTGTTCAAAACTAAGGCACGGATAATCAGCTAAGTCGCTGAAAGTAATTTCTTTTTTTTGCGCCAGCGGATTTCCTTTCCAAATGTAAACATAAGCTTTGCAATCAATCAGATGATGAAATTCCAAATCTTTTGATTTTAAAAGACTTTCAATAGGCTTTCGGTTAAAATCGCTTAAATACAAAATGCCAATTTCGCTTTTTAGAGAAGAAACATCTTCAATAACATCTTTGGTTTTAGTTTCGCGAATTGCAAATTCATATTCGTTTGTGTTGAAATGCTTTACCATTTCTACAAAACTTTTTACAGCAAAAGAATAATGTTGAGTTGAAACGCCGAACTTTTTTTTGATGTTTGTGTTTTCGCTGTATTTGCCGGCAAGATTCATAAAATTCAAATAAACCTGTCTTGCATTTGAAACAAATTCCTGGCCGTCGTTTGTGAGCGTAACACCGCGCCCGCTTCTGTGGAAAATAGAAATGCCAAGTTCATTTTCAAGGTCGTGAATTGTACTGGTTAAAGAGGGTTGAGAAACAAAAAGTTTTTCTGCCGCTTTGTTAAAAGAGCCGGTTTCTGCAATTCCAATTACATATTTTAGCTGTTGAATTGTCATTTTGATTTCCTTTTGCAAATCAGATAATTGATTGTAGCGCGAATTTTTTTTTCGCACAACTTCCAGCAAAAGAAAATCAAATAAGTTATTTACAAAAAGTTTTTATGATTTTTTGATTTTGTTTTTGATTTGAGAAAGCCGGTTTAGTGCTTCGTTCAAAGTTTCGTCTTTTTTTGCAAAATGAAGCCGAATATAGCGGTTTTCCGGCTCTTTAAAAAACGAAGAACCTGGAACAGCTCCAACGCCAACGTCGCGGGCAAGCGCTTGTGCAAATAGATTATCATCTTCAAAACCAAACTCGCTGATGTCAATTAAAATATAATAAGCGCCTTGAGGTTCTGTGTGCTTAAGACCAATGTCGCGCAAACCTTGCAAAAAAAGATTTCGCTTGTGCGTGTATTTTTCTTGAAGCTCCTGATAATATTCATCGCCAAATTTAAGGCCGGTAACTGCTGCTTCCTGAAGCGGAGCTGCAGCGCCAACAGTTAAAAAGTCGTGAACTTTTTTTACACGCTCTATGATTTCTGGGTTTGCCTGAACATAGCCGAGTCGCCAGCCGGTAATTGAATAAGTTTTTGAAAGAGAATTGCAGGTAATAGTGCGGTCTTTCATTCCAGGAAGACTTGCCATATAAGTATGAACGTTTGGCTTGTATAAAATATGTTCGTAAACTTCGTCGGTAATAACAAAAGCGTCGTATTTTTTTGCAAGGTCGGCAATAATAGTTAGCTCCTGGCGGGTAAAAACTTTTCCGCAAGGGTTAGACGGATTGCAGACAATAATTGCTTTAGGTTTTTGGCGGAAAGCATTTTCGAGAACTTCCGGGTCAAAGTTAAATTCCGGCGGATTTAGCGGAACATAAATTGGCTGAGCGCCGCTTAAAATAGTGTCGGCACCGTAATTTTCGTAAAAAGGCGAAAAAACAATTACTTTATCGCCAGGATTTGTAACGCTCATCATTGCGGCCATCATAGCTTCTGTGGAGCCGCAGGTTACTACAAGCTCGGAGTTTGGGTCTACTTGAATTTGTGAAAAGTGTTTGATTTTTGCAGCTAAGGCTTCGCGGAAGTTTTGCGCGCCCCAGGTTATAGAATATTGATGAAAGTCTTCGCGGGAAACTTGAGCCAAACGCTCTAAAATGGGGCGCGGCGGCTCAAAATCAGGAAAGCCTTGCGAAAGATTTACAGCGCCATACTGATTTGAAATGCGGGTCATTCTGCGAATTACGCTGTCGGTAAAAGTGGACGTTCTATTTGAAAGGTTTGGCATATTTTTCTCCTGCGAAAACAGTTGTTGTTTTTTGTTTGCGATATTTTATTATGAATTGCAAACTTGTTCTATAAAATTCGCAATTTCGGTAATTACGCTGATTCTGCGGCCTAAAAGTCCGTGTTCAGTTGGGAATTCAAGCATTTTTTGAATTGCCGAAGTGTTTTTTGCATTTGCGGCAAGCTGTTCCCAAAGAGGCAAAACCATTTCGTTAATTGGCGAAACAGAATCATATTTTGCAGCAACAACAAGAATATTTTTGTTTTTTACCTGATTATATGCTTTTGGATGACTTATTTCTTCTTTATTAATAACAACATCTTCGTAGATTGCATCAATTCCGTCTGATTGAAGAATTTTGCCTTCTTCTAAAAGGGAACGAAAATAGCTTTCTTTGCTGCGGTTTAAGTAGCGGGTTGGATCATAAGGTGTGAGCAAAATAAGGCCTTTTATCCAGCTGATTTTACGGCCGGCATTTAAGGCAGAATTTGCGCCCATACTGTGACCAAGCAAAAAAATCTGATTTGGGTCTACGTTGTATTTTTCTGTGAATTCTTGGGAATGTGCGTATTCTGCAAGATTTTGTGCATCTTCGATACAATTGGTAATCAGGTATTTTCCCTGACTTCCCCAAGCGCCGCGATTATGCGGAACTAGTACAACGCAACCGATTCTGCAAAGCGCGTGCGAAATATCGTCGTTGCGGGCTGTGCCCGGAAACCCGTGCAGCATTATTACACACGGATGTGGTTTTGGGTGCTTGTCGGACGGCCACATTATTTCTCCGTAAATGTGTGAGCCGTTGCTTATAAAATCAAGGGTTGTGTAGTCGGGTAGTGCGGTTGGAGAAATGGTTTGCGGATCTGTAAAAAGATTGTTTAGTTCTAGGTTTGATTTCATAAGATTCTCCGTAAATTAATTGTTTTGCGTGTTGCGTTAGCGATGTGAGCGGCGCCGAAGGCGGCCACCGCAGCCAGCGGCGCGAAGCGCCGCTGGCAAGGGGCTGACCGTTAGGGAACCGCGAGCGTAGCGACCCGGAAGGCTGGGCGGGAACGGCCAGCCTTCCGGGTAACGCCCAAATTATTAAATATTGTAAGTTAAATTTCGTTCGTCAATAATTCGTTTAGATTTATGCTCGCTTCTTGTGTTGAGCTCGCCGTCTTTGTGAACAATAACGCTTGCAGGTTTTACACCAATTCGGCCTTTGAGCGCTGCACTTGTGAGAGCGGCAACTTCTTCGTCGGTTTTTGTGCTTGAACTTGATTTTTCAACTTCAACGGAGAACTTGCAGGTAAAGTCTTTTTCAAAAATGCGGATAAGGTATTCGCCGGTCAAATCTTTTTCGTCGCGGATTACGGCTTCTATATCGCTTGGGAATACGTTTACGGCACTTACTATGAACATATCATCTTTGCGGCCAAGAATGTGGATTCTTCCGTGTGTGCGGCCACATTTACATGGTGTAAGGTCTATGCGGCCAATGTCGCCTGTTCTAAAGCGAATGAGTGGGCGGGCGTGTTTGCGCAAGGTTGTAAATACGAGTTCGCCTGTTGAGCCTGGTGGAAGTACTTCGCCGGTTTTAAGGTCTACGGTTTCTACAAGTATGTGGTTTTCTGCTATGTGAAGTCCGTCGTGATACTCACATTGTGCAGCACAAGCTCCAAAAATATCTGAAAGTCCGTAAAAGTCGTAAACTTCGGCGCCCCAAATGTCTTCTATTGCTTTGCGTGTTGAGCTGATTGAACCACCAAGTTCGCCTGCTACAATGATTTTTTTAATATTAAAATCTTTTTTTGGATCGTAACCGGCTTTTAGTGCCTTTTCTCCAAGCTGCCATGCGTAACTTGGGCTTGTCCATATTATTGTTGGCTGATACTGTTTTAGCACAAAAAGAAGTCTTTCACTTGGAAGTGTTCCGCCCCAAATACAAAGAGCTCCAAGATTTTGTGCACCTATTACATCTGGGCCGCCAACGTAAAGCGAAAAGTTTAGCGCGTGAACGTAACGGTCGTTTTTTCTCATTCCTATTTGATAGAACCAGCGGCTTTCTGTGTCCTGGAATTCATCAAAATCTTTTTTTGTAAAAGGACTTACGGTTGGAACTCCAGTTGAGCCTGAAGATGTTGAAATGAATACAACGTCTTCTTCTGGAGCTGCTGCAAGTTCACCAAGAAAAGAGCCTACGCCTTGTGTGTCGCGCTGTGTTTTTTTATTAATAAAAGGAAATTTTTCAATATCTTTAAGTGTTTTAATGTCGCTTGGTTTTACGCCGGCCTGGTCAAAACTTCTTTTATAATAAGGTGCATTATCATAAGCAAACTGCACAATTTCTTTTAAGTCTTCAAGCTGTTTTGCTTCGAGCTGTTCGCGTGGTAAAGTTTCCAGTTCTTTATTCCAGAATTTTCCGTCTGGATTTGCTGTTCCATAATCTGCCATATTAATACCTCTTTGTTGTTTGATTCTTATTTAAGGGTTTGGGTTGTCCTATTCCCTAGTAGTTTAGTATGTTAATCAAAAAGGCCTTTTGTGCCTAATACTAGTTTTTTATAAATGGTTATAGGATTTGTTTATAAGATTTTTGCAAAACTGCAAATAAAAGCTACTGTAGACATTGCACTTAATATAGAATATTATTTCAACAAATAATTTTTTCTAGGAGAATTTTTTATGAAAAACAAATTATTTGCGATTTTGACTGTTGCCTTGGCATTTTTGATGTTTGGTTGTGCTTCAACATCTGCCAATGACAACAAAGTTAGTTCCTATGCAATTATGGAAATGGGAGAATTTAAGCTAAATGAGTTGGAGAATATGACAGATGATCAACTTGTTTTGCTTTTTATGTATGAGCCAATAACTGAATTGAAAATTACTTCAGTTGACGGTTCTGATTATTACAATGATATTTGTTTAAAAGGTATGCCTCTTGCAAAAATAAAAGAGTTAATGGGTGCCGACAAATTTGCAGCATACTTTGCTATGTGCATGGAAGTTGCAAATTTGCAGCGAGGCAAAGAAACTCGTTTGATGAAATTTATTTACCAGAATGATGATTATATTATTTTGAATATGGCAGATATGAGTATAGCTGATATGAATACAACAGTAGCTCATTCCGAAGATGAAATAGTAGATGTGCAGATTCTTATTCCAGTTCAATTTGAATTGAGCAAATAGTTTTTGGGTTTTTAGAAACTAACTGCAAAAAAAGACCGCCTTTTGGTTAAAGTAACCAAAAGGCGGTCTTTTTTTATTTTAGCACTTTTTGCTAAGCAAAAATGCGTTAATTAAACGTAAAGCGGTGCAACCTTATCGAGCACTTTGTTGTACTCTGCATAAGCTGCGTCGTAAGCTGCAACATTTGCTGCAATTGGGTTTGCGCTCTTTGATTCATCAAGTTTAATGTGTTCTGCGCAAAGCTGAGCAATATCGCATTTACCATTCTGATTTTTAAGACACCACAAAGCCTGAACTGCTCCACCAAGAGCTGCTGCTTCGTCCAATGCAGGAACGCGAATTGGAAGATTCATAATATCAGCTGCAATCTGGCGCCAAAGAGGAGATTTAGAACCACCGCCAATTAAGCGGATTTCTTTAGGCTGGAAGCCAAGTTTGCGGAATGCGTCAAGGCCGCCGCGCATAGCAAATACAGCAGATTCCAAAGAAGCGCGTGCAATATTTGCGCGGTTTGTGTTAGCAGAAGTAAGGCCAGTAATACTTGCACGACCATTTGGCAAGTTTGGAGTTCTTTCACCATTAAAGAAAGGCAATACAAGAACACCTTCGCTTCCGCAAGGAGCTTTGGCAGCTTCGCCGTCCAGCTCTTTTACGTCCATCTGGAAAAGACCGCGAACAAATTCAGTTGCAACAGTACAGTTCATAGTACAAAGAAGTGGGAGCCAACCGCCAGTTGAAGAACAGAAGCCGCTCAAACCATTAGCTGGGTCGTTAATCGGTTTGTCAGAATATCCGTAAAGAGTTCCAGAAGTTCCCATAGACATAGTAAGGAATCCGTCTGCAACAGTACCAGTTCCAACAGCACCCATCATATTGTCGCCACCACCAGCAGAAACAGGAATGCCAGCAGGAATACCATAAGCCTTAGCAGCTTCGGCGCTAACTTTTCCAGCAGGTGCACTAGGTTCAATCAATTTTGGAAGCAAATCATAAAGTTTAGAATCAATAATATCACAAATCTTTTTAGACCAGCAGCGGTTTGCAGAATCAAAAAGAGCAGTACCAGAAGCGTCGCCGTATTCCATAACGTATTCGCCAGTAAGTTTCCAGTTCAAATAGTCGTGAGGAAGCATAATATATTTGAGAGCCGCAAATGCTTCAGGTTTATTATCTTTAAGCCACAAGATTTTTGGAGCAGTAAAGCCAGGAAGCATTAAATTGCCAAGCAATTTTACAACTTTTTTGTCGTCGCCAGCTTTTTTAGTAATGTAAGCACATTGTTCAGTAGTTGCAGTATCGCACCAAAGTTTAATGTTGTACAAAGGTTTTCCGTCTGCTCCAAGCGGAACAAAACCGTGCTGCTGACCAGAAACGCCAATAGCTTCGATAGTTGCCTTGTTTTCTGCGCTCAATTTTCCAAAACAAACTTCAAGCCCCTTGTCAAACCATTCAGCTTTCTGTTCGCGAGTTCCGTCAGCTTCAGAAATCAGCTCCATTGGGCAGCTTGCCTTTTCGATAATTTCTTTCTTTTCGTAGTCGTAAATTACGACCTTCATACTCTGTGTTCCAAGATCAATACCTGCAACAGTTTTCATTTTATACTCCTGTATAAGACCTTTTCGGCCAAATTTCTACAATTTTGTTGGCGGTTCCCCTCGCTCCGTTCGTCAGCGCTCCGCGCTTCCTCACTCCGCTCGGGTCGGCTGTTACGCTGTTCCGCTATCGCTCCAGCCTCTTTACAAAGAGGCCGCTCGCCCTTTTGGGCTCGCGCAGCTCCATAGCCTAACCGTTGTTCATTATATCATTTCCCTAATTCTCTTTCTACGGAAACCGGTTGCTTTTTGTAAGTTTGCTCATTGTGAAGCATTTTAGAAAATACACCATTTGCGTTTTTTAAATATTTAAAATTTCCTTCTTCAACAATTTTACCTGAATCAAGAACATAAATTTTATCACTTTGTTCTACTGTAGTAAGTCGATGGGCAATAGATATTATACTTTTACCTTCAGATTTTTGTTGTAAAATTATTTTTAAAATTTCTTTCTCAGAATTGCTATCGAGATTACTTGTGGCTTCATCCATTATTATTAGTAAAGGGTCTTTTATTAATGCTCTACAAATTGCAATTTTCTGTTTTTCACCACCAGATAGAGAAAATCCTCTTTCACCAATGATTGTATATAAGCCATTTTCAAGATTAGATATTTTTTCATAAAGCCCAACTTTTTTAATTGTTTCAATAACAATTTCAGCTGGAATGGATTCATCAAACATTGTTATATTGTCAATAATAGTACCTGAAAAAAGAAAAACATCTTGTGAAATATATGCAATTCTGCTTCTAATAGAATTTGTGTTCAATTTTTGTATATCCTCATTATTCCAATAAATAACTCCATTTTGGGGATGATAAAGTTTTAGTAAGAGTTTAATAAAAGTCGTTTTTCCGCATCCTGTTTTTCCAACAAAACTGATCCATTCTCCAGGACTAATGGTAATATTAAAATTGTTATAAAGAATGTGATCTTTTTTATAACTGAAACTTACATCCTTAAATATTATTTGGGGTACATAATTAGATATGCGCTTTTTTGTCTTTATAACTTCTACATCTTCATCTAAGATATCAAAAAGTCTTTTTATTGCGGCAAAGGCTTCTTGAATTCCAGCTTGCAAATCTAATAAATTTCCTACAGATGTTGTGAAAAAACCGCTAAGTGCCAAAAAACTAGCAACTTGGCCTAAACTCATTCTTTCTTTCATTACAAAAAGGGAACCTGTTATTAGTAGAAAAACAAAAGTCAGTTTTTCGATAGCGGAACAAAAACTGTTTTGCATAATGGTATGTTCATCTATTTTCCAACTTTGTTTGATATATTGGATTTGCTGATTATCGAATCTGTTATTGAAAGATTTTATCGAAGGAGTTGTTTTGATAACTTCTATCCCAGCAAAGCTTTCTGTTATAAAAGATTGGAAGTCAGCGTATTTTTCCATTGAAATTGGATACTCTTTGTCAAAAAATTTACCAAAAACTATAACTATAATACATAAAATGGCAACAGAAAGTAGTTGGATTAAAAAAAGTGCTGAATTTAATTCAAAAAGAGTAAAACCGATAACAAAAAACATAATTATATCAGCTATTATTGAAATAAATCCTTCGGAAAAAGCCTCTCTGGCCATTCTAGTATCGTTTAATCTAGATGTTAATTCTCCGTTTTTATGTTTTTCAAAGAAGGGATAATGTATTTTTAATACTTTATCATAAAATTTTTTTATAAAATCAATATCCATTTTGTAGGAAATCTTTTGTATAAGTAAATTTTTAAGACCTTTTAGCGATATTTGAAAAATAGCTAGCAATATCATAATTATTGAAATTGTAAAAAGTGTAATTTTTGCATTTGAATATAATACATTATCTATTAAATAGCTCAAAAGTAAAGAATCTATAATTCCTACAAGGGAAATTAATAGAGTTAAAGTTATAGTTAGAATTATTTCTTTTTTATATACCGATATTAAATTGATTATTCTTTTGAATGTATTTTTAGTTATCATAAAATACCAACTTTTGTAATAGTTTCTGAAAAATAGAGTTCTTATCGACAACAATTTTTGCTGTTATTTTTGTTCCTATTTTAATATAGATTTTTTCAGAGTTTTTGAATTTATATCTAGTTTGTAAGAAGTTTTTATCTAGAACAACTTCTACAGGAAAATATACTGTATCAGCAATTATTGCATCACTTGGAATTAAACTTACAGTACCTTTCAGTTTTCCATATTTAGTATAGGGAAGATCTTTGATTTGAAATATTACTTCTTGGCCAAGATTTATTTTTGAGATATTCGAGTTATTTACATTTATAACAGCTTTTAATTGATTATCAATCGGAATTATTTTGAGAACAATATTTCCTTCATTAAGATAGTCACCTGAATTGAGTTTAATAATTTCGTTTATAATCCCTGTCTGATTAGCCTTTACACTTGAATTTTCGATTTTTTTTTCTGTCTGAAAAATTTGAAATCTACACTCTTCTAATTTTTGTGAGTTTACCAATATATTTTCATATACTTCTATTTTTTTATCTTCAATCCAACTTGAGAAGTTTAATTTTTTTTGAATGAAGTCGTTTTCAATATTTTCAAAATCTTGTTGAGAAATTACACTTGGGTATAAAAGTTTTTGGCGTTCATAATAATTTTCTTTTGCATTTAATTCGTTTTGAAGATTTCTATATTGATTTACAAAACTTGAATATATCGAATTAGTTTTCATTATTTCAGGGTCGAATATGCATTTAATTATTGTTGTATTGTTTAATAACTTTTCAAGTTGTTTTAATGAACTAATATTTTGGTCATAAAGATTTTCAATGTTTCTTAGGTTTTTTAAATATTCTTTTTCATATTTACAGTTTTGAGTGAATAGTACTTGTCCTTTTTGAACAATTTGTGTGTTTTCATAAAAGATATTATCTACTTTTCCAGAAAATAGAGTTTGCACAGAAGCTTCAATAGAATTTGTTCTTATAATTCCATCTGCAGTTATTGTTTCATCCAGATGACAAGTGAAAACAATGATTAATAAACAGAATAATCCAATAATTGATAAAATAAAATATTTTTTTAACAAAGGAGAAGAAAGATTTTCATATTCTTGTAAAATCATAATTAATATCCAAAATAAATAAAATCTTTATAATCAAAATTGAGCAGTGGCGAAACCTTTGCCATTTTCTCGTTATAAAAATTGTATTTTTCAATATCATTTAAATGCTTTGCGCACAGTCCAATTTTTTGATAAGAGATTTTTAATACTGGGCTTGCATATAATAAATCGTATTGCAATAACGCTTCCCAAGCTTGTAAAGCTTTTTGATAATCAGATTTTTTTTCTGATAAAATAGCTTTTTCTGTGAGAAAATAACTAAGCCAATATTGAGGCCAAATATCTCGAGAATTTAATTTTTTGGCGTGAAGCATATTTGTTATTATATAATCAATTGTATTATCTTTCTTTGGTGAAAATAAATATTCTTCGATGCAATTGTTGGCATATAAATATTTCATATATTCTTCTAGATTATATATTTCTTCTGATGTAGTTTCATTTAATGAAGGTGCTGAAAGATTGTTTGAAATATCAGGGAAATTATCATAAGTTATAATAAGACCAGTTTCATTCTGATAAGCTAAATAATACACAGAGAATAATTTTTCTATATAATCAAATTTTGTTTTTATATTGTAAGAATCCTTAAAAAATAAATTTGCATTGTTGAATAGAACTTTATAATTTTGAGCATTTTTTATATATGGATAAATGGTTCCATATATTGGGGTTTTATATACGGCAATATGATCAACAATATTGTTATATTCTTCAGGAATAAAATTTTTCAAATTTTTCCCCGAAAGAATTACACAGTCTTCTTTATTTTTGTAAATTACTTTTTCTGCTTTGTTAGAATCAAAGGCGAAAAAACGATATGTACATAAATTATCACCAAAGTAATTTTTTAAGTATACACCTGCAGGTTTCCATTCAATAGTTAAACTATTATCAAAGTTATATGGTTCTGATTTATACGAACCATGATCGGCACCGTATAGGACAATAGCCTTTTCATTATTATCTGAAGTTGAAAGTGTATCGATTATACATTTTTGGATTATATTATCACGCATATTAAGTATTTCAATTGGATTCAGTGTTTGAGGAATTTCTAAGTTATATTCAGGCCAAATTGTTTTGATTTGCGAAGTAGAATGTTTTTTGTTAATATTTTGTATTTTTTGTTCTAAAATGTGTTGTTCATATTTCCATGCGTATAAACTCCATGGAGGTACGATTTCAAAAGTGTATTCGTTTATGTTGGAATCGGAAAGATAACCGTCATCACCAGTTTCAAAAAAAATATAACGTATACCAGCATTATAAAATTCTTCCAGATGATTAGTTAAAAACTTTATAACATAAACATCATCATGATTTTCACCAAGAAAAATAATTTTTTTTGAAGATAAATTATGGAGTATTTGTGAACTAGACTTTTCTTCTGCGCTTAGGTCATATTTTGTTTTGCATGATGTGAAACTATAAAATACATATAGTATTGTAACGAAAATAAGAAAGTTTTTATTTCTTAAATAATTCATTATAGTTCTCCAAAAAAGTTTTATTTTTTGTCCTAATGAGATGATCCGTAACTAAATCTGCTTCCATAATTGATAATTGGTTTAATTTACAGAAATCTGGGCAGGTTTTATATTTGTTATGCATTATACGATTGTTTACTGCAAAGCAATCGTGATGGCATCTTTTATTTAAAATGCACGAATTACATTCTTCATTTTGTGTAATAAATTGTTGGGGTGATAAATAATCTGATATTTTAGCAAGATCAAATGTTTTGTTGATATTTCCAATTACTATTTCATCTTCATTTTCACAACCAACAAACCCTCCGCATGGTAATATATTCCCGTTTGGTAATATTGCTATTGTATCAGTGCAAGCACTACATTGTGGTTTTGGATAATTATGTAAAACAATATCTATAGCATTATTTATTTGTGATAAATATATTTGTTCACCTTTTTCAAGAAATTCTATGTAGGTTTTTCCAATTTTTTTAATTTGGATTCCAAATTCTTTTATATTATTTGCATCCCATTTATAATCTAAACAAGCACAAAAAGAGATATTATGAAATCCATTTTCTAGAAGATATTCGATATTTTCAGCCAAATAACTAACTGTATCAGGAGTAAATACCAAACTTATAGAGAAATCTTTTTTCCAAAACCGTTCTTTTAATTTTTTAGCTTTAGAAAATGTTATATCAAAACTTCCTTGTTCATTATAAAATTTTCGATTTAAATTATGAGTTTTTTCTTTGCCGTCTAAACTCATTTGTATATCGATTTTATGTTTGTTTATTAGTTCGATAAGCGAATCATCTATAAGAATACCGTTTGTCGTAATAGAATAGTTATATCCATTATTTTTGGTTATATTAATAAATTCTGTAATAAACTTTTTATTAAGAAGTGCTTCTCCACCATTAAAATCAATTTTAATGATATTTTTATTATAGATAAAATCATTCTCAATATATGTGTTGATGAATTTTAGAATACTTGGAATTGTTTCAACAGACAAATAATGTTTTTGTTTTTTTCCTTCAAAACAATATTTGCAATTAAGATTGCATTCTTTTGTAGTAACTAGCTCAAATGTCATATAAAAATCCTTAAAAGAAAAGTATCCACTTTGTTTATTTTTTAATATTTTTTAAATATTTAATTAAATACTTATTTATGGCCAAATTTTCCCAAATTTCCACACTCACGTCCGCCGCTGAAACGAACTTGGCAATCACTTTTGCCATAAACTTGTTCATTGTCTTCCATGTTGATGGTTTCGGATGAAACTTTACTGTAAAGTTCTTTAATAGAACTAGGTAATTCATAGTTTTTTATTGGATTCATTATAGATTTTCTCCTTGTTTAGATTAGTATTGTTTATAAGTGGATACTTTTCTTGTACATATTGAATGAGAAAAAAGTAATGTGGAGAGAAATATGTTACGTTGTATAAAAATTTAGAAAAAATGACTTCCATAAGTTACTTATTGAAATTTGTTATTCGTATATAAAACAATTATTGCATGAAGAATCCAAATTGTCAAATTAAATTTTAATTAAAACTTATTTATTTAAGAATAATTTTCAAGTCATTTATAACAATATGGGAATGCCGAATGATTTATCATATTGATTTTTGGGATAAAGATTCTTCAGTCATTGGCTGTTTTACTTGAGTATAAAAAAATGAAAACAAAGAAGAATTCTTTTTACAAATTTTCGGTTGTTTTATTTGGTTAAAGAATGAGATAGAATAATCTTCTTTAGGCCTAAAAGAACGAGGTTTTCTTCTATAAAATCGAATATATTTTGGGTTTCAAAGAGTTTGGAAAAACCGCCGGTTGCAATTACAACGGGTTTTTCGTTGTGGAACGTTTCTTTTGTGTAGCGTAAAATAAGTTCGCGAATTCCACCTAGCGCGCCGTAAAAAATGCCTGAGCGGATACAAGTTTGCGTTGAGTTGCCGCAGGCGTTTTGTGGTTCAAAAAGTTCAATTGGCGGCAATTGCGCGGTTCCGCCCGAAAGTGCTTTTACCATTAATTTAATTCCTGGAAGAATCGCGCCGCCCATAAACTCGCTGTTTTTAGAAATTGCGTCTACCGTTGTTGCAGTTCCCATATCTACAACAATCAGATTTTTGCGTTCGCTTTGCAAACAAATTGCGCCAATTGCGGCTGCAATTCTGTCTGAACCAAGTTTGTTTGCGTTTTCGTAATTTATTTTTAAGCCGGTTTTTACATCAGCAGTTAAAAGCAAAGGTTCTTTATTAAAAAGTTTTAAGCAGGCATTTTTTACAATCTGATTTATTGCAGGAACAACAGAGCAAAAGCCAATAGCAGAAATCTGATTTTGTAAAATGCCGTTTTCATTTAATTTTGTGCTCAAAAAATCACAAAACTGCTTTTCGCAAATCTCTTTAGTTTCGCAGCCAAAACTAAAAATCATTTTGTCTTCTAAAAAAATGCCGCATGAAAGTCTGCTGTTTCCTGCATCTAAAGTCAGAATCATATTATTTCTCCGATTCTAATTCTAAAAGAAATAAAAGTGCATTAGCCATACTTTCGTTGTTTTGTCCGCTGGCAAAAATCTGGCCTTTTGAATCAATAATCTTAAAAGGGTGCAAATCTTTTGTGATTTCAGAAAGATCATTTGCTACTATATAATCAGAATTGCTGTGCGAAAAAAGTTTTGTTACAGCTCTGTTTTTTTCGTTTTGATCTGCATTATTTGTGAGTTTAAAACAGATGATTTTTGCATTTGGATTTCCGCCTTTTTTTGCCCATTCATGCAAAGAATCTGCAATTTTTGGAGCGGGCTTAAAAACAACAGTTAAATCATTTTCAGAATGCAGTTTTGAAACTTCTTTTCCGGCCTTAAAAGTTTGGCCGCCAATAATAATTTGTGCAGGCACATAATCGCTAACTGCCGCCGCGTGTATAACAGCGTTGTATGGCTTTGCACAAAGTTCGTTTTCTATAGCGTGCGAAAGTTCTGCGCCGGTTCCAAATACAATAACTTTTACAGTAGCGTGCTTTGCTTTTATTGCACTTTCCGCTGTAATAAGCGTAACTTCGTGGCCTTTTTCTGCAAAAAAATCTGCAAGTTCGGCCGAAGTTCGCCCGGTAGAAGAATTTGTTACAACGCGAACGCTGTCAATGTATTCTCTGCAACCGCCGCCGGTAATCAAAATTCTCATAATGCACCTTTTATAAAATCGAGCGCTGCTTCTGGCGAAATCAGTTTACCTTTTCCAACGCTGCCGCAGGCAAGTCTGCCTTCTTCGGTTGGAAGAATTTTTGTTCCCCAGCTTTCAAGTTTTTTTAGATTTTCTTGAATTGCAGGGTGTGCAAACATATTTGAATTCATTGCTGGAGCGAGCAAAACTGGTTTTTCAAAATTATTTGCTAAAAAGGTTGCACCAAATAAATCATCGCTTAGGCCGCTGGCAAGACGAGCAATGCAGTTTGCACTAGCCGGATAAATCATAATTAAATCTGCCCATTTTTGAGCTAACGTTATATGTGGAATGCAATCTGGAACGCCGGCAAACATATCTGGTGTAAGTGCTTTTTTGTGAGAAAGGCCTTCGAAAACTGCCGGTTGCAAAAATTTTAATGCGCCTTGCGAAAGAGAAGCCTGAACTTCAAAGCCTTGTTTTGTAAGAAGACTTGTAAGTTCGCATGCTTTGTAGCATGAAATTGAGCCTGTTATATGGAGTAAAATTTTTTTCATAAAGTACCTGCCTTTTTGGTCAAGTCCAAAAAATTGAATAAAAGTTTAACCTATCACCGCTTTATAAAAGTCGATGTAGTTTTTTGTCATAATATCCAATTCCCAAAAATATTACAAGAATAAGTGCGTTTGGTTAAGCGTATTATAAAAAGCACGCAGCGGCGGCGAGCATAAAATACACGATTCGCGTTTTTGTGAAACAATCTTGCGGTTTTACTTCGTAAAATCCTCAGATTGTTTTTATGCAAGTCTGCAAAGACGCTCAGAGTGTATTTTATGCTCGCCGCCGCTGCGTGCTTTGTCCAATTCGATATTTTTTTCGGTTGCGTAAATAAAATAAAAAAATCCGCTATAACAAAATGCCGATTTTTTGGTCTTAAAAATTTTGTTGTTACAATGCGATGTCCTTAAGACCTAAACTTGACCAATTTTGCATAAATCTTTAATATCTACAATATGACTAAACAGGCCGACATACTTACAGAATTTTTAGACTCAAAAACAATTGATTCGCTTGCTACTTTTTTGGATAAAGAAAAGTCTTACGAATCGTCTGCCGATATAATTGCCGCTGCGTTTGGTTCGGGAAAGGGTTTTTCAAAAATGAAGGAAGATGCAGCAGAAAAGCTGGTGTCGAGCTTCAAAAATAATTTAACCCTTCTTGTTCAAAAAACCTGGGTTGAAAAATCGGACATTGCATTGAAAGATCAGCTGCTTTATCAGCTTGATGTTTTCTTAAGCAACAATTCTTGGAAAGACAATTATGTTCTTTTCCTTCAGCTAATTAACCAGGCTGTATTCCTTATGTTCGGACAAAAGCCGGACACTCCAGATTTTGCAGAATATACTCTCCGCATTGATCCGGAATTTGGAATTTTCTGGTGGTACATTTCAAACCTTCCTCCCAAAACTGAATGGTCAGAAGAAAAGTGCCGGTTAGCTATGCTGCTCGGAATGTATTTCCTTGCAAATTACTAGTTTTTGATTTTAGCAGACCGGAGCTTAGCAGAGTTCCGGTCTTTTTTTTTAAGGAGATTCCTATGAACTTAAAAACCACAACTGATTCTTTGCGTGCTGCAAGCCAAAAACTTGCGCTTTTGAATGCAAGTGAAAAAAATGCTGCTTTGTGCGCAGTAGTACAAGCGCTGGATAAAAATCGCGGCTCTATAATTTCTGCAAACGACGTAGATGTAAAAAACGCGCGCGCTGCCGGCATTTCTGAATCAATTATTGACCGCCTTATGCTTAATGACAAGCGAATCGACGGCATTATTGAAAGCCTTCGCATTGTAATTGGTCAGACAGACCCCGTTGGAGAAGAAGTTGCAGGTTGGAAGGCTCCTAATGGAATGACAATTCGCCAGGTTCGAGTACCGCTTGGAGTTGTGGCAATTATTTACGAAAGCCGCCCAAATGTTACAGTTGATGCATTCAGCCTTGCCTATAAAAGTGGAAATGCAATTTTGCTTCGCGGTTCTTCTTCGGCTTATAATTCAAATAAAGAAATTGTTCGCGTTATTCGCGAGGCATTGGCTGGCGTTGCCGGTGGCGTTCCAGAAGCAATTGAACTAGTAGAAGTTCGCGAGCACGACCATAGCGATGTAGATCAGATTTTGACAGCTGTTGGAATGATAGACGTTTGTCTTCCACGCGGCGGCAAAAAACTGATTGAAAATGTTGTTCGCAACGCTAAAGTGCCGGTTATAGAAACTGGTAGCGGCGTTTGTCATCTTTATATTGATGAATTTGCAAATTTAGATATGGCTTGCAAAATTGCTGAAAACGCAAAAATTCAGCGCCCAAGCGTTTGTAACGCAATAGAGTGCATTGTAGTTCATAGCAAAGTTGCTGCAGAATTCTTATCAAAACTAGAAGCAACTTTTGCCGGCCGCGTAAAAATGCATGCCGATGAACGTGCTATTTCTCATTTAAAGAGCGCCATTCCAGCCACCGACGCAGACTTTGGCAACGAATATCTTGATTATGAATGCTGCATCAAAACAGTTAATTCAATTGAAGAAGCAATCAGCTACATCAATTCGCACAACACAAAGCACAGCGAAAGCATAGTTTCTGAAAGTCGCGCAAATACAAGACTCTTTCAGTCTATGATTGACGCAAGCTGCGTTTATGTAAATGCAAGCACACGCTTTACAGACGGCGGCGAGTTTGGCTTTGGCGCAGAACTTGGAATCAGTACACAAAAACTTCATGTGCGCGGCCCAATGGGAATCAAAGTTCTGACAACCACAAAATATTTAATTGATGGAGAAGGGCAGATAAGATGAACAAAATTAATGAAAGCCTTAAAAAGGCACGCAAAATAGTTATCAAAATCGGTTCAAATACACTTGCAAAAGAAGACGGAACTCAAAATACAGAGTTTATGGCATCTTTTGCAGAACAGTGCGCGCAGCTTATCAAACAGGGAAAGCAAATAATTCTTGTTTCTTCTGGAGCGCAGGTTGCAGGTGTTTCTACCACAAAAGAATGGGCGCGTAAAAAAGACGTGCATTACCGCCAGGCACTTTGTTCAATTGGCCAGGTTGAATTAATGCACCAGTGGCGCAAAGCCTTTCAAAAGCAGGGCATTCATATTGGCCAGCTTTTGCTTACCAAAGATGATTTTAGAAACGAGCACCGCTCGCTGAATATTCGCAACACACTTTTTACACTTGTAGACGAAGGTGTTGTGCCAATCATCAACGAAAACGACAGCGTAAGTTTTGATGAAATCAAAATTGGCGATAACGACAATTTAAGCGCACTTACCGCTATTTTGTGGAGCGCCGACCTTTTGATCTTGTTCAGCGACATAGACGGCGTTTATTCCGATAATCCAAAAACAAACCCACAAGCAAAACTGATTGAATCAGTTGAAAACATTCCAGAACTTCGTAAATCAATTAAAATTGGCGATACAAATGCCTTTGGCACCGGCGGTATGGAAACAAAGATTCAAGCCGCAGAAAAAGTTACCGAGTACGGAATCGAAATGCTGCTTGCAAACGGCGGAAAAGAAAATGCCCTTACAACACTTTTGCAAGACGGCGCTGTTGGAACATTGTTTTCTATTAAATAGCTAAAAGTAGTTGTTTTATAAGCCTTTTTTCCTCGAACAAAAAACTCACTGAGTTTTTGAAAATTCTCACTGACTTTTAAAAAATTCTCAGTGAGTTTTTAAAATTTCTCACTGAGTTTTTAAAATTTCTCAGTGAGAATTTTGCTATAGAAAAATAAAAATTTTTTGCTTGAAATTAAGGCTTTGTGCTTTTTGGAAAACTGTAATTATCAAAATCATACTTTACTATATAGAAAAATACATATTATTATATAAACACGAGGTGATAATATGTTGGTAGATACGGCACAGATTATTCCAATTACACAGTTGCAAAAGACTCTTACCCAAACCGTCAGAAAAATTTCTGAAGATAAACAGCCTGTCTTCTTTAAGGAATAAGTAATGGCTAAATAAAACAAAAAATGGCTACAGATTATTTTCGACAAATCTGACAAATTTGACAAAAACGTCATAAATCACTATTCTACAAGGCGAGGACAGTTACCGTTTGGAATTGATTCTCGCTTTTTTTGTTGTGCTGGCTTTGGCTGGTTCAGCGCTGCCCGAAAGGGTTTACATTTCTAAAGACTTGATCCAAGGGGGACAGGTACTATGACTCACAAAACTTAATTTGCATTCCCGCAGAATTATTTTTAAAGGGGGAATGTATGATACTTACAATTGATGTTGGAAATACTTCAACAGCGTGTGGACTTTTTGAGGGAGACTATTGTGTCTTTAGATTCAGGCGTTCCACAGATATTAATTCCAGTTCAGATGAAATTGGCGTGTTTTTGCGCTCGGTGCTTCGCGAAAATGGTTACGACTGGCAGCAGATTGAAAAAATCGGTTGCTGTAGTGTTGTGCCGGCTGTAAATCATTCGCTTTCAAATGCGTGTGTAAAATATCTTTCTAAGGAACCGCTTTTTATTCAGGCTGGAATTAAAACCGGGCTCAAACTTCGTTATTCAAATCCTAAAGAAATTGGTGCAGATTTGATTGCGGCTGCAATGGGCGCTGTTCAGCTTTATCCCGAAAAAAATCTGATTATTGTGGATATGGGAACTGCCATTACTGCTGAGCTTGTGTCTAAAAACAAGGAATTTCTTGGCGGCGTGATTATGCCAGGCTTAAAGATTTCTGTTGATGCTTTGGCCGGCGGAACTGCAAATCTTACTTCTGTTGAAATTATGAAGCCGGAACATGTTTATGGTACTTCTACCACAGAAGCAATTCAAGCGGGGCTTTATTATGGTACGGCGGGTTCTATAAAAGAATTTTGCCATTTGTTTAAAAAGAATGTCTTTCATGGTGAAGATGTTACGGTAATTGGAACTGGCGGTTTTTCGAGAGCTTTTGAAGAATTTCGGCTTTTTGACAAAATCATTCCAGGATTAGTTTTGTCTGGCGTAAAATGTGCGCTTGATATGAATTAATCAAAAAAATTAAAATGGCAAAATAATTTTGTTTGCCGGTTTTTTTGCATTAATTTTTCTTTGATTTGGAGATTTTATATGACTGATACTAATAAAACACTTTCTTTGAATAAAAAACTTACTTTAACAGGCGCATTCAGCGCTTTGGTAATTGTTCTTGTAATCACAAAACTTGGAATTATTCCAATTGGAGCAACTGCGTCTATTACAGTTTTGCACATTCCGGTTATTTTGATTTGTATGCTTGCAGGGCTTCCTGAAGGGCTTTTTGTTGGCGCTGTTTTTGGAATTTCTTCTTTGATTCGTGCTGCAATGAGCCCAAGTTCTGTTTTGGACCCTTGTTTTGTGAATCCGCTTTGTTCTGTGCTTCCGAGAATGCTTATTGCCATTGTTGCAACATTTTTTTGGAAAGGCTTTAATATGATTCCTCATATGCCAAAATCGGTTGCTGCCGGAATTACAGGCTTTTTAACAACTGTTGCGCACACAATGCTTGTTTTGGGTTGTGTTTATATTTTCAAAGGTGATGTTGTACGCGAAGCGCTTGGTGGAATGGGCTATTTTGCTTTAATAGGCGCTTGTTCTTTTAATGCAATTTTGGAATCAATTTCTGCAACAATTATTTGTGCCGCTGTTTTTGCCGGACTTTTTATTGCAGGTAAAAAGAAATCTAAGTTGTCGCAGGAATAGAAAACGTTGTATAATAAACCTATGAGAATCGTAATCGTAGGTGCGGGCTTTACAGGCATTCAGCTTGCAAAGCTCTTAATTAATGAAAAAAATCAAGTTGCCGTTGTAGACAACGATGAAAATACAATACGCCATGCTTCAAATCAGCTGGATTGTACAGTTATGTGTGCCGACGGCAATAATCTTGAAACCCTTGAAGAAGTTGGCATTGCTAAAGCAGACGCGCTTGTTTGTGTTACTTCTTCTGATGAAGTAAATATGATTACCTGCTCCCTTGTGGACGCGGTTTATCCTGATATTTTGAAAATTGCCCGCGTTCGTAATTACGCTTATTATGTAAATACCGCAAAAGCAGAAAAAAAGCATTCAAATACCTTTGCCGGAAAGCATCGCCCGCTTTATGGAATCAATTATATGATTCACCCCGATGTTGAAGCTGCCGACGCAATTGTTCAGGCGGTTGAAAATGGCGCTGTGGGCAATGTAATTACTTTTGATAATTCTGATTTAGAAATTGCCCGAATCACAATTGGCGCGGGCAGCGCTTTTGACGGTGTTTTGTTAAAAGAACTTCGTTCAAAAACTGATGTAAAATTCCTTGTTTCATATATCGAAAAAAACGGCGAAACAATGCTTCCAAGTGGAGACACAAAACTTGAAGGCGACACAATTATTGGCGTTTTAATTTCTAAAGAAGATATTTCTGATGTTATGAAGCTATGCGGCGCCGAACAGAAAGAGCTTAGAAAAGTTGCTCTTATTGGCGCTGGCCGCATTGGAACAATTGTTGCCGAAAAACTTATGGGCGGCGCTCCTAAAGCCTCTGGAATTGCCCGACTTTTTACCAGCATTAAAACTAAACGCAGCCTTGATTTTGTGATTATCGACAGCAATGATGAGTTGACGAAGGCCGCCTCGGAGAAATTTCCTGAAGCGCGGGTAATGAGGGCGGACGCAACTGATGAAACCTTCCTGCGTGATGAAGGTATTGTGAACTTTGATCTTGCAATTTGTACTATGCACAATCACGAAATGAATATGGTGCTTGCCGCTTATCTTGAATCTCTTGGTGTAAAGCAAACGGTTAGCCTTGTTGGCAGTTCGGCTTTTGCAGAAATTTCACGAAAACTTGGTATTGATGTTCCGGTTCCTTTGCGCGACGCTGTTGTTGATTCGATTATGAGCCACTTGCGCGGAAAATCTGTAAAAGAAATTCATACTGTTACTAATGGTCAGCTTGAAATTGTTGAATGCGAAGTTACCGCTGATTCTAAAGCAAGCGGCAAAGAGCTTAAAGAAATTTCTAATCCTGGAAGATTCCTTGTTTTAATGGACAAAAAATCTGGCGTAGAACAATATCAGATTGCAACCGGAAATACTCGTATTTCTGCCGGCGACCATATTGTTCTTATTACGGTTGCAGAATATAGCAAAAAAGTTTTGGAATATTTTGGTAGCGGAGAATAAAAACACTCCGTTATCCTGAAACAAGTTTGGGATAACGCTGGTAAAAAAAGGAATTAATTTATGTTTGCAGTTTCATTTCTAAAGATTTCTTCTATTCTTCTTTCGATTGTTGGTGTGCTTTTTTCTATTCCGCTTGGTTTTGCTATTTATAATGGTGAAAGTCAGGTTTATCTTTCCTTTATTATTCCAATGCTTGTAAGTTTTGTTTTTGTGCTTGCGGTTAATATTCCTACACGGCACAAAAAAATCACTATGAATACACGCCAAACTTTTTTGATTGTTGCACTTTCGTGGGTTGTTGTAAGTATTATGGGCTCTATTCCGCTTTATTGCAGCAAAAGTATTCCGCGTTTTGTTGATGCGCTTTTTGAAAGTGTGAGCGGCTTTTCTACAACTGGTTCTACTGTTTTGAGTGAAATTGAAACGCTTCCGGTTTCTATTAATATGTGGCGCTGTTTAACTCATTGGATTGGTGGAATGGGAATTGTTACGCTTACTGTTGCGCTTATGCCGCTGCTTGGCGTTGGCGGGTTTCAGCTGATTAAGGCGGAAACTACTGGCCCGGAAAAGGGTAAGGTTACTGCGAGAATCACTACTACTGCGAAGATTCTTTGGCTTATTTATCTTGGCTTTACCGCCGCCGAAACTGTTGCGCTTAAAATTGCCGGTATGACTTTTACGGACGCGCTTGCGCACTCGTTTGCGACTTTGGGAACCGGCGGTTTTTCTACACGAAATAATTCGATTGGCGCTTACAATTCTGTTTCAATCGATATTATTATTATGCTTTTTATGTTCCTTTCGGGTATAAACTTTAGTCTTTATTTTTACGTTATTACTCGAAAGTTCCGCGATATTGGCACAAACTCGGAATTTAAGGCTTATTTGATTATTGTTTTTTCTCTTATTGCCGCTGTGACTTTTTCTTTAAAAGGTTTTTATGGCGATGTGGGAAAAAGCCTGCGTTATTCGTCGTTCCAGGTTGTTTCTTTGATGACAACAACGGGCTTTTCTACTGCGGATTTTATGCAATGGCCGGCCGCCACTCAATTTTTGTTGTTTGCTACGTTCTTTCTTGGCGGTTGTTCGGGCTCAACTTCGGGCGGTGTAAAAGTTATTCGCTGGCTTGTTCTTGGAAAGCAGGTTCAAAATGAAACTCGTAAAATGCTTCACCCGCACGGAGTTTTTGGTATTCGCTTGAATGGTCGTCCTGGCCGCAAAGACATTGTGTTTAATGTAGCAGCTTTTATGGTTGTATATTTTGGTCTTGTTGCTATAACCACTTTTGTGGGTTGTCTTGGCAATCTTGATGTATGGTCATCTTTTACTGGTGCTCTTAGTATGGTTGGAAATATTGGGCCGGGTTATGCACTTTTGGGTCCAACAGAAAATTTTGGTTTTCTTCCTGATTTTGTAAAATACTGGTACAGCTTTGCAATGCTTGCAGGACGTTTGGAACTTTACACAATGATTATTTATTTTCTTCCGGTTTATTGGGAAAAATAGTTTTATACAATAAAATCAATATTAATTTACAATAAAAATTCTTTTACTTTTCGATTTTTATGCGTTAAAATATTTCTATTGAATATGAGTGAGTTGGAAGAACAACTGAAATACGATAGAGAAAAGGTAAGGAATTCCGTAAGGCTTCAAATGCCATTGGAAATGACTTCATATACTCTGCCGCGAAATATGGAAGCATATATCCGTGGAGTTATGGAGATGTTTCTGGAAGAGTGTCATCAAGAGCATTTAAAAGAGTATCTTAATTTTTGTATTGGCGAACTTCTAACTAATTCCAAAAAGGCAAATACAAAGCGTGTCTACTTTAAAGAAAAAAATCTTGATATTGATGATCCTGAAGATTATGAAAAAGGTATGGAGCATTTTAAGGAAGATACGCTTACAAATATTGACCATTATCTTGAACTTCAAAAAAAAGCCGGCCTTTATATAAAACTTTCCCTTAAAATTTTAGCTGATAAAATTTATATAGAAATATCCAATAATGTAAAACTTACAGTTTTTGAGCGCGAACGAATTCAGCAAAAGCTCGATAGTGTTCAGCAATATGGTGAAATGGACGAAGTTCTTACAAAAGTTCTTGATCAAACTGAAGGAGCTGGACTTGGAATCATTATCATCATTTTAATGCTGCAAAAAGTTGGACTTTCTAAAGAAAATTATCAGGTGCTTTCAACAGATGAGGAAACAATCACAAGAATCATAATGCCTTGTAACCGAACGGTTTTTGCCGGCGTAGAAATGATGTCTTATGAATTTGTGAACTTTAAAGATACAATTCCAATCAGAAAAGATAATTGCAATAAAGTTTATGATTTGCTTAAAAAGCCTTCTGTAAATCGTTGTGCGCTTTATGAAATAATTCGCAGCGACCCAACTTTGACTTTGCTGCTTTTAAAATATGCCCGCGAAAAAGATTCAACTTGTTTTAATTTTACAAAAGCAATGTCTATGCTTACTGATAATGATTTAAAGTACATTTTTTCTGATAGTAATCCGAATTGTGAATTTATTGATCCAACTGAAAAAATGAAAGATATTTGGGAACATTCGCGCCGCGTTGCTTTTTATGCTTATAATCTTTTTAAGAATAGCCCTTATACTGATATTACAGACGGCGAAGAAGTTTTGTATTTGCTCGGCCTTTTGAATAGTCTTGGTGCAATTTTCCTGGCTACAGCTTCGCATGAGCAGCTTGAATATATTACGGAATTGAGCCGCCAGTATGATGATTATGGTGATAATATTCTTGATATGTTTAGATATGGAAATGCGGCTACATTTTTAACAATGGTTGTTGCAAAGCGTTTTGGCTTTGAGCGCGATACTTGTAATAAACTTGTTAGCTGGAACGGACTTGCGCTTGTTCCAGATTTTTCTATAAGCGAAGTTTCTATTCTTCATCTTGCGGAATCGCTGCAATATTATGATGAAGGAATGATTGATTATTATCAGATTGATAAAAATGTGCGCAAAGCCTTTAACCTTTCTAATGAAAGTCAATTTAAAGCGCTGCTTGCAAATCTTAAGAACGGCTTAGAAACTCTGTCCACTTCTGCATAAGAATTCCAAAAGCAACTCCAACATTTAGCGAGGCTTTTAGGCCTTTCATTGGAATTGTGACTGTGCCATAAGTTGCGCGGGCAAGTGCTTCGGGGCTCACTCCAAGTTCTTCTGAGCCGATTATGCAGATTCCTTTTTTGGGAAATTCAAAAGCATTTATGTCTGTTCCGCCTGTTTCTAGGGCAAAAACCGGAAGGTCTTGCGGAAGTTCTTCTAAAGAAAGCCGCTGCCAGCCCATTGTTTCTATGCAACCCATTCCAGAACGAATGGCTCTTGGCTGTGTTGGGTCTATACAATGTGGCGAAATAAAAACTTTTTCGGCGCCCATTGCTTCTGCGGAACGAAAAATTGAGCCAATGTTGAATGGCGAACGAATGTCTTCGGCGTAAACGCAAACTCCCGGATAAAAATCGCGGGCGCGAACTGTGCCGTCTTGCGCTGTTTGTGCGGCGTGTGGTGCGATTACTAAATCCCACTCCGCCGGACATGTCCCGAGCATTTCTAAAAGAGTGTTGCGGGCGTAGTTGCACACACGAAGTTCGTCCAAAGGTTCAGATTCAAGCAGCGTGCGCAGCCGCGCGCCGGCTTCATCGCTCAGTTTTGGGTCCCGGAGCAAAACAGCCGCAACCTGCCGAATATACTCGGCGCGCGGCAAACTTGTGAACGAATATTCCGTTCCTTTTTCCGCAATTCCGAGAATATCGCGCTCAAGCGCACCAAATGTTAAAGCGAGTTTGCGGCGTTTCTGGCCGCCTTCTAGTTGAAAAAGTTTTCCAGGTTCAATCATGAGTAAGCCCGCCCGGTTAATACGCCAATTTTACAAAATCAAACAGCTCGTCTGTAGTCATGCTTCTTGGCAGGTTGTTTACAAGGTCAACGGATTTTATATCTTCAACTGGCAGCGAAAGCTGTTCAATTGTTAAATTCAAATCTTTTAAGCGTGTTGGCAAAGAAACTTTTGCGAGTTTTTGGCGAACATATTCTGTAAATTGCTGTGCAGCTTCTTCGCCTTGAGTTTCTGGCGGACAAGCTCTTAAAATATGAGCCAAAGTTTCAACTTTTGCAAGTTTGAATTTTGCAACATCTTCAAGCTGAAATGGAAGCAAAATCGAAGAAATCAGCGATTTGCTTTTATGGTATCTTGAATAAATACTCAACGAAAGCAGCGTGCCAATTCCAACCGAAGAAGCGGCCGCTCCAAGAGAAATCAAACAGCCGGCTTGAGCAAGCAAAACTTCTTCTGGCGTTGTAATATCAAGTGTTGGCGAGCCGTCTAAGCCGTAAGATAGAATTTCAAGGCCTTTTTCTATAAACATATCGCTAAAAAAGTTTGCTTTTTGCGAAAGGTATGCTTCTAGTGCAATGGATATCAAATCTATTGAAAGTGTTGCTTTTTGATTATCAGTTAAAGTAATCATAAGGTTTGGATCTGCAAGCACAAGTTTGCAAACGCCCCCTTGAACTGTTAATATTTTTAACTGATGACTTCGTGAATCAATTATTGGAATGTTTGGTGTAAACATAAATGGGCTTCTGTAAGTTGTAGGAATACAAATACATGGAAGCGGATTTGTTGTAGGAAGCGCACCGTCTATAAAAGTATATAAATCATGAACTTCATTATAATAAGCAGCAACAGCGCGGCCAACTTGAATTGCTTTGTCGCCGCCAATTGCAATTATGCCGTGAACGTGACCTTCTTTTGCGAGCGAAAGGGCGTGTTCTATTACTTTTGTTGTAGGGCCTTCGGCAAGTTCTGCAAAAACAAAACTTTCTATTTTTCGGTCTATTAAAGACTGCATTATTTGGCTGGCAAGTTTTGCTTCGTTGAGCATTGGATCCATAATCACCATAAAACGGCTTCCCCATTCGTGAACCTGCGAGCCTAATCTGCTGATTGTATATGAGCCTAAAATAATGTTCGGATTAATTCGGAATGCTAAATCTGCCATTTTTACCTCTGCTCTCCTGGTATATTATCCCGAACTTGTTTCGGAATCTATATTGTAGATGCTGAAACAAGTTCAGCATGACGCATCTTTGTAAAAAAAAAGACGGAAACAAGTTCCGTCTTTTATGAGACTTCTGAAGTCAGCTGTTAGAGTCCAATTGCAGACAAAAACTTATCTGCTGCCGACTTAATTACAGCGTCGTTCAAGTAGTTAGGATCCTTAAGCTTCTCTTTTACGGCAGCTACGCGATCTGCTCTTACGTCTGGAGTTTCGCTAGCAACTTTCTCCAGGTAGTAAGCTTCGGCCATTTCTTTGGCTTCGTCAGATACGCTGATAGAATCATAGTCGCGGTCTACCTTTGCAGAGCTTTCGGTTTTGCGGAGATTCTGAACATTTGTTACCTGAGTAACATTGTTTACACCATTTATCATCATAACATCCTACCCCTCTACCTTTTAATTATCGGTAGATTCTTCAGAATTCTTAATATTTTTTACACCAGAAATAAAAACTGCAAACTCTCCTTTTATGGATTGTCGCGAAGAATAATCATTGTACAGGTCAACGGCCGTACCACTGGTTATTTCTTCGTGCAGTTTTGTCAATTCACGTCCAACAACGATGCGCCGGTTACTTTCTATATCGGCAATGTCTGCAAGAAGTTTAGTAATTCTGAACGGACTTTCGTAAATTACTACTGCATTTCCGGTTTCCATTAATTCTTTCAAACGACTTCGTCTTCTGCCGGGTTTAGGTGAAAGAAAGCCCTCAAAAATCAGCGTTTTACCGCCCGTACCCGCAACGCTTACAAGAGTTGCAAACGCAGCTGGGCCTGGAATCGGCACCACATCAAAACCTGACTGGCGAACAACATCGACCAGGACTGCTCCCGGATCAGAAACTCCAGGAGTTCCTGCATCACTTGCATAAGCAACGTCGTGTCCTTCTTCCAGCAGTTTGACTATCTTTTCCCCAGCAAATCTTTCGTTTTGGGCTCTGCAGGAAATAAGCGGCTTTTTGATTTCAAAATGATTCAAAAGCTGCAACGTATGGCGCGTATCTTCAGCCGCAATAAAGTCTACGCTTTTGAGCGTTTCAATTGCTCTGTAAGTAATATCACCAAGATTTCCAATCGGAGTTCCAACAACAAAAAGCTTTGCCACGCATATATTATAGAATGAAATGAAAGTGGTGACAAGTAGAAATTGATTTTTGATTTTTTTGATTGTTTTATTGCAAAAGTCATTTTATCTTTTAATTATATTAATTTTATAAGAGGCAAAAAATGAAGGTTCTTTTGGTGAATGGAAGTCCGCGCGCAAACAGCAATACTTTGCTTGGTTTGCACGAAATGGAAAAGATTTTTCAGGCTCAGGGAATTGAAACTGAAATTTTTAATATCGGAAATAAAGAGATTCGCGGCTGCATTGCTTGCAATCGTTGCGGTGAACTTGGCCATTGTGTTTTTGATGATTCTGTAAACGAATTTGCCAAAAAGTTTGAAGCTGCCGACGGAATTGTTGTTGGTTCGCCGGTTTATTATTCGGCGCCAAATGCAACAGTTCAGGCGTTTTTGCAGCGGCTTTTTTACAGCAGCCATTTTGATAAAACAATGAAAGTTGGAGCGGGTTTTGTGTGCGCTCGGCGTGGTGGCACAACAGCTTCTTTTGATGTTCTGAATAAGTATTTTACAATAAGTGGAATGCCAATTGCTTCAAGCCAGTATTGGAATAATATTCACGGCGGCGCGCCAGGCGAAGCAAATCAAGATGAAGAAGGTATGCAAACACTTAGAGTTCTTGCCCGCAATATGAGTTTTTTAATAAAATCAATTGCACTTGGAAAACAAGAGTTTGGGCTTCCGGAAAAAGAAGCTCATGCATGGACAAATTTTATTTAAGATTCAGCACAATTAGAAGACTCGTCTTCGTTATTTCTGTGCGTGTAAATATAATTTACAACAGCCATAGAAATAATGATTATATAGCCGGCAAGGCTAAGCCAGTCTGGGAACTGTCCAAAGAAAACAAGTCCAAACAACGTAGAAAACAAAATCTGCGAATAATCATAAATAGAAATTTTGCTTGCCGGCGCATGATAATAAGCTGCTGTTATAGAAAACTGGCCGCCGGCTGCACAAGCTCCCGCGCACAAAAGCATAAGAGTTTGCCGCAAAGTCATTGGGTTGAAGTTTGTAATCATATAAGGAACAGAAAGCATCATCGAAAAAGCAGAAAAAAACAAAATGATGATTTTTCCGTTGCACTTAAGATAGCTTAATTTTCTGATACTTGCATAAGCAAGCCCGGCTCCAACTCCGCCCATAAAAGCTGTGAGCGTTGGAATCATAAGAGTAAAATTGAACGAAGGTTTTACAATCAAAATTGAGCCCAAAAAGGCAATTATAATGCAAACAAGCGGCACCGGTTTGATTTTTTCTTTTAGAATGATGTAGCAGAATATAATAGTAAAAAACGGCGCCATTTTGTTTAGAATGGCTGCGTCTGCAAGTAAAATTCGGTCTATTGCGTAAAAGTTTCCAAAAACTCCGATTGAGCCTGCAATTGCTCGCAAAAAAAGAAAAAGCATTGCGCCCTTTGGAATTTTGATTGTCTGGCGCCCATTAATTCTTGCGTCGCGAATAGTTCCTGCGAGGGCTATAATAAAGGCAACTGCGTTTCTAAAAAAAGCCTTTTGAATAAAGTGAATATCACCTGCAAGCCGTACAAAAACAGCCATTAATGCAAAAAAGAAGGCCGAACAAATAATAAAAAAAATGCCTTTAGAAGTGTTTGACTGCGCGTTCATTTAGTAATAATATAAATCAGATGGAGAGATGTTGCAATATTTTGTATTTTTTGTTCGGAATTTTAAGATAATCGTACAATTTTGCTGATATTTCTCTCGTTATAATAAGCCGCTATGAAAGCAAATATGATAAATATGACGGAAGGAAGTCCAATCCGTCTAATGCTTGCGTTTTCGGTGCCAATGCTAATCGGAAACATTTTTCAGCAGCTTTATAATCTTGCCGATTCGGTAATTGTAGGCCAGCTGATTGGTTCTGACGCTTTGGCTGCCATTGGTGCAACGGGTTCCATAACCTTTTTCTTCTTTGCTCTCTGTAATGGAATTGGCTCTGCGGGGGGGATTATAACCTCTCATTTTTTTGGTGAAGGTAATGCCGATAAGGTAAAAAACTGTATTGTAAATACAGCCTTCATTATGATTGTATTTCCTCTTGTAATTGGCGCGATTGCGTTTTTTTCTGCCGGCCCAATTTTAGTTTTTCTAAAAACGCCCGAATCAATTTTAGCTGATGCAACTGGTTATATGAAAATTATGTGCTTAAATTTATTTTTGGTTTCGGCATATAATTTTGTGTCTTCAATGTTGCGCGCGCTCGGGGATTCAAAAACGCCGCTTTATTTTTTGATTTTTTCGTGCTTTTTAAATGTGATTCTTGATATCATTTTTGTTTATAATCTGAAAATGGGCGTAATTGGCGCAGGGCTTGCAACTTTGATTTCCACAATTCTTTGCAGCATTTTGTGCCTTCTTTTTGCGTTCAAAACAAATCCTTATTTTCAAATGAAAAAACGTGATATCAGATTAAATCAGGAAATTCTTTGGAAATGCATAAAACTTGGCGTTCCACTTTCAATGCAATTTTCGATGATTGCAATTTCCTGTATGGCACTTCAGCGGGTTGTAAATAATTTTGGGCCGATTGCGGTTGCAGCTTTTACAGCAACAAGCCGCGTTGAGCAGGTAATTCATCAGCCGTATCAAACTTTGGGAGCGGCTCTTTCAACTTACAGCGGCCAGAATTTTGGAGCAAAGAAAAAAGACCGCCTTATTGACGGTTACAGAAAAGCTATGCTGATGATGACCGTTTTTACAATTGTAATGATTCCGCTTATTCAGCTTTTTGGGCACGGAATTACAAGACTTTTTGTAAAAGATTCTGAAGTAATTGAAATGGGTGCTTTTGCATTAAAAATTTCCAGCTACTTTTATATTTTTCTTGGCCTGATTTATATGGTTCGCGGAGTTTTAAACGGAGTTGGAGACGCGCTTTTTTCGCTTGTGAATGGCGTAACCGAAGTTATTGGCCGCTTTACTGTTCCTTTTATTCTTACAACAATTCCAGCAATTGGCGTTTGGGGAATCTGGTGGTCTGTTGGAATTGTGTGGTTTATGAGCGGCGCAACAGCTTATTTGCGTTATATTTTTGTGAAAAGGCGAATCTAAAAATCATAATGATTAAAAATCAAAATGATAAAAGAAAAATCTGGCAAATTTTGGAATAGACCGTTGGTTTTGCCTTGTGCTTGCCTTTTATTTGCCGGATTTTTCTTCTTGAATCATTTTTTCAACTTCTTCTTTGTGAAGCGGAATATTTTCAACGTAAGCCTTTTTGTTTTTTTCGATTTCTTCAAACGGCCAAATGCGGCCTTTGTTCATTCCAGGACATTCTTGCGCACATTCGTTCCACGTTTTTTCATCTTCAATCATCCAAGACCAAAAAGGGTAGGTTGAACATTGAATCGGGCGAGCCTGATAAGCGGAACAGCCGGAATCCCAAAGAATGCAGTCGTAATTTTTTTTCTCGAGAAGCGCCAAAACTTTTGTGCCGTAATAATAATCAGCCCAGCGGCAATATTTGTCTACAAAATCAGCTATGCTCATTTTAAAATGCGCGCACAAAGTCATTAAATCGCGCTTTGAAAGATAAACGAATCCTGGCGAATGGCCGCAGCAAAAAGAACAGCGCTGGCATTCAAAATTAAGACCGTTTTTGTAAAAGCAATTTTCATTATCCATTTTGCGTATAATAGCATTATCAAGAAATTTAATAAACTCACATTTTTAGCCGATAATTTTTTTATGAGCAGAAAATCAAGAAAACAATCGCCTGTTATTCCGATTATTGTTATTTTTTCAGTAATTTTGATTATAAGTGCAAGCCTTGTAACAAGGGCTGTAATCAACAAAAAACTGCGAGACCGAACCGTAAAAGTTGCCTTTTTTGGTCTTTCAGATGATTTATGCAAACTGATTGAAAGTAAAACGCCTCTGCTTGAAGAAGTTAAGTTTACTTTTGATATAATTCCCGAAAAAGGCCTTGAGCTTTCTATATTAAAAGATAAATATGATGTGCTTTTTACCTGGAAAGGCTCGGTTACAAGTGCGCTTTCTACCGCTGCGCAAACCATTCCAGATAAAGTGCTTGTTAGCGCGCCAACTTCTTTGCGAGATAAAAAAGCAATGCCAATTTTGCTTGATCATTATGAAATGACGTTTTCAAAATCTGTTGCAACCGCGCTTGATTATAATATTGGTTCAAACTTGCCAACTTTTATTAATTATCTTGAAAGTTCCAAAAAAAAGGTTTTTAGCCCGTTTTTTGCAAATGGCGGCGAAGATAGAACGTTACTTGCGCTTGTTGGTTCCCTTGTTGAAGCCTACGGCGGCGTAGAAGCTTACAAAGTTTTTATAAACGAAATCAAAAAAAATCAGGATTTTGAAACTTTGCTTGATGCGCCTTTAAACGCAAAAGGATTAACTTTGCGCAAAGTTATGATTCAGCTTAAGAGTTTTAGCGAACAAGGGCTTGCGCATCCGCAATGGTTTGCTGGCCGAAAAAACGACCTTGTTTATTTTGCCCAGGATAATCAGATTGGTGCGTTTTTTACATCACTTTCGGTGCACAGAACAATTCCTTACAATATTATAAAGAATTTTGAATCGTCATATTTTCCATTTGTTGATTATTCAGTTCCGCATGGAATTTTGGCGCCGGCTGTAACTTGCGTGCTGCTTTCAGATAATTCAAATGGTGAAAAATATTTGCAAAATCTTATGAGCGTTGAAGTTCAAGAAGACCTTTCAAATGCAACAATGCTCGCTCCAGTTCATTATAGAGCGCAGGCTTACGATCGCCAGGCCGATGATGTTCGCTATTGGGCAGCTTCTTGTGCTGGCGGCGCGTTGCCGGATCCGGCTTTGGCAGCTTTTCAAACCAATAATAATGCAATTGGCGTTTTAGCTTCGGATATAAGAGAATTTTTGCGGCAACGCTAAAATCGTTGTGATTTTTGCAGCCACCTTTGCGGCACACTAGGCTAAATCAAAAAATAAAGGTTATAATAAAACCCAACGAGAATATAGTTATGATGATTTATGATTTAGCAAAAAGATTTTATAAAACAGATTCAATTGCAAAAAAAACACTTTCAGTTCTTCTTGTTGTTTTTTGTTTGTGCTGTGTAAAATTGTGTGCCGAAGATACAAGCCCGGCCGAAGCTCAGGTTATGCGCGAAAAATTTGTAGCTGAAGCAAAAAAATGCGTTGGAAGCCCTTATGTTTTGGGAGCAGTTGGTCCAAATAGTTTTGATTGTTCGGGGCTTGTTTATTATGTAGCTCGACAGGCGCTTCAAAAGCAGCTTCCGCGAACGGCAAAGGCCATTTATAATTATTGCCGAATTGTTCCAGACCGCGAAAAAGAAATTGGCGACCTTTTATTTTTCAAAACAAATGATACTTCTCCAATAACTCATGTTGGAATTTATATTGGAAATAATCAGTTTATTTCTGCAATTAGCGACGGACCAAATTCCGGCGTTGTAATTTCTTCATTAAATCAGGAATATTGGAAGCCAAAATATGTTGCCTGCGGGCAGTTTATAAAATCAGGAAAAAAGCCAGGCAGCGCTGAAACAGAAGTAAAAACCGTTGGCGAAAAGAAAACAGATTCTTCTGCAAATATAAATTTTAAAGGCAGCAGTTTTTATGATTCTCAGGCGCAGGGCAGCAATGCATTAACAGCAGATGCAACACTTTTTTGTAACTGGACTTTGATTTCGCCGAATTCGTTTATGTTTCAATGGCGCGGAATTGATTTACATACAAATCTGCGCTATTCAAAATGGATTTTAGAGCCAGGAGTTGGGCTTGGCTTTAGATTCAATTATGGAATGGGCGTTTTTCAAATGCCAATTTTATTAACAGCAACAATTAATGATTATTTTAGATTTTATACAGGCCCGGTTGTAACATTTGGCACACCAAGAATGATGGTAAGCGGAGACGAAGTAAAAGGTTCGTTCTTTCCGGGAATTATTGGAATTTCTATTTCTACGCCAAGTATAAATATCGCAAAAGTAAAAGCTCAGATAGTTCAAGACATAAATTATACAGTTTTTAACAAAACTGATAATTCGGCACTTTCATTTACAAATTCTGTTGCAGCCGGACTTATTTTTTCTACAGGTATTCGGGTAACTTTTGGATTTGGAAACTTGTTTAAAAGATAATGGGGGTGCTTAAAATGCGACCGTTACATATCTTTTTTTCTTTGATGATTTTGCTTTTTGCGAGTTTTTTTGTTTCGTGTTCAACTGAGGTTAGTTTTACGCTCACAACAGATGATTCAGTAGAAATTCGTTTTGCAGGCGGAGCAGGAGAAGCTTTTTCAAAAATGATTTCACAAGCGGCCGGAGCCGAAGCCGATTCGGTGATAGATACAACTGCTGTAACTTATGAACTTGCAAAAGCAGGTTTTTCAAATGTAAAAGTTGAGCAAAAAGCTGGCGGAACAGTTTTTATTACAATGACAGATTTAAATAAATCATCATATATTTTTACTTCCGGCATTTTGAAAATCGAAAAAGGAAAGTTAAAAACGGCAATTACACGCAAAAGTTTGGAAAACTTTTATCTTTCTGCAGATGAACAAACACGCACAACACTAGATTTGTTTCTTGCGCCGGTTTTCAATAACGAAAAAATGTCCGAAGCAGAATATTTGGAAATGGTTGGTTCATTTTACGGAAGCGCCGCTTCAAAAGAAGTTGCCGAAAGCAGCGTAAAAATCAATCTTACCGGCCGCGACGGAAAAACAGAAACACAAAGAATCCCGCTTGTTAAACTTTTGTGTGGCAGTTTCTAATAAAACTAAGTTTCAACTACTAGCATAGATTTTTATTCAATTTTTATTTCTGATTTGTGTTATAAGATTACGTTATGCACGAATCAGAAATTTTTATTAATCAGATTGGATATCGTCCTCGCGATAATAAAATCGCTTTTGTGTCTCAAAAAGCAAAAGGCAAGGCAGAATCTTTTTCTGTTTTTGATTCAGTTAAAAACAAAGAAGTTTTTTCGGGGCTTTTTCAAAAAGCGCCTGATGATAAACTTGCCGGCGGAACTTATTATTTAGCTGATTTTTCTGATTTAAATATTTGCGGAGAATTTTTTGTTTTAGTAAATTGCGAAAAAAGTTTTTCGTTTAAAATTTCTGAGCGAATTTATGATGAAATACAAAGTTTAGCGTTAAATTATTTTACACAAGCCAGATGTGGACAAGGCGTTTGCCACACAGGCCTTGCAGAAATTTACGGAACCAGCGCCAAAAAAAATGTACAAGGCGGCTGGCATGATGCGGGCGACTATGGCCGCTACGTTGTTGCGGGAACTAAGGCGATTATGGATTTGCTTTTGGCGTACAAAAAAGCGCCGGCGGCCTTTGGAGATTTTGACCTCTTTGGCGAAGTTCGTTTTGAGCTTGAATGGTTGCTTGAAATGCAGCGCGAAGATGGTGCGGTTTATCATAAGATTTCGTGTTACCATTTTTGCGATTTCATAATGCCGCAAGAGGAAAAAGACCGCCTCGTGATTGCGCCGGTTTCTACGGCGGCTACTGCGGATTTCGCAGGTTGTCTTGCTTACGCAGCAAATTTTTATAAAAAATCAGATTGTGTTTTTGCAAAAACGCTTTTAGACGCGGCAATAAAAGCACAGAATTATCTTTTTTCGCACGATGATGATTTTTATATAAATCCGCCAGAAATTACAACCGGCGGTTATGGCGACAGAGATGTGTGCGACGAACGATATTTTGCGCTTTGTTCACTTTTTTGCGCAACAAAAGACGAAAATTATCTTTTAAAAGCAATGAAGATTCGCAGCGAAAAGAAAAACAGCGCTCCGGATTTAGATTTTCCGTGGAACAGCGGTTGGCGCGAAGTTTTTAGCTGGGCGTTTGTTACCGGTTATGGGACAGAAATCCTTTTGGAAAATGAAAATCTTCTTTCGGCAGAAATTCTTGCAGAAATACAAAGCGGAATTATTACGCAGGCTGAAGATATTTTATGCGTTTGCAATGAATCAGCTTTTAAATACAGTTCAAAAACCGTTTTTTGGGGAAGCAACGGCGCAATTTGTGATTTAGCGCATGTTTTGCTTATGGCTTATGATTTTACAGGCCGTAAAGCTTTTTTTGATGCGGCAAAAAATCAGCTTGATTATATTTTAGGCTGTAATCCGTTGAATTTTTGTTTTTTGACGGGAGTTGGAACAAAAAGTCCAAAAAATCCGCATCACAGGCCAAGTGGAGCAAGCGGGCGTGTTTACAAAGGAATGCTTGCGGGCGGTGCCTGTTCAACAATGGACGATGAATATGCAAAAGAACATTTTTCTGGAATCGCGCCGTTAAAATGTTACGCTGATGTTCAGCCAAGTTATAGCACAAACGAAGTTGCAATCTATTGGAATTCGGCTTTTGTTTATTTGCTTTCAAGAATCATATAAAAAAATCTTTTTTAAAGCTTTGCAGAAATAAATTAATTGACAAATCGCTTGGATAATTTATAGTTGAAGAGTAAGCGTTCTGCACCTTTGGAGAGAGGTAAAAAATAATATGCGGAAAAAATATTCTACACACAAGCGTTTTCTGATTTTTCTGGCTGGGCTTTTGCTCTGTGGTGTTTTGCATGCAGAAAGTGGTCTTTTATCTGATGAAAAAGACATTCGCATTGTAAAAACAAAATGGTTTGACATCATTTATCCGCAAAGAATAGAAAAGACAGCTGCAATTCTCTATGAAAAAGCTGATACAGTTTATGATGAAGTTACAGCTCAATACGGTTTAAAACCTGATTTTAGAATACCCGTTGTAATTACGCCGGCTGTTCAGGATTTTAACGCCTTTTGGTCTGCAACTCCTTATAATCATATAGTTCTTTATGATACTTCAACTTCGGGTACAAGCGACCTTGCAGTTTTTAGCGAAACATTTATTTCAACCTTTAGACATGAATTGACGCACGCAGTTACTTATAATATGAAGTCAAAATTTTGGAAAGGAGTTTCGCGGGTTTTTGGTGATGCAGTTGCGCCAGGAATGCTAAGTGTAACAACAGGAATGGCCGAAGGTGCAACCGTTGCAAGTGAAAGTGCTTTTGGCGAAGGAAGACTTAACAGCGATTATTCAAAACATTATGTAAGACAGGCAATAATTGAGGGTAAATTCCCGGCTTATCATGATGTTTCGGGAGCTGCTGATATTGCGCCAAATGCAGCGCCTTATTATTTTAATGGTGCGTTTCACGGTTGGCTTCAGGAAAAATACGGGCTCCAGGCTTATGCAAACTTTTGGTACAATGTTGTGAACGGAAAAAAAATCACAATAGCTGGTTGTTTTAAAAAAGCCTATGGAGTAAAACTTAAGGCCGCCTGGAATCAGTTTAAACAAGAGTATGAAGTTACAGTTCCGGATTTGCTTGCAAATCCGGTGGAAGCTGGGCTTGTGCAAGATTTTTTTGTTCCTAAAAAATCATCGTATTCTCTTATGAATGACAGCGGCTCACAATACGCTTCACTTTCCGCCGCCCCAAACCGCTTAGTTTGGCTCGATTCTGCGGGGGGGCGGGTGTACGAACTTTCAAATCCAAATCCAAATAAAAAAAACAAAGCGGCTATGCGCCCGCGTAAGCAACTGCGCCCGCGCACAATTTTTTCCGTTCGAGGAATACGAAACGTGAGCCTTTCAAACGACGGGCGCATACTTGCAATTTCGTATTTTTCAGAAAACGGGCCGGGCTCAACCGCTTTTGTGCGGCTTTACGATTTTAAAAGCCATGTTTTCTTTAATGTTTTAAAAGCCGGTTTAAAAGATGCAACCGTTGTTGAAAATCGCGGCGATTATTTTCTTATTGCGCAGGGATTTCAAACGCAAAATTTCAGCATTTCAATTTCAAAAATCTGTTTTGATCAAAATGGGCAGTTTATAAAAAGAATTGAGCCGGTTTGCAATCTTGTTCAAGAAGCAGAAGTGAATCCGTTTGGTTTTATTCCGCTTGAAAATGGTTTTTTTGCGTACATTCAAAAATCGCGCTTAGATTATTCAATTTGCGTTAGAAATATTTCTGGCGCGCTTGTTCGGGAATATTCTTTGCCAAAGCAAATGGTTGTTCATCATTTATCGTATGATTGGTCAAAAACTGGCCGAAGTGTAGAAGAGCCGGGCGATTTATTTTTGAGTTACACACAAAAAGATACAATGCCGCGTCTTGGTATTTTGAATCAGCAAACCGGCGCGCTTAATTTAAGCAATTTTGATATTTCTGGCGGCGTTTTTTCTCCGGTTTATTGGAATGATGAAATTGTTTATATAGGAAAATTTTTGCGCCAAAATCGTTTGCTGAAGTTTGGTCAAGCTGACAAAGTAAAAGAAAATCTAATAACCGAAACAACAAAAATTTCTGGCGAAGTTGATTTTTTTGCACGAAATGAAGCTGTTGGCCAATTTGAAGAAGCTGAAGCTGTTGGCGAAATTGGAATTGGAAAAATTGCAGAAATTGAAAAGGCCGAAAACAAAAATAATGGCGAGCCGCTTATTTCACTTCCGTCGTCGCAATACCATTCGCTTGGTTATTTAATGCACGGAATTTTAATTCCGGCTTCAAATTTTTCGCCAGATTATATTGGCCGCGATGCAACTTATGTTCCTAAAAAAACTCCTGTTTATGCTGGTGTGACTTATATTACGGCAAATCCTTGGGCAAACGGAAAAACAGACCTTTACACTTTTACAGCGGGTTATGATATTTTTTCTGGAAATATGGGAGCGTCGCTTTTGTTTAATCGCGGAACTGCTTCTTCGCAGTTTAGTCATCAGCTTGAGCTGAAATCAGAGTTTGATAAAAACGGCTGGAAGCAAGGCGGCGGAAAATATAGTTTTACGGCAAGCATTTTTCCTGGAAATGTTACAATTTTGAGTTTGGGAAATTCTTTTGTTTCGCTTTTTTCAAATAAAGATTATATGGTTCAAGATATTTTGAGCTTAAAGGTTTCAACAATCAGAAAATCCGGGCCTGGCCGATTTGAAAAATCAGGTTTTTCGGTTTTAACTGGAGTTGGCGGAAGATTAGACGCTTCTTATGTTCAGCCAGACAGAAATTATGTTGACGGCTCACTTTTTACAGTTGATTATAAGATGTATTTTCCGCATATTTTGCCGTTCAGGTCAAAAATCGGTTTTACATATAATCTGCCATTAATGGCGAATGTGGTTTTGTTCCCGACAGATTCAATTTATGGATATAGCAGCGTTTCCGAAGAGCCAGGCCGGGCAATATTTGATTTTAATACCGAAGCAGTTCTTTTTAGCTTTGATATTCAAAAAGCAATGCCGCTGATTACAGCCGTTTATTATAATGATTTTTCGATTTCTGCGGGTTATGCATTTACTGCAACTGCGGGAAATAATTCTAAAAAAGGATTTCAGCTGGTTTATCTTTCTGAATATTTAAAGAACCTTTCAGAAGGAGATGCCAGCATTTTTGATTCAGTTTATTTAAAAGCTACTTTGGAATTAACTCCAAATATAGGATATTTTGCAAAGTCAGATTATAAGTGTGCATTATCCGCAAAAGTTGGCTACAATTTCCGAAGCGATTTGCCTTTAAAAATGTCTGAAAGGCTGAAAATCACTTACAGTTTTGCATGGAATAATTAGTTTACTTTAATCTGACTAAGCACCTGGCCAATTGGCTCGTGAATTGCAAGCGTTGCCATATTGTCTTGCGGAGTTGGACTTTTGTTCAAAAGCACAAGATTTTCACCGTGAAAGTAATCAACAAGTCCCGCAGCCGGATACACAGTTAGCGAAGTTCCGCCAATAATCAAAGTATCAGCTTGTTTAATGGCGTTTATAGAACCTTCGATGATATTTTGATCAAGGCCTTCTTCGTACAAAACAACATCAGGCTTAATAAGGCAGCCGCATTTTTTACAATGCGGAAGTTTGTCGGGCTCGTTTTCGCTTTCAATTATGATTTTTTCATCATAAAATTCACCACAAGAAAGACAGTAATTTCGCAAAGTGCTGCCGTGAAGTTCAAAAACATTTTTGCTTCCAGCCATTTGATGAAGCCCGTCAATATTTTGAGTTACAACTGCAAGAAGTTTTCCGGCTTTTTCGAGTTCTGCAAGTTTATAGTGAGCTGGATTTGGTTTAATGCCTTGCGGCAAAAGTTTTGCGCGGTAAAAGCGGTAAAATTCTTTTGTGTTTCTATAAAAAAAGGAATTACTGATAATTTCTTCTGGCGGATACTTCCATTCCTGATTATAAAGACCGTCTACGCTGCGAAAATCAGGGATTCCAGATTCAGTTGAAACACCGGCGCCACCAAAAAAAACAATCTTTTTGCTTTTATCAATAATTTGTTGTAAAATATTTATAGCAGTTATACTCACTATTTTTTCTCCATAATAAAGTATTATGTTTTTATTATAAATCTTAACTGATTTATAATATAGATAAAAAAAGCCGATAATATCGTGAGGGAATTTAGTTTTAGAAACTATTTCTAATGAGGTGACAGATGAAAGATTTTCCAAAACGTATCATTATGGTGCTTTTTACCATTCTCTTAACGGTATCTGCGAATGCTCATGGAAAAGGCGATGTTGAAGACATTAATGTCGAAAATATGAACAGCTGGCAAGAACAGTTTGATTTGGACAGCCGAAAGCCTGGTAAGTATAACATTATGATTACAGCCCGAGATTTGGGCGGTAACGTTCATATAGAAGGCCCGCATAATATCTATCTTGATCCAAATTCAGATCTTCCAATTTGTGGAATTACAAACCCTTATCCGAATATGCGAGTTGTAGGAAACTTGAATATTGTAGGAACTTGTGTTGATGATGATGGAGTTTCTAAAGTTGAGTTAATTCTTGATGAAGGAACGGAAATTGAAAAACAAGTTACCGCCGAAGGAAAAGAATTCTGGTCTTATTATCTTGATACAAACGAACTTGAAGAAGGCCCGCATACAATCAAAGTAATCGGGTATGACATCAACGAAAATCCAGTAGTTAGTGCGCCTGTAGTTTTAACCTGGCAGCTGGACAGAAAACAACCAGTTACCGAAGTTACAGATAAAACTATGGGGCTTTTAGTTTCTGGAAATGTAAAGTTTGACGGAATAGTTTCAGACGGAAACGGAATAAAAGAACTATATTATTCAGTAGATAATGGAAAATATTTTACACCAGTAAAATTTGGTGGAAACAAAAATAAAGATTTATGCGATTTTACAGTTTCAGTTGATACAAAAAAATTCCCAGACGGGCCGGCAGTTTTGTGGTTTAAGGCAATAGACCGTGCAGGCTCAGTTGGTTTGTATTCTTTCTTATATTTTATAGATAATACAAAACCTGATGTAGCAATCGTTTATCCAGCTGAAAATCAGGTGATGAATGGAAAATTTACAGTTTCAGGTTATGCAAAAGATACAATTGGAGTAACCGAACTTTCGTGGACATTTGGAACACAATCAGGAAGTTTTGATTTGATTCCAGGAAATCCTTATTGGGCAGTAAATGTTGATACACTTGGCTCAAAAGAAAAAGCTGCAAAATTTACAATTCATGCAAAAGACAGAGCCGGTAATATAGTTGATGTAAGTCGCAATATTCCGCTTAATCAGGAAAATGACAAACCTTTAGTTACAGTTGCAGAGCCTGCAAATGCTCAGAATTATGGTGATTCAGACCCGCTTTATGTGCGAGGTATTGCAACAGATCCAGACGGAGTAAAAGCAGTTAGAATTCAGCTTGATTCAAATGACCCAGTTGAAATAGAAACAAAAGGTGTTTTTTATCACTATTTCTGTACAGCAAAAGAACTTGCCGCAGGAAATCATAAAGTAACAGTTACAGCAATTGATGTTAATGACGTTGCTGGAAATCCTGTAGTAATAAATATAAGTTCAAGAGGAATTGCACCAACTTTTGCAGAGCCAAAGCTTACAGGCGGAAAAGAAGGCAGCGAGTTTGAAAATGGAATGGAAATTCATCCGGAAAGTGGAAAGACTTTTTCTGTGAATATAAATTCTGGAGTAGGGCTTGTAAAAGTAAGTTCTGTGCTTTCTTGGGGTGAAAACGAAAATTCAGAAACTTCAGTTGAACTAAAAAATTCAAATTCTTATACATATTCTTTGCCAATTACAGCAGAAAGTCCAAAAGGTGTTATGATTCTTACCGTAACGGCAGAAGATGTGCTTGGAAGAACATCGGATTATAAAGCGCTTTATTATGTAACAAATACAAGTGTTGTAAAAGCAGAAGAACCTGCAGTTGTTTTTGATGACAGTACAGTTGCAGAAGACGGTTCGATTATAAGTAATCCGGAATTTCCAGTTACAGGATATTTGATTGGTGCAAAGGCTGCGAGTGCAGAATTAGTGCCTGCTACAAAATTTGCCAAAGTTGAACTAAATGGAAATCAGATAAAACTGATTCCGCTTGAGGCAGTTGGAAGTTCTGAGCCGGTTGTTGTAAGAGTTAAAACTGACAAAGGAAAGGTTGTAGAATCAAGACAAATTAGATTTAAGGCAGACACCGCTTTGCCTGAAATTACAATAAATGACTATTCTGAAACAAAGGCGCTTTCCGGCTTGGAAGGCGAGGTAACAGTAACCGGCCGTGTAACTTGCGAAACCGGCGTTGGCTCACTAACTTACCGAGTTCTCTCCGCCCGCGTGGATATACAAAAGGGAATCATTGCAACCATTGCCGCGCCTACCGCCGGCTCCGACTTCTCGCCAGTTTCAATTTCCCGCGACGGTTCCTTCTCGCTCTCAATAAACGCCGAAACCTACGGCGCCGGCGTGCATCTTGTGGAACTCATAGCAGAAAGTGCCGGTGGAAACAAAACCGCCCGAGCTTTTGCAATCAAGAATATTCCAGATGTAGAAGAACAGGCTGGAAAAATGCCAACACCAAAAGCGCCGGCTGTTTATTGGGCAGACGGCTTTGACGTTTATGCTCTAGCAGTTTATCAGGGTGAGCTTGAGCAGGATTTTGCAGTTTATCCGCGTTCAGAAATGACAGAAGGAAACAACGCTGTTGCCTTTAATACAAATACAACAGACGGAAAACCAGTTTCTGGAAAGTATACAGCGGTAAAAAATCCAACACTTTCTGCGCACTATGCACAAATAAACGATCAGGAATATATGAGCGGAATGCCTGTAATTTTGGGCTACGCTTCAAAAGATGTTGCAACAATTCAGATTTACATTGATACTGGAGCAACCGTTAATTCAGTAAATTATGAAATATCCGGCCAGGAAATTGCAGGCGGACTTGTAAATCAAAAAGGCGCTGCAAAACTTATTAAGCCAACCGAAGAAAATTCAATGCGCTGGATTGCAGAAATTCCTGCAACAAATCTTCCTGCGCGCGTAAATAAAATCAATGCAGTAATAAAAGCAGGCTCGCTTGAGCAGACAATTTCGGGCTCGTTTATTGTAGTTCGCGAAGCAGATTCTTCTCTTATAAATGATTCTGAAAAAATCTATCCAATGCCAGCTGCCGAAACTATTTATGATGAAGTTGATGCAAATTATGTTCTTAGTAACGGTTCAAAGTTCTATTATTATGCAAATTACAATGCACCGCTTAAGGTTGAGCTGATTTCGCAAACTCCAGGCCTTGCAATCGAAACTTCTGGAAATCTGATTACACTTTATGCCGAAAAAGACGGCGTTTATAAAAATGTTGTAGTTAGAGTTACAGACCGTTTTGGTGATGTGCACAATTCTTCTGCGCTGAACTTTATTGCAAACACAAGTTTGCCGGAAATTAATTTTGTAACGCCTGAACTTCATCAATGGGTTGGAAAAACCTTTAAACTTTCGGGTACAGCAACGCACCCTCTTGGAATTAGAGCAGTTGAATATTCTTTGGACAATGGCGCAAATTGGGAACGCTTTGATCTTTCTAAAAATTCAAATCGTGTTGGCGTAACATTCAGCAAAGAAATTGATATTTCTTATGCGCCAGACGGACTTATAACAATAAATCTTCGTGCGCGAGATTCTTCTGGCCACGAAGCATATAACTGGACTTCGGTTTATAAAGATGTAACGCCGCCAGAAGTTCGCGTTGTTGTTCCGCAAGAAGTTGATGTTGTAAACGGCGATAATCTTATTGTTTTTGAAGTAAGCGACAATGGTTTGTTTGCAAAAACTGAATATGTTGCTCCGCCGGAAAAAGGAAAATCGCCAGTTCGTATTCCGGTAGAAAAAAATCCGCTTGTTTATACGCATGTTGGAACTGTAGAAGCACCAATCAGCGATGCAATGTCGTTTGTGTTTACAGATGACGCAGGAAATTCTACCGAAATAGAGTCTTGGATGTTCAACATTGATAGTGAATCAGATTTGCCGCGCGCAGAAATTCACGTTCCAGAAGATATGCAGGTTATTACTCGCGACTTTACAATTTCTGGCGTAGTTTATGATGATGACGGTGAATCTTCTATTTACTACAAAATTGATAATGGAGCTTACAAACAAGTTTCAACTCACGAAGTTTATAAGCACACCGATTCAGAAGCAGAATATAAGTTGAACACAAGTTTTTCAATTGATATTCCGCTTGAAACAATGACCGACAACGAGCATACAGTTACAGTTTATGCAGTTGATATAAATGGCGTAAAAGGCCCTGAAGTTTCGAGAACTTACCGCATTTCTTTGGAAGAGCCAAAAGGTGCAGTTGAAAAGCCAACAATTGATACTTCGGTTCGTAATCTTGTAACACTTTCGGGTTGGGCAAGCGACAAAAATGGAATTGCAAACATTAAAGTTTCTCTCGATAACGGAAACAGCTACAACGAAGCTGTTGGAACAGAAAACTGGAGTTACACCGTTGATTCTCGCGCAATTCCTGGCGGAACTCAGGTTGTGTTCCTTAAAGTAACAGATAAATATGGAATTCAGGGACTTTATTCAAGCCTTATCAATATTGATAACGATGCGCCGGCTTTGAATCTTGAGCTTCCGCTTGATGATTCAACAACAACGGGCATTTTGTTCTTCTCGGGTTATACTTATGATAATGTTGAAGTAACCGACCTTTATCTTACAATCAGAAATCTTGAAAAAGGTTCAAGCCCGGTTGTTCGCAAAATGAAGATTGACCGCATTATTGGAGAAACAATCGATATGACAAATCTTCCAGACGGCTTTTACAATGTTGAACTTACCGGAAAAGATAAGGCCGGAAATACAACAAATGTGAGCCGCAATATTCACCTTGAAAAAAATATTGCGCCGGCAACAGTTGATATTTTGTATCCTTTGAATGGTGAACACAAACAGGGAATCTTTACAATTTACGGCCAGGCCGAAGCTGAAACAGAAATCAGCCTTTTGGAACTTTACATTGATGATAAAAAAATTGATGAAACAACTTTAACAAGCTGCGGCTTCTTTAAGTTTGATGTTGGCCCTGAAAAACTGGAAGAAGGTGAACACACTTATTATGTTGCAACAATTCTTGCTTCCGGAAAATCGGTTCCTTCGCGCAAGCAGACTATAACTTATAGCCCAACTGGCCCTTGGATTACAATTGATAACTTTAATTACGGCGACTTTGCAATTAATCGTCCGTATATTCGTGGTCAGGCCGGTTATTCAATCAGCGAAGATGAACTTTTGTTCTCAAAAACAAAAGATGCAACTCCTGAACAAAAAGCCGCAACCGCTGCTAAAAAAGTTGCAAAAATTGAATTGAGCCTTGATAACGGAAAAACCTTCATTGAGCTTTCGCAAAACGAAAGGTGGATGTATCGTATTGAAAATCAGGATATTGCAGAAGGTTATCACTTCTTCCTTATTCGTGCGACAATGAAAAACGGCGAAACAGCAATTACGCGAACAATCATTCAGGTGGATAATACAGCGCCTTCAATTCGCTTGATTGCTCCGATAAACGGCGGCCGCTACAATCAGACACTTAATGCTTCTGGACTTTCCAACGATGATGTTCAGCTCGAAAATGTAACAGTAACGCTGCGCAAAGGCGACAAAGCTTCTTACGAAGTTCCGTCGTTCATTCAAGGCCTTTACTTAGACTTTAGATTCTGGGGAGCTTCATTATTTGCAGTTGGTGCCGGACTTACCTTCTTTGATGATGTTGTAAAAGTTCAGGCTTCTTACGGACAGTTTACTCAGCAGCAGCGCGACGCAGTTTCTACTATGTTTAAGGTAGATCTTACAGATTTGCGTTATGGTGGAAACATCTTCTCTGGAAAGATTCTTGCAAATATTGCGGCCGTTCCATTCAGCTTCTTCCTTGGGCACGACTGGGATTGGCTTTCTGCTCAAATTGCAATTGGTGCAGAATTTGCAATGTTTGATACAACAAATAGTGGAAGATCTCAGATACTTTCGGCAGTTCTCGTTCAGCTCGAATTCCCTCGTGTCAAACTTCCGAATTTGAAAATGTTCAGTACCTTCTCAATTTATACAGAAGGTTCGCTGTGGTTTATTCCAACGGACGTTTCCAGTGAAGTAAAAATTAAGAACTTAATTCCACAAATATCACTGGGAATTAGAGCAAATATCTTCTAGGCGGAAAGGAGTTCTAATGTTTAGAAGGAAGTTTAGAGTTATAACTGCTTTACTGATTTTCACATTTTGCACAGGACGTTTATTTGCTTTAGAAGAATATGTAAGCGAGATTTACAAGCAGATTGATGACTGTTTTGGCAGTAAAAATGAAAAGAAACTGGCGGCACTTCTATCAAAAAATAATAATGATAGATATTATTATTTGATAGAAAATTATACTCAAAAGAAAATCAGGCGCTTAATTGTAAATAACGATTACAATTTTGCAATGGAAGCAATTCTCGTTGTAATAGAAAATAATCTTGATAACGAAGAAGCCGTTGAAATGTATTCCGTTATTTCTGAGGCGTATGAAATTCAGCGAAAACACGAAGCTGAACTTGAACGCCAGCGCCAAATGGAACTTGCCCGAATTGAAATGGAAAAAGAAAAGCAGCGCGAAAACGTAGAAAAAGAGTACGTTGCTGCTAAAAAAACAACGGGCGGCGCAGTTTACGTTTCTGGAAAAGAAACAAAACTTACAAGTTCAAATTGGAAGATTGCACTTGGAATTGCCGATGTTTTACATCTTTACGATAAACCGGGCGACATTAGCTCGTTCCATTATGGCGTTTCTTTGGATTATCGTTATGAATACACGCTTGATAACAAAATGGTGATTGGAACAGATGTTTTTGGCGGTGTTCAATTTATGGGCTTTGCAGATGAAGACAAACTTGTGCCGCTTGTAGTTGATGCTGATTTAGATTTAAAAACTTCGTTCCCACAGCTTTCAAAAGACTTGTTCTTTAAAGTTGGTTTTGACGTTTTGCTTGCCGGAAAATCAAAAACGGCAATTGATACAGGATATGTTGTAGAAAAATTGTTTTCTCCAACTATTGGAATCAAGATGGAGCGAATTCCTCTTGGTCAGGCAAAGATCGATTTAGGAGCAGACTGGCTTGCAGGCCATTTGTTCGTAAAAGATATAAACTTTGCGGGCGGAGCTTCAATGAATATTGAAATTCCGTTTGCTGAAATGGAAAAAGTAAAACTGAACTTCAATATTGGAGTTCGCGATAAGTTCTTCTTTAAAACAGAAGGAATGGAAAACAGAGCTAGCGTTATTTTGGCAATTGGAGTGGAAAATGTTATTAGGTAAGTTAAAAAGAATCATCATTGCATCTTGTTTGATTTTCTTTACAGCAAGTTTATTTGCAGCAAGCAATACGGATCTTACGAAACGATTCTTGGACAAAGCAAATGAGGCCTTTGAAGAAGATAATATAGAAGATGCTTATAAGTATGTGAATCAGGCTCTTGCGGTTGCAAAAGATGAAGCTTCAAAAGCTGATGTTTTGTATTTTGCACAAACCGTTTATAAAGTTAAACTTCAAAACATTCAGAAAAAATATGATGATATGGCTCTGATTGATATAAAAACAAATCTCGAAAAGTATCCGAATATTGAAAACAATACAATCAAAAAACTTATTCGCCAAATAGAGCAAGACCAGCAAAACAAAGAGAAGGCTGCCGAAAAAGCCGATGTTGCCGCTCAGCGCAAAGTTGAGCAGGAACGCTTTGAAACTCAAACGCAGGCAATGAAAGAGCAGGCCGAAGCAATTCGCCAGCAGGCACAAGGCCAGCAAGATGTAAAAGAAGCGCTTAAAGGTATGAGCGATGCATTTGCAACTTCTGCAACCGAAACAAAGCGTTCTACAAAAGTAATTGCTTTTTCTATAATTGGGATTGCGCTCATAATTGTAATACTTGTTCTTTTGATTATGGTGATTATCAAAAAGGCTTCTAAAGCACAGCAAATTCAGCAGGAACAATATGTGCAGGCCTTTAAAATGCTTGCGGCAAACCAAAGTCAAACAAATCGCCTTATGCTTGGCGGAATTACAGATTTGTACAGCGGAAATCCGTCGCTTAGAATTGCAGGCGCTTCTACTTGGGCGCCGGCAGCCGCTTTGCCAGATGTTACTTTTTCAGAAGATGATGAAGAAGAACTAAAACAGCTTGCCGTAAAATGCGAAGAAATTGGCCAGCAAATTGATTATGCAACTGGCCGAAAAAATAACTCAAAGAACGTAAGCGAGCTTGTTTATAAACTTTCAATCAAACTTGGACTTCCGCAGGGAATGGCAATGCTCAATTTCTGTGCGGCAATGATTTACGACGCAGGATTCCTTGCAATTGACCCGGATTTACTTACTGCAACTCAGCTTACAGATGAAGAAAAACAGGCAATGAAAGAGCATGTAAATCTTGCAGAAAAACATCTTGATTTTGTTCCAAAAAAATATTGGAGCGTTTTTGAAGATGCAGCTACAAAACATCACGAAAATATTGACGGAACAGGCTATCCAAATGGGCTTAAGGGCGAAGAAATTCCGCAGGTTGCGCGCCTTATTCGTGTTGCAGAAAGTTATGTTTCGCTTTCGAGCAAGCGTTCTTACCGCGAAGCAATGGACAAAGAAACTGCAGTTTCAAAGCTAAAAGATCAGCCTGGCCTTTACGATGTTGCCGTTGTAGAAGCTTTGGACAAAATTGTTTAAGCAGATTTTGAGCGATTTTTGCGCTTAATAAAGCAATTTAACTTGCTAAATATTCTACTTAAGTTTACCGATAAAGAGAGTATGAAAAAATCAATTTTTGTACTCTCCTTTTTTTTAACAGTTTTTGCTTTCGCAGATGAAGTGAAGCCTTTGTATCGGCTTCCAGAAAAATCACCTGTAAATGCGCAGACAATAAATTCTGAGCAGGAAATTTTTCTTGTTGGTTCAGATAATGGACTTTTTAGAGTAACTAATAGAAATTCTGCAATTCCACTTTGGACAGAAGGCCGTGTAGACCAGCTTTTGAGCGTTTCAATTCCAGATGCTGGCGGAATTGTGCGCCAGGCCTGGCTTATGCGCACCCAAAAAGGTGTTTTTATAACTTATGATTTAAAGACTTTTGAAGAACGCGACACTGGGCTTCCGTTTTTGACAATCAAAAAATTTAAAGACGGTAAAAAAAGCCTTGAACTTCAAATTCAGGAATTAAAAGATATTTGTGTGAATCCGCTTAATAACAGCGAAATTGTAACAGCAACAAAAGACAGCGTTTATTATTCTTGCGACGCTGGGCTTCATTGGCAGAATCTTGGCTCAATGAGCAAAAATTCGCCGGGCGTAAAAGCAGTTGCAGTTGCTACATTTGAAGAAAAATCTGTTGTTTTTATGGCGCACCCAATTTTTGGGCTTTCGTGGGTTTACCCAGACAAAGTTGCTGCCGGCTGGAACGATGTTGATGCAGGTTTTGAAAAAATGCCTTCGCTCACAATGCCAGACGAAATTGCAGACATTTTGCCGGTTGTTCGTACAAATGCCAACGGTTCAGTTTACACAGAACTTTATATTTCGCAAACTTATATTCCTAGAATCTATAAATTAAACTGGCAGGAAAAGAAAGGCGAGCTTATTTATACAGGCTCAGAGCCCGCAGATGTAACAGACGGGCTTACAACAATTGATAATGTTTTATTGTACACAAAACTCGAAGGTTTTGGCGCAATAGATTTAGATTCGCTGGAAAGTCCTGGAACTCCAAGCCAGGAAAAAGACTGGCAAAATGCTTTTTCTTGCGTTCCGGGAATGATAAACACCGCTTGGATTCCACAATCGCGAAGCGGTTTTGCGCGCGGAATTTTGCTAAATGAACTTTGGCTGCTGTATCCGGGAACTGTAAATTCTCCTTATGCAGAAATTGCAAACGGACGCAAAAGCATTTACGCTTCGGCATATCAATGCAGCTTTGATACAGGCGTTGAAAAATTCAAAAAGGTTGTAAAAGAGCGCAATATGAATTCAATCGTAATTGATATGAAAGATGATTACGGTTTGCTCCGTTACGATTCGCACGACCCGCTTGTTTTGCAAAAAGCTTCTACTTCGCGCTATGCAATAAAAGATTTAGATAAATTTATACAGGATTTTAAAAAGGAAAATATATATCTTGTTGCTCGCATTGTAACTTTTAAAGACCGTTCGCTTGCAAAATATCAAAATGGAAAATATGCCGTTTGGGACAAAAAATTAAACAAAGCCTGGCTTGGAATTAGAAGTTATGAAGATATAGTTGATGAAGAAGGAAAAGCAACAGGCAAAGAAACAAAATATTATGACGAAGATTGGGTTGATCCCTATTCAGAAGAAGTTTGGGAATACAATGTTGCAATTGCAAAAGAGCTGATTTCGCGCGGCTTTGATGAAATACAGTTTGATTATATTCGTTTTCCAACAGACGGCTTGAATCTTTATAATGCGCAGTATCGCTGGCAAGATAAAGGAATGGACAAAGAATCAGCTTTAATTTCATTTTTGTCTTATGCAAGAGAAAACATAAAAGCGCCGCTTGGAATAGATATTTATGGCGCAAACGGCTGGTACAGAAGCGGAACACGAACTGGCCAGGACGCAGAAATGCTTGCAGAATACGTTGATGTAATTGGGCCAATGTTTTATCCAAGCCACTTTGAGCAGTCTTTTTTGAATTATGCGCCGGTTGCAGACCGCACTTACAGAATTTATTATTATGGTTCTTTCAGAAATACCGTGCTTTGCCGAAATCGTGCAATAATTAGGCCTTGGGTTCAGTCTTTTAAGCTCAATGTAAGTTATGATAATCTTTATTATGATTCAGATTACATAAAAAAGCAGTTTTTTGGAGTTAGAGATTCGTTGAATCGCGGTTATATGTGCTGGAATAATTCTGGAGAATATGGTAAAACTCCACCTGATATAAAAGAGACCGATGCTTTTATTGGAACTTCGCAAGAAGCCAACAAAGATTTTAGAAAGCCTGCAATTGGAGATGCAGTAAAACCTCCTTATATAGATGCAGATGTTTCCGTGTTGGACAGCATACTATTTCCAACACAAGAAGAAAAAGCAAGTTTTCGGCCCTTTTTAAAGGTATTGCCATGACTCTAAATCAGTACACTCCAGAAGAACCAATTAGTTCTATTGCAACAGCGTTAGCGCCAGCCGCCTTAGGAATTGTGCGCGTTTCGGGCAAAGGTTGCCTTGAACTTGTGAGCAAGGCCTTTTCAAGGCCACAAGCGCTGCTTAAGGCGGCTGGCAACACGTTGGTTTATGGGTGGATTTTAGATGTTACAAATGCAGCACAGCCAGCCGCAAAAATTGATGAAGTAATGCTTGCCGTTTACCGCGCTCCCAAAAGTTTTACTGGCGAAGATATGGTAGAAATTTTTTGCCACGGTGGCCCTGCGGTTGTAACGGCCATTCAAAATCTTATGCTTAAAATAGGTTTTAGGCAGGCGAATCGCGGAGAGTACACGTTCCGCGCGTTTATTAATGGCAAAACTGATTTAACAAAAGCCGAAGCGGTAAAAGAAATTATTGATTCGCACACAGACACTTCGCGCTCTCATGCAGCTGGCCGCCTTGCCGGCAGCCTTTTTGAAGAAATCGACTCAATTAAAAAATTAATTGTGGATACGCTCGCCGCTATCGAGGTGGAAATTGAATATCCGGAAGATGAAGAAACAATCGCCGACTCTTTCGACCGCCAGGACATAGAAACGGCGGCGAGCCGCTTACAATCTTTAGCAGACTCATGGCGCGGCGAAAAATTGTACCAGGACGGTGCGCGCGTAGTTTTGGCTGGCCGCACGAATGCCGGAAAATCTTCGTTGTTTAATGCAATTTTAAAAGAAGAGCGCGCAATTGTAAGTGATATTGAAGGAACCACTCGCGACTGGCTGGAAAGCTGGGCAAGCATAAATGGCATTCCTGTTCGTCTTTTTGATACTGCGGGCTTGCGCGAAACTAGTGATATTATTGAAGCGCAGGGCGTGGAAATTAGCCGCAATCTTGTGAACGACGCAGACGTAGTTTTGTATTTGGTTGATTCGCAAAGCGGAATGAACGACGAAGACCGCGATTTTATTGAAAATTGCAACGAACCTTTGATTATTGTGTGCACTAAACTCGATAAGTGTTCGGAAAATACGGGGTGTTGCGGGGTGTCCCCGCTAGAAGGGGTGGTGAGCAACGAAGTGCGAGCCAGGGGAAGGCTTTCCCCTCCTATAATAAAAATTTCTTCTAAAACCGGTGTTGGCCTTTCTGAGCTTTTTGCTAAAATTTCAGACATTCTTACTGCCGGAATTGCAACGGAACGCACTCAAGCTGGCTTGGGTTCTGCCCGCCAAAAAGAAGCTGTTTCTGCTGCACTTGAAAGTGTAAAACATGCTCTTATTAGTGCCGACGACAACTACACTTTAGACGCAGTTGTGCAAGACCTTGAAGACGCGCTCGATTCCTTAGGCGAAGTAACCGGCGACGTAACTCCAGACGACGTTCTAGGCAGCATTTTCGCAAATTTCTGCGTGGGAAAGTAGGTTTACAAGTAGAAACCTTAAAGGTACCTGTAAAAACTTTAAAAACAAACTGCGGATTTTTCTAAAAAGCCTTAGCTCCACAAAAAATTTGACTTATGGCTAGAAAGATTGTATCTTAAATGTTAGAAATAAAGTGTAAATTACAGAAAATAGTGGAGTCTGCCGATAAATAAGTAATATATAATAGTATATAGAATAAAGTAATAAATAATTAAAAGTATTCTTCGAGGAGAGACCTAAATCTAATTAGGGGTGCATTTATGAAGAAGCTGCTTTGTTCTTTATTATCTATTATTATTCTCTTAACTATTTCCTGTGAAATCGGTCTAGGCGCTTCCGTTGATACCGAGCCTCCTGCGCTTACGATTAAAAACCCACCTGTTGGTTCTATAATTAGAGATGATTTTGCTATTACTGGAACTTATTCTGATGACGGAAATCTTGCAGGTATTTCCGCAGTTCTATCCCGCACAGACGGAACTGGTCCTACCTATACATTTGAAGGCGAATTAAGCGAAAATCCAAAAGATCGCGGTGCCGGAACTTATACTATTATAGTCCCCGCAAAATCAACAGATATGATTGACGGCGAATTCCAGGCAATTGTAACTGTAAAAGATTCTCTTGGCAGAAAGACTGTCGCAAGTACAACTTATAAAATAGACAATACCCCTCCAGTTGTGATTTTGCAACGTCCGGGAACTGGATATAATTATGATAATCCAAATGCCACAACTGTTAGTTTAAGCGATGCTGATACTTTTGGACGTCTTTTAACATTGGAAGGTCTTAGTTCAGATGATAACAATATTGACCATATTGATATAGAAATCTATGCAACTGAAGATAAATCTGATACACCTCATAAAATTACTCTTAGTAATGTACCACCTTCATTTTCTCTTGATGTTGCAAAATTTGGTGAAGACGATTATAAAGCAATTTATAGTCCTAATCAGGAAATAGATATAAATAATCTGTATGAAAAGCAGTTATGGTGTACAATTACAGCTTATGATAGTGCGGCTTCTTATTTAGATGATGGTTCTGTAATTGCAGAGGGTAATTCTACATCTACATATTATATATATGACAAGATTTCAAAGATTCTTTTAAATAATACAAAAGTAACAGATTTATATCACATATTAAATGGTTCATTGGCCGCTAGTAGTTCAGGCCGTTCTGCTGATGAGATTAAATCAATACTGGAAGACGAACAGTATAAAACGAATTTTGGTTCATTTGTTCTTTATCCTAGAAATAATCCTGAATTTTCGGTTTCAGGAAAGCCTCATCTTAAAACTGGAGAAGATTGTCTAAATCCTAATGTTAATTCGGATAATACAGAATATTTAATAACCAATGATTCGGATATCACGATTCAGGTTAGTGTGGGTCTTGATAAATCTCCAATAGAGGATACAGATACTAATCCATTGAGAGTATATTTTCAAAAATGTGTTTATAATTCTGCAACTCAAATTTATGAGGTGGTAGGTGGTAAGATATATCCAAGTGTAAAAGAAAAAAAGAAAATAGGCTCTAACTATCAAATAACTGTAAATGTACAAAGCAGTTCAGGCGGATTGGTAGTAGAAAATATGTATCTTATAGGTGTAGATGGAAAAGATGAAAATAACCAAGATGTTATAGCTTCTGGTAATGGTTATGGTTTTTATTTATTTTCTTCATCGTCTGCGCCTACATTAAAGGATATAAGACCTTCAGAAGTTACAATTTACAAAAAGAAAAATGAAAATCTTGAAATTTCTGGTGTAACTAAATTAGTAGAAGGTAATCCAACTGTTTATATCAAATATGGCGATGAATCAGCTTGGGCATCAATAGGCCCATTAACAAATCCTAATGCATCGAATGAGTATAATTTTTCACTTACTGTACCATATGCAAACTTTAATAGAGTAGGAAATAATAAGAGTGTAGAAATTAATTTGGAAATTTGTTCAGCAAATGGTGGTAAAACTTCTTCGGTTTATAAAACTGTATTGTATGATGTTGACCCACCAGAGATAAAAGATATAACAGTATCTCCTGAGATAAATGACGAAGTTACAGCGAATAACAACAATGTAAACAATCCATTTGTGCTTAATGGAAAAACAACAATAAAGGCTCTTATTGAAGATAATTTTACTGGAATAAAAGGTTGGAAGTATCAAGTTGTTCAAACTGTAAATGGTAATACTAAAAAGATACCGGAAACATTGCCCGAATTAACAGAAACTTCTAAAGTTGAATTTGATTTTGAGACTACAGAATTAGTTAATGGAAAACCTGCAACTGTAAATATTTATGCTTATGATAAAGCTGGTAATGAAGTTATAAAAACTCTTTATTGTGAAATAAATCAATCCACCGACAAACCTTCTTTTGAAGCGCAGGACGGAAAGTCTTGGCAGGTTGGAGTAATAAATCCATATTATATTAATGCTCATATTCAAGATACAAATATTATAAACAATGTAATTAGCGGAGACATTTACAGTAAAGTTTCTGATGATGATAGTGTTGCATTTGTAAGATTTGACGTGCAGGCTATAAAACTTAAAACCGAATCTTTAACAGATACACAAAAGGCAAATCCTAGTTTTGAAGGTTATGTTTTTGATACTGAAAAGCAAACACATCTTTCTCCTGAACAGAAAACTAATATTTATACTAAGACAGGAAAAGAAGCAAGCATAACACATAAAATGCCTTCTTTATCAGGTTTTTATCTTATTACACAAACTGTTTACGACACGAACTTTATAATACCAGACGGACAAGAACAGCCTGCCTCAGAAGATGAAGACAATCCATTAAATGAATTCTTCTATACTAAAGCTCAGTATGCAGTAAAAATTCCTGGAACTGGCCCTCAATATACGCTTACACGCGATACAACTTATATTTCTCCAAATAATAAAACAAAACAATTAAATGTAACAATTACAATGGAAGAAGGAGAAGCGCCATTTATATTTAAGAGAAATGGTGCTGTTGTTAATCCACAACAGCCTAACACCACAGGAAATGGCAGTCTTGAATATGTTGATACCTTTACCGTAAATGATATTTGGCCTGAGTCTAATTTAGCTCCAGACCAGCAGCAGATTGTTGTTCAATATGAAATAACAGATCCAAATGGTTCTACGGTACGAGAAATAAAATACTCTATGGATTCTGATGTACCAGTTTATAAAAATCCAAAGATTGATCCGGAAACTGATACTTACACAGTTTATAATAAAGCCTCAAATTATTATCTCAATAACAAAGAAATGAGTTATACAATTTCTGGGCTTGTGGAAGATAAAACTAGTTCAATAGAAAATATTCACCTAAAAATTGAAAATACAGGCGGAACGGGCACAACAATCGAAAAAGATTCTGAAGCTGGATATTTCACCGGAATAAAATTTGCAGATTTTAAGGCAGATAATACTGTTGATAAATATTGGACAGGTGAAGCTACTATAACTATTACTGTAAGTGATATTGCCGGAAATGTCTCAGCCCCTATAGAAATGAATGTCATATTTGATACAGTAGCACCAGAAGCAGAGCATAAAATTGACAAACTTGGAAAAGATATTGTATTCCGAATTGGAGACGCAAATAATGATGATATTACAGACTCAACAGCGGCAGCTTGGGGCTTAACTTGGGATTCGTATACTCCAGCTGGTGGAACTACAATTACGGGCGTTGATACTAATGTTGGTAAAAAGTATTCAAAAGATACTTATGGAAACTCTGAAACAATAAAAATACGCGGTAACTTTGTTGAAACAGGAAGTGGTATTTCTATAATTTACTATAAAGTTTTCCACGACCAGCCAGATTCAACTAATAACTATGCACAGCTTTTCTTTGAAAACTATAACAATCCTGATAGCGCCCATAAAGCAGATGGATATTTTGCGCCAACTGCAGAACCTGTTACAAAACGTGTATTCTACAATTCTCCAGCAATTACAGAGATTACAAATGGAAAAACGGCAACTAGGGGAACAAATACATTGTATTATCTGTATCAGGATTATAATTTTGATACAATAATTCCAGGCCTTACAGCAGAAAACAATTATCTTGTACTTATTGCAGTAGACAATGTTGGTAATGCAAAACTTGAAAGTGTAGAAATTGGAGACGCAGTCCACAGCGATTATCAGCTTAATGTAGATAAAGAAGCTCCTGTTGTTGAAGCTGGAGTTGCATTTGATTCTCAATTGTTCATCAAATCAGATGATAATACTGCTACTGTAAAAATCTATGGTCTTGCAACTGATAATGCGGCTGGTGTTAATGAAAAAGAATTTACAGTAAAAGTAAATGGAAACTCAATAACAAAAGATAGTAATAATTACGGAACACTCACGTTTATAAAAGAAGGTAGTGTTGTACAGAATGGCGAACAGTATGATATTCAAAATGATTCTGGCACTAAACTTGTTGAAAACATAAGTAGCGAATACGCGGGAAAAGAGTTCTCTCCTACAAATGTTTGGTGGCAAGTTGAAATTAAAAATACAGCTTTTGCAGGTATAGATAACGGAAAAACTGCGTCTGTTTCAGTTTCGGCAAAAGATAATGCTGGCACGGGCAATCCTGAAACCTATAGCGTTGCAACTGTTGCAGTTGATATTGGTGCGCCTACAGTTTCTATAAAATCTCCAAATGCTAATTCAACTGTAAATAAAGCAATAACAGTTTCTGTAACATCATCAGACGGTAACAATGGTTCTGGTTTAAGTGAAAATAATCCTGAATTGTATTATTCTCAAAAAGGAACTGCTCCAGGCTTTGCAACTTCTGATTTTACAGGAAATGCTACTACAGGCTGGAAAAAACTTGAACTTACGCCAACAGAAAATAATGGCGGCTGGGATTTTGAAGTAATTACAACAGATTGTTTCACAGACAATAGTGCAGTTTATCTAACAGTTCTTTCAGAAGACCTTGTTGGAAATAAAGGCTATGCTCCGGCTCATAAATTAACTGTAAATCAAGATTCCGACAGACCAATTATTAAATTTACAAATATAGATTTAGAGGGAATGAGCAATTCCGAAGCAATTTGGATAAAGAAAGAAGAATTCTATGGTTCTGTTTCTGATGATGACGGCGAAGTTCAGCTTGTAGAAGTTTCATTTGATTATGAAGAAAAGATTGCAGCAAGCGAAGAACCAACTTGGGTATCTTGTTATACATCGCAAGACGGCTTGAATTACTCATTTAGTGGAACATCGTTAGACGGCGAAAAGAAAATCTACTTTAAAGTAAAAGATGCTAACGGAACTACATTTATTTCATCAGTTGCTGATTCTGTAGATTTAGCTTCGCCAAAACTGGCTTATAAGAATTTGCAATACGGTAATGATGTAGGAAAATATTCTACAGTTCTTCACGCAAAAATCGATTTGAGCGATCCAAAAATTCCACTTGCTTATTACTCAACTGATGACTGGAGTAACATAACAGATTCAACTGGTGTAAGTAATTTGCTTGACGGCGATGTTCCAAAAGGAACTGCAACAAAGAAATGGACTTCGCTTTCTGGAGTTACAAGCAAATTCGGTGGAACTACAACAACTATTTATATTCTTGCAAAAGCAACAGATGAAAATGGTATTTTTGAACTTAAAACCGAATTTGATAAATCAGATAATGTAACTATTACAGAAGTTGCAAGCGCTGATACAGAAAAAACAATTACCTTGTTTAAGGTTGATATTAACAGTATTTCAGGAAATGTATCTGATAAGATAAGACTTTCTGTAAAAGATATGGCTAACCATTCAATTACAAGAGAGTTTGACATTAGCATAGATAGAGAAGCTCCAAATGTTGTTATAGACAGCCCAGCTTCAGGTACTTCAATTTATGGTACAGACGGCGTAGCAGCTTCAAACGTTACAGTTAGAGGCCATTCTGATTCAGATGTTTCTGAAATTTATTTGGCTATAACAAAATCTGAAACTGATGAGCCTGATGAAAACTCATATATGCTTATAACAAAAGAAAAGAGCGGAACTACTTGGAATGCTATATTTAATGGCCAAAAAGGAAAAGATTCTGATTCTGATTACTACGAAGATAGATTTAATGCTTGGGTAGATGAATTATATGGAGCTGGAACTTCTGCAAACCCAAGCATTACAGAAAAACAGCTTTGTTTGTGGCTTTATGCAGTTGATGAACTTGGTAATTCGGGCTATAGAAATCCGGTAACTTTACCGCTTAATATCTTTACTCAGGGAGACCGCCCGTCTGTTACAATTACAACACCAGAAGAAAATGGTGATGTTGGTGGCGTTATTACAATTGCAGGTTCTACTTCTATAGCTATAAACTCTGTACAAGATATTTATATTCAGATTGACCCTGAATACAATGGTACAACATTTGATGATGAACATTGGGAAGAAAACCTGCGAGCTGCTATGTCAGGAAAAGTCACGGGCTATTCTATTGTTGATTCTGGTAATGCAGATATTGGAAAAGGAATTAAAGCCGGTGGTTCAAAATCAAGCTGGAATCTTCTTATAAATAAAGCTTCTGAATTCAATAAAGAAGTTAATAATGGAGGTCTCGTAGAACTCGTAGACAGAACAATAGCCGTTCGCGCTTATGCGTTGAGTGCAAGCGGAAAAGCTAGTGATCCTTATATTGTATCATTTAAGTTAGACCCTAATGCTCCTGTATTTGGACAGACTACGCCACTTACTTTGGTTCAGTATTCTAACAATGAGGTTGGAACTGGTACACAAACTGCAAGTAGACTTTACGAAAATGGAATGTGGTTAAAAGGAAAGTGGTGGCTTATTGGTTCTGTAGAAGATGATAGTGGAATAGCTTCTGTAACCGATGGCACTAATACACAAGTTGAAGGTACATTTAAATCTACAGGTAAACGAAATTTTGATTTGCACATTCCTATTAGTGGAAATGGAAATCACACATTTACTTTGACTGCCACAGAACAAGCTGACACAAGTAAAACAGCTTCTCAAACAATCAATTTGAATTTTGATAATTCTTCACCAACGTTTGAAAGTACATTAAAGGCAACTGGAAACTCTATTGTACAATCAGAAGGCGTTTACGAAATGAGCGGAACCTTTAATGATGCAGACGGTAGTGGATTTGAAAGAATAGCATTCTATGTAACTAGAACAGTTAAGGAAAACGGTGTCAATGTTAATTATCTTACAGATATAATGCAAAAACAGGGACAAACAATTTCTGACAACAGCTATAAATTATCTGATTTGCAGCATTCTGGCGATTCTGATTTGTATTGGAAGCGAACAACGGGAAAAGTTCAGAACGGTAATGAAGTTGTAGTTTCATATTCCGGCACAGTTCCTAGTTATATAAGACGCGGTAGTTTGTGTCGAATCAATAATGTTATTTATCGTATAGAAACAATTTCTAAAACCGATTCGGAAATAACATTCACAATTAACTCAAAAGCTGCTTCAGCAAATTCTGTAAATCTTGACTTTGCAATTGCTCAAGTAATTGATCATAAAGCAACAGAAGTTGGTACAACAGAATTCTATGATACAGATTATGACTTTGATTCTGAAAAAATGACCGAAGACAGATTCTCTAATGATGATCAGGATCAAATGGTTGAACGCTTCAGAGAAACAAGCGGCGAATGGACAGTTTCTATCAATTCAAAGAATATAAAAGACGGTGCTGTTGCAATTCATTTTGTTGCCTTCGATAAAGCGGGAAATGTTTCAGTAAAATCTTATACAGGTGTTGTTTCAAATAACGCTCCGCGCCTTGCTGGTGTAAAGTTTGGTACAGATGTTAATGGAAATGGCATTGTTGAAGATTCAGAAATGAAAGAAACCTATTCAGGCTGGTATAATGCTAGCAGCGATAACAGAAAAGACGGCGTTAGCATAAATGGTCAGGCTGCAAATGGTTCAAAAATACAGCAATTGGCAATTCCAAATAACGGAAAAGATATAAAGACATTATCAGGAAATCCTGTAATGACAGTAAAGGGAAGAATCAAAGTTGTTCCAGAAGTTGTTGGTGGTAACGACGGTCTTGGCTGGAAGTATAAGGTTGATTCTTATGAAAGCGGCTACACATCTCTTACAAATCTGCATTCAGGAACAGACGATATTCGTGACACTTCAACAACTGAGCTTACAGTTGATGAAAAAGATTTGCTTACACATATTAATAGCGACGGTGTAAAAGACTTTACCTTTACTATTAGCGATAAAACAGGAGAAGTCTTAGGTGATGCTAATTGTGGAAAAGCAGAATTACTCTTGAGATTCAATGTTGCACTCCGCGACGGAACAGCGCCAAGTGCAGGAATTAAACCATTCTACTGGAATAGTTTGACAGATAATTCTATTTACAGAACAAAAGCTTCTGTTTCATCAGTTTATGATTTGCAAGGTCATATAGAAATTGAAAAAGACTTGCCAGAATTATTCACTTATGCCGGAACTGATGGCCAGGAATATGACCTGGATCCAAAAGTTTCAGGAATCATATATCTTGAAGGTTTTGCAGAAGATAATGTTGTTGTAGAAAAGATTCTGTTGAAATTCCCATATCTTTCTGGATTTACAGACCTTGCTGTAATTGGTCAGAGAAATAGAACTGCAGGTTCAGAAAATTATGGTAAGTTTGAATCAATAAAAACTCTCGCAACAGATGGAATACAGTTTATTTCTGCAACCGAAACAATTGAAACTCGCAATGGCAATGATTACAACAGAGTTCTTTGGAAGATTGCAATTGATACTTCAAAAATCACTTCTGTTGCGGCAACAAATGTTTTAGTTCAGATAAAAGCACAAGATCGCGGTGCGGCTTCTGTAAGTGGAAACAATGTTGTATATGGTCAGAATGGTTCAGTAAAATCATCAGATGTTCCTACAACCTTTACCTATGCAAAAGACCAAACTGGCTTTAAACTTTCAGGCGGAACTGTTGTGCTTACTTCAGGCCGCCCAGAATACGACAAAGAAAACCAAACCCCAAGCTACAGAATGGATATTGTGCCGTATATTACAAAACTCTACACAAGTATTTCGGCAAGTGCCGGCGAAGAATTTGCTCGTTCTGCAACAGGTCGATACATTGTTCGTGGTAAGTATCGTGCAAAGAATGGAAATGCTTGGAATGACAATGCAACAGAAACAGTTCGTCTCTTTGGATACAATATTGTAGCTGATTCTACAGACGGAAATGTTACTATTGGCTCTATAGAAAATATTAAGACAACTGCTTCTACTGCTGCTGAAACAACAAAATACAAAGGTGCACATCTTAAATTCCCTATAGGTACAGATACTACTAGCGGTGAACTTTCAATAATAGTTAGTGGAGTTGAAAGTTTGAATAATGTAAATGCTTCTCCAGAATTAGAGGACGGCGAAATTGAACCTACAGAAAATAGTATTGCAATGTACAACTGCCAGGCAAATGGAAAAACAAATAACCGCCTTACTGATGATATTACTCTTTGGGTTTGGGATATGCATGCTTTCTTAACTAGAACAAATATTACAAGTCCTATGATGAAAATGGATAAGGCTGGTAATTATTATATGAGTTATGGTTATGAAGTAAATTATATGCATGTAAAGAAAGGAAATGTTAATGCAGAAGACTTTGATGAAGTAGGCCGCTCTATAGATGGTAGCTATAATAAGTTCCATAATACTAATGTTATTTATGATGACAATGGAAATCTTTATGCAGTAGCTACTAATACAGACCGCGTAAATGACAATTCTTCAAGATTTGCATTCTATACATCGGAAGAAAATGCAGGTACAAACCAATTACCTACTAATATTACTGCTGTAAAGAGTGAATATGCAACTCCTAGAGGTTCCAAGAGACATCTTGAACATGTTTTTAATTCAAAAACAGGTGTTTACGATATAAATCGTGTAAAATTACCGAAAATGGCGTTATATACAAATGGTACAACTGCTAATATTGGAATTTCATATTTTGATGCAAATAATTCCATAAATCCTGTCAAGGTAAGATTCGGGGCACGAAATGGAACTTCAGTAACAGGTGGTATTGCAGGAAATGTAGAAGGCGTTGTATATAATAATGGTACAACTGAATATATGGGCGAATCCAACAATCCAAATACTACAGACAGTTCATATAAAAATTATCATATTATTGCAAGTGATAATACTGATTTCAAAGGTGGTCAATATACTGCCGTTGGTCTTGTACCTAATGGTAACAGTTATGTTGGTGTAGTTGCCTGGTATGATGCCGATGCTCGTCGTGTATGTTATTCATACAATACTGCTCCTGGTACTCCAACAGCTGCAACAGACAGTCAGTGGCAACAGCACGCAGTTTATCTTGATGAACAGTATACTGGTTGGCACGTTGACCTTACTGTAGACGAGAACAATGGTATTCATATTGCATACTATAATAGTGCAAGTGGTGATTTGAAGTATGCATATATTCCAGATTATTCAGCTGTAACAAAAGATAGTGAAGGAAATCTAACAGGTGGAGCAACTATTGTAACAGTAGATTCATATCTTTCTGTAGGTACAAATATTACAATCAACACCCGTAAACAAGGGGATAATATTGTTCCTTATATCTATTACTTCAATGCATCTAGTAATCAGACTTCAAATTCAATCAAAGTTGCTTGGCGTAAGAAGTTTGATGCACTTCGCGACGGCGCAATTGAAGATAAATTTACAGGCGACTGGGAAAGTATGACAATTCCAACAGACAATATCCCAGTAGAAGCAACTGTTTGCGGTGGTGTTCCGTCAACATCAACTACAGCAGCCAATAACAAAACAGTCTTTCTTGGATATATGAGCGACAAGTTCTACGAAAAGGCTACAATTAAGGGAGACATAACGATTGATTAATCTATAGATTATTACTTTTGATAATTTGCAGTAACCCAAACCTCTTGGCCCTTGCGGCCAAGAGCACGAAGGTATTAGTCCTGAAAAAATTTCTCGCTGCGTTGGCCTTCCATTAGAGCAAGTTTTGGAATTACAGCGGGGCATTTGATTTTTAAGCATTTGCTGCTAATATATTTTGTATTACATTTCCTAAAATTAAAAATCCCCTGTTCGTGCTGTCTGTCAATACTAAGAAGCTCAGGCGAAGGGGATTTTACTTTTATTAAGGCTTACTACAGATTTTGTTAGTCATAAGCCATAAATCAATATAATCGATTGTTATGTTTTGAAGTTTTAAGTCTTTCCGGGACTGATATTTAATACATTTTTTTATAGACTATTACAAAAAAGATTTACATCATTTTTTTGTATAGTGAACATCAGCCAGTTCTTTTTTTAGCTCGGCACTTGGTGTAAAGAGAACACGCAGGTTCTTTATATCATTTGCACTTACGTCTTCTAACTTTTCATGCCCAGCAGAACTGAATGAAAGTTTGAAAATTCCAAACTTGTTCAATCTGATGCGGTTTGAGCTTTTCAGATACTGTGGCATTTTATCTAAAAAACTTTCGATAACAGCAACAATATCTGCCGGAGTTAGCGTACATGACTTTGAAATATCTTTCGCAAGTTTGTTTACGTCAATTTCTTCGCCATATTCAGCTGATGCATAATATTTTGAATCTCCGTCTCTATCGAGCGGATTTTGTCTTTGCTTTACAGAATACATCATAAAACGTATCCTCCATTGTTGTTTAGTTTTGTATTTGGCTTATAAGCAGCCTCCGCTAGCGTTATTTTTTTGAAACTTCAACGAAGTTCCATATCTTTGGCCAAAAGATATACATAATAAAAAATACTTTTATATGCCAGAAAGTTACAAAAAAAAGCAGCTTTTTATGTTTTTTTTTGCAAAAAAGGTGTTTTTAAAAACTCAGTGAGTTTTTGAAAATTCTCAGTGACTTTTAAAAAATTCTCAGTGAGTTTTTAAAAATTCTCACTGAGTTTTTAAAATTTCTCAGTGAGAATTTTATTGCGTTTTTTTTGATAATTTTTGTCATTTTTCGTTCATCTTTACTAATTATATAGTAGGGCTTTTTTTATTGCGTAGTGAATAAATCGAAGCTCAAATTATTTTTACAGAGGTGAAGTAATTGGCAAAAGAGAACAGAGAAATCAAGTCTGGAGTATTTGCAGATTTGTTTGGCGATGATGAAAAGGTTGGAAAAAAGAATTTTCTTTCCCTCTATAATGCAATTCATGATACGAATCTTACTCTCGAAGAAACCCAAATCGAGCAGAAAAAGATTCCGCAGGCGATTATAAAGACCTTTTACAACGACGTAAGTATGATTATAAATGGCAAACTTATTGTTCTGATTGAACATCAAAGTACACCAAATAAAAATATGCCATTGCGATGTTTAGAATATTATGTTCATCTGCTTTATGGAATAATTCCAGCCAGAGCACGTTATAAGGAAGAAATTTATAAGATTCCAACACCTGAGTTTTATGTTTTTTATAATGGTACAAAAAAAGTTGAACAAGAATGCATTATGAAACTTTCAGATGCATTTTGCGAAAAACAGGAAGACCCATTATGCGAAGTAAAAGTGAAGTTCACGAATATTCGGGGAAAGGAGGGTGAAAACTTGCCGGTAGTTCAGAAGTGTGATATCCTTAAACAGTATTGCGAGTTTATGGAAATTGTTTCCCGACATCACGCAGAATTATCAACGCTGCCAACTGATGAAGAAATGGAAACTTGTTATGAAAAAGCAATCAACGAAGCAATTTCCAAAAACATACTTGCAGATTATCTAACCCGCAAGGGCACGGAGGTGCGAAATATGTTCTTTGGAGAATATGATTATGATTTGGATATGCAGGTAAAAGCTGAAGAAGCCCGCGAGGCAGCTACGCAGCAGAAAGCTATTGAAGATGCTCAAAATCTTTTGCGCGAAGGTGATAGTCCTGAAAAAATTTCTCGCTGCATTGGCCTTCCATTAGAGCAAGTTTTGGAATTACAGCGCGAAGGAATGGAGCGCGGTTAGCGCGGAACTGCGCAAAGTCCGTTTTTGCGATAGTTTTTTGATATTTTCTCTGATTGCGAAAACCCTGTTATTCTAGTAAACTGATATTATTAAAATAAACAGGGGTTTTTTATGTGCGGTATTGTCGGCTACTGTGGAAATAAAAATGCAACGCCTATTTTGATTAAGGCGCTCAAAAAATTGGAATATCGTGGATATGATTCTGCCGGAGTTGCAATTTATACTGGTGAAAATATTGTTATTCAAAAGGCCAAAGGAAAGCTTTTAAATCTTGCTGAAAAAATTACTGGCGAAATTATTCCAGAAAATGCAAAAAATAATGATTTTTCGGAAGCTGAAATGGCTTTATACGAAAAAACCGGCCATTTTATAAATGGTACAATGGGAATCGGCCACACTCGCTGGGCTACTCACGGCGAGCCAAGCGATACAAATAGTCATCCACACACAAATATGGACGGTACTATTTCTATTGTTCATAACGGAATTATCGAAAATTATGCTGATTTAAAGGCAAAACTTCAGGCGCAGGGCGTTGTTTTTAAGTCTCAAACTGATACTGAAGTTATTGTTCATCTTCTTGATCAAAAATACAAAGCAACTGGCGATATTTTTAAGGCTGTAATAGAAACTTTGCATGTGCTCGAAGGCTCTTATGCGTTGGGCGTTATTTGTAAAGATTATCCGGATAGAATTATTGCGGCTCGAAAAGAAAGTCCGCTTGTTGTTGGTCTTGGCAAAGGCGAAAACTTTATTGCTTCTGATGTTCCGGCTCTTTTGGAGCACACTCGCGATGTTTACTATCTTGGTGAGCGCGAGCTTGCGGTTTTGTACACAGACCATGTTGACCTTTTTAATTTTGAAGGTGAAAAAATCATAAAAGAACCAAGCCATGTTGAATGGGACATTGACGCAGCTGAAAAGGGCGGCTACGAGCACTTTATGATTAAAGAGATTCACGAGCAGCCAAAAGGTTTAACAGACACTATGCGTCCTAGAATTGTAAAAGACGGAAAAGGTGTTCCAACTGATGTTTATTTTGAAGAAAACAAAATGGACGATGCCTGGAAAACTGCCGACCGCGTTGTAATTACAGCCTGCGGAACTGCATATCATGCTGGCGTTGTTGCAAAATATGCTTTTGAACGCATTGCCAGAATGAAGGTTGATGTAGATGTTGCTTCTGAGTTCCGCTATCGCGACCCGATTCTCGATAAAAAAGATATTTTTATTGTAATTTCTCAGTCTGGAGAAACTGCCGACACTTTAAGCGCTTTGCGTCTTGCAAAAGCTCAGGGGCTTAAGGTTGTTGCAATTACAAACTGTGTTGGTTCAACTGTTAGCCGCGAAGCAGATGATGTAATTTACACTCTTGCAGGACCGGAAATTGCAGTTGCTTCAACTAAGGCTTATACAACTCAAATGCTTTGCTTATTCCTTCTTGCAATTAAAGCGGGAAAACTTCGCGGAACTTTGAGCAACGAAGATGCAACAAAACTTTTGTGCGAACTTGAAAGTATGCCTGCAAAGATTCAGCAGATTTTAGACGGAAAAGATATAATTCAAAAATTTGCAAGCCAGCAGTTCAATAAAGATAAGATTTTCTATATTGGCCGCCAGTTTGATAGTGCAACTTCTTTGGAAAGCGCTCTAAAACTTAAGGAAGTTTCTTATATGCATTCAGAAGCTTTTGCGGCTGGTGAACTTAAGCATGGTCCAATTGCATTGATTGATCCACAGACCCTTGTTGTTGCAATTGCAACTGAGCCAAATCTTTATGAAAAGATTGGTTCTAATATGGTTGAAGTAAAAACTCGTGGCGCAACTGTGCTTGTAATTACTCAAGATGATTCTGGTGCCTTTGCAGGAAAAACCGACGAAATATTTAAAATCCCGGAATGTTCTTCGACATTGGCTTCTATTTTGGCAATAATTCCAGCCCAACTTTTTGCCTACTATTGTGCAATTATGCGCGGCTTTAACCCAGACAAACCAAGAAACCTAGCCAAGAGCGTTACAGTAGAGTAAAAAGCAACGCCACTACAAAAAAAAGACTCGCAATCGCGAGTCTTTTTTTTTGTAGTTCGAGAGTTGGGCCATCTTAGACTTGAACTCGCCTAAAATAGGAGAACCGTTAAAAAATGGGTTGCGCTAGCGAGCCATTTTAGGTTCTACCGCCAAAACGGCGCACGAGCAGGCTAAGCCTGCGAGTTTGCAGAGAAATAAAAAAAGGATTCCGCAAACACGAAATCCTATAAGAACTGGGCCATCTTAGACTTGAACTAAGGACCAAAGGATTATGAGTCCTCTGCTCTAACCACTGAGCTAATGGCCCGATATGAATATTAATTTATCAGAAAATCATAAAAAATACAATATTGTAAATAAAAAAAAGCCGGGCAGCAAAAAATGGCCTTGCTGCCCGGCAGTATTTTTAGCGGTCAAAACCGTCCATTGTCTGAATCTTTCCGTCTGGCTTGAATGTAAGTTCGCGGAACTTTACATTGCGCTTTTGGTTGATACCGTTTGAACGCTCGCAGTCGTGGTAGAAAAGATACCATTTTCCGTTGAACTGAACGATAGAATGGTGTGTTGTCCAACCCAAAACTGGAGAAAGAATACAGCCACCGTAAGTATATGGACCGTAAACATTCTTGCTTGTTGCGTAGCACAAAAGGTGTGATGTACCAGTTGAGTATGTAAAGTAATAAGTATCGTCCTTTTTGAACAACCAAGGATCTTCAAAGTAGCGGCGAACATCATCTCCGCCAGTTAAAGGTTTGCCGTTTTCGTCTACAATTACAAGGTCGCGCAATTCTTCTGCAAGTTCTTTCATATTGTCTTTAAGAAGTGCAATTTTTGGTGTGCAGGCAGGTTCAGCGCCCTGAGGCTCTTTGTTGTCTGCGCTCCATTTATTGTTGCGGTACTGATCAAGCTGGCCGCCCCACAATCCGCCCATTGTAAGATAGTATTTATTATCTGTATCCTGGAAACAGCAAGGGTCAATAGAGTAAGTTCCCTGAATATAATCATCTTCTGGAGTAAAAGGACCTTCTGGCTTGTCACCAACAGCAACACCAACACGGAACATTCCAGTTTTGTCGCGAGCTGGGAAGTAGAAATAATATTTTCCGTCTTTTTCGGCACAATCTGGAGCCCAAAGCTGCTTGCTTGCCCATTTTACATCTTTAAGTGTAAAAACACAGCCGCAGTCGCGTGGATATGTTTCAGTATCCTTCATTTCGTAAACATGATAATCTTTCATATCATACTGGTCGCCATTGTCATTGCTTTCAACATCAATGTCTTCGTCGTGTGAAGGATAAATGTAGATTTTTCCATTAAAAACGTGTGCAGAAGGGTCAGCTGTGTAAAGATCATTTACAAGCGGCTTTTTTTCGATACTCATAAAAACTCCTGTGAAATAAGAAGCGTGAACAGTAATTTTTGCTTCTTAAAGATGATTTTGAACACTTTTTGCGGAGCAAAAATGCGTCAATTAAAAAATATCGTATACGATATTTTTTAATACGAGGCAACCGGTTGCCTCGTATGTTTACTATTATATTATCAAGCCCGGCTTTTTGCAATTAGTGTGAGAAAATTATGAATAATATCTAGGGCAAACCTGTTATAAAAATTTGTGTAGCAAGGCCAGGTTTTATAATGTGTTTGTTCTGGTAGGTTATCTGATTGCTCCGGGTGCTTCTAGCTCGGCGTTGCGGGCGGCACACCAGGTGCCTTTTTTGAGTGCGGCTTTTAGATTACCTGAGCGAAGATATTCGTAGAGAAAACCGGCGTTGAAACTGTCGCCGCACGCGGTTGTGTTGAGCGCGGCAACTAATTCGGTTGGGCAGGCGGTGAATTTGCCGCGAGCCGCTGCGTAAGTGGGCTCGGTGCCGCGTGTTACTATTACGATGTTGTTTAGGTTGCGGCTTGTTTGTGCGACAGCTTCTTCCAGCGGCTGGTCTGACAGCTCTGGAAACGAGTGGCGGAATTCTTCTTCGTTGATTTTGATGATGTCGGGAATTGCCGCCGCGAGTGTTTTTTGAAGGTCGCTTCCTATGTAATCTGCGAGAAAGATTTTTTTTGCGTCGTGCGTCATTCCTGCGATTGTTGCATAAAGGTCTTGGCTCCAAATATTGGGACGGCTTCCCGCCAGCAATACGGCGTCAACTTCATTTAGCATTTCATTTATGGTTTTTAATATTTTGATTTCTGCGTTTGCCACAAGTTTTTTGTCTGCATCAGTTTCTAAAACTGGCTCGCTTACAACTAATTCTGTTGTAGTTTTTGCTGATTTATCTAGCAAGGTCCAGCATTCTCGTGTATTTCCGGGAATTGTAACGTACATTAAATTAAGTTCGTCGCGTTTTGCTGCATCTAAAAATGCCGAAAGATTTTTTTCGCCAAGCGGGCAAATTACTGTTGCAGAGTCTTTTTCTAATTGTGTTAAAACTCTTGCAGAATTTACGGCTTTTCCAGAAGCGTCTTGTCTATAATGTTCTGAACGGTTTACTTTTGTTAGCTTTAATTGCGAAAATGATATTGTCCTTTGCAATGTTGAGCTTAGACAAACACAAAGAATCTTTTTCATATAAAAATCTCCCGCGTTTATAAAATTGTTTGTAATTCGTAAATTGAATTCAGCCGAATTGTTTGCCCTTTAATTCCTGTTTTATTTGCAAGGCGGGCTTTTTGCATTGATTTTGCATCATCTGATAAGGCTTTACCATTTTTGTTGCCAATTAAAACTGCTGTTCCGCCAAGTGCCGCCCAGCCGTCGGTATATTTTGTCATATCATCTAAAAAAAGTGTGTTTTGGATTTTTGCACCAACTTTTTGCAACGCTGCCATATATGAATCTGGGTAAGGCTTTCCATTAAACTTTGCGTCGCGAATATCTGTTACGGCCATAAATAAATCTGCAACTCCAAGTTTTTGTAGAACTCTGTCTGAATGCTCGTGTGGCGCATTTGTTAAAATTGACATTGGCATTTTTAGCGAAATCAAAAATTCGCGCAAGCGTGGCTGCGGCTGCAATTCATCTGCTTCATTCTCCGGGTGAACATGCGCTAAAAAGGCTTCTACATCTTTTAGTCCTTCGGAGCGAAGCCACTCTAAAGTAGTAGAGTAGTGCACTATTCTTTCTGCGCGGATTTTGATTGCTGTTTCCATATCACATTTAAAAAAATCAGCAACGCATTCAAGCATTCGGCGCGTAATTCCTTTGTCCATTTCTGAACTTGCGGGGTAAAGCGTATTATCTAAATCAAAAAGCAGATGTTCATATTTCATTTTTGGTTATTCCTGATTTTGATTTTTTTGAGCTAAACCGGCCATTTTTGAAAAAGTTTTTTCGAGATATTGAGCTTCGCCCTCTGAAAGATTTGCGCGGCTCAAAATGCTTCTCCAGAAATTTTCCATATCTTGTCGGCCAGGCATTTTAAAAAAGCCGATTTTTTGCATATTGTCGGTAATTGTTTTTACTGTGTTGTCTACGCGTTCCAAAGTAAGTGGTGTATAGCCGCGATATTCGCCTTTTTTTTGCACAAGCGCTTTTCTAAAAAGATGATAACTCATAATTTGAACTGCGTGACTAAGATTTAGCGAACCAAAATTATCTGATGAAGGAATTGTTACGCCAAGATTGCATTCGTCCAGCTGCTCGTCTGTAAGGCCTGTTCGTTCGTTGCCAAAAATTACAGCAACTTTTGCGTTGCTTTCGGTAGTTGAATCTGCCATAGCTGCAAATTCTTCTGGCAGCAATAGTTTTCCGCGTTTTTTTCCACGCCGGCGTGTTGTTCCTGCACAAATTGCACAGTCTTTTGTAGCTTCTGTTATCGAATCATAAAACTTTGCATTGTCAAAAATCGCGCCGGCATGTATTGCCAAAACGTGAATGTGTTCTATATCATAATTTTCTTTGTTTCCAACTATTCTAAGTTCGCTTATATCATTATTTGCCATAGCCCGACAAGCCGCACCAATGTTTCGCGACTCGTCTGGGTGATCCAATACTATTACAATGTTTGAAAGATTCATAAAATCAGTATAAGGAAAAAAATGTCTTATGGCAAACGGCCAAATTATTTTTTCTTGCGCAAAAGTCTAAGACTGTTCAAAACGGCCAGAATTGTAACTCCTACATCGCCAAAAACGGCAATCCACATATTAGAGACGCCGAGCGCGCTAAGTACAAGAATTGCTCCCTTAATTCCCAACGAACCATAGAGGTTTTCGTAAACAACTCGCAGGGTTCGCCGGCTGATTTTAATTGCGTCTACAATTTTTGAAGGTTTATCTTCCATTATAATAATGTCGGCGGCCTCGATTGCGGCGTCGCTTCCCATACTTCCCATTGCAATTCCTGCGTCTGCGCGGGCAAGTACCGGCGCGTCATTAATTCCGTCGCCAGCAAAAACAAGTGTGTCGCGTGTTTTTCCATTTTTATCTTTTAAATCCAAAAGTAATTCTTCAACTTTAGAAAGTTTATCTGCGCTAAGTAGCTGGCCGTAAGCCTTTTTGAGCCCGAGTTTTGCTGCAACGGTGTGAGCCGCGCGTTCATTGTCGCCGGTGAGCATTACAACATTTTCTACGCCGATTTTTTTGAGCCCTTTAACTGCGTCGTGCGAATCGTCTTTTATTTCATCGCTAATTACTATGTGGCCGCTGTATTTTCCTTCGCTTGCAACATGAATTACTGTTCCGTCTTGATGTTCGCTGCATTCGTTGTAAGAAATTCCAAACTGAGCCATAAGTTTTGTATTTCCGGCGAGCACTTGTTTTCCGTTTACCAATGCTTTGATTCCTTTGCCGGCAATTTCTTCTACATTTTCAAGTTTTACTTTGTCGCAACATTTGTCGTGATGTGCGGCTTTTAGCGAAGCTGAAATTGGGTGTGTTGAAAACATTTCTGTATGTGTTGCAAGCGCAAGCAGTTCAACTTCTGTAATTGCCGGGTCTGTTGCGTGAATGTGTGATACTACAAAGTTTCCTTTTGTTAAAGTTCCGGTTTTGTCAAAAACTGCAGTTTTTGTGTGTCCAAGTGCTTCCAGAAAAACGCTGCCTTTTATAAGAATTCCTTGCCGTGCTGCAGCTGTAATTCCGCTGCAGAATGAAAGTGGTATTGAAATTACAAGCGCACAAGGGCAGCTTACTACAAGGAACATAAGTGCGCGGTAAACCCAAGTGCTCCAGGTTTGCTGCCAGCTCCAAGAGCCGCTTCTAAGGCCGATTATTACGCTTGGAATAATTGCGAGTGCAAGTGCCGAATAAACAACAATTGGAGTGTAAACGCGGGCAAAGCGTGTAACAAACTGTTCTGATTTTGTTTTGTTTTCTGTTGCATTTTCTACAAGCTCAAGAATACGCGAAAGCGCAGATTCTCCTGCCTGGCGCGTTGTTTTGATTTCCAAAACGCCTTGTTTGTTAATTGAGCCAGAAAGCACTTCGTCGCCAATTCCAACGCGGCGCGGAATACTTTCGCCTGTGAGCGCAGAAGTATCTATAAAACTTTCGCCGTCTACAACAATTCCGTCTATTGGAATGCGGTCGCCTGGTTTTACGATGATTACAGAATCTGTTTCAACTTCTTCTGGTGTAACTTCGCGTGTTTCTGAGCCAACTTTGAGTGTTGCGTGGTCTGGGCGAAGTTTTGCAATTTCTTCAATTGAATCGCGCGATTTATCAACTGCATAATCTTCAAATTTTTCGCCAATCTGATATAAAATCATTATGGCAACGGCTTCTTCATATTTGCCAAGCAAAATTGCACCAATTGATGAAACTGACATCAAAAATGCTTCGTCCATAAGCTGCCCGTGAAACAGATTTGAAACGGCTCTAATTACAATATCTTTTCCGGTAATTAAGTAAGCTGCAAAATAAAGAATCATACAAACGGCTTTGTGAATCAGTTCGCTTTTTTCGATTCCAGAAAGCCAGTTTTCTAAAGGCAAATGTTCAATAACAAGCCCTAAAACAAACATAAAAGCTGCAAAAATCAGCTGTTTTACAGAAAGCTCTTTTTCATTTTCGCCGTGCTCGTGGTTGTGAGAATGTCCGTGTTCGTGGCCGCAACCGCAAGAGCAGCTCGCGTGATTATGATTATGTGAATGGTCGTGATGATGTTCGTGATGTTCATTTCCGCATTCGCAATGCTCGTGTTTGTGGCAGCAGCATTCTTCGTGCTCTTTGTGATGATGATGTTTATGTTCTTGGCTCATATATAACTCCTTGTCGTTATGCTGAACTTGTTTCAGCATTTACTAGTAGCTCTCAAATTAAATTCGGGTTGACGTTTATTCCTTTTCTTTAATATGTTCTATACCGCATTCCAAAATGCTTTTTACATGGTCATCTGCAAGGCTGTAATAAATGATTTTTCCTTGCCGTTTTGTTCTTACCAAATCAGATTCGCGCAAACTTCTTAGCTGATGTGAAACTGCCGAAACCGACATTCCAAGCAGCGCCGAAATATCGCAAACGCAAAGTTCGCTTTTGTCCAGCGCATAAAGAATTTTTACGCGTGTTGTGTCTCCAAAGATTTTATAAAAATCTGCAAGGTCAAAAATTATTTCGTCTTTTGGAAATGTTGCGCGAACCTGCTGAACTATTTTTTCGTGAATCATTTCGCTTTCACATAATTCTTCGTTTTTTTGCATTTGTGCTCCTAAAAAGTCTGCCAGCTTTGCGGCAAGTTTAGTAAAATTGTTTGCTTTTCAGTTGAATAATCATTCAATTGAACAACTGTTCAAATAATAATATCATTTGAGCAATTATGCAAGTGTTTTTTTTGTGTGCTTTGTTGAAAGTTTGTTTACAAAATCGGTTCTATATTATCATTATAAATAGAAAAAACGTTTTGCTTTAATTCCGAAGAAAGTTTTTGCGGCATTTGTTCTTTTATGATTTGTAATTCGCGGTCGGCAGTTTGAGCTTCTGTTTGGGCAATATTAAGGGCTGCTGCGGTTACTAAAATTGGGCGCAAACAAACTTTTGTAAGCGATTCAGTTTTTACGGCAATATCAATATCTTTAGAAAGAGAAATTTCTGCCATTCGTTCTTTTGTGCCGCCGGTTCCAATAACAATATTTCCATAATGAATTCCAATGCCAATTCTAATTCGCGGCATTCCGTGAGAAGAAAATTCATCGCGAAGCAAAATCATTTCCTGCTGCATTTCAAGCGCGCAGTTAATTGCAGCTTCAGCACTTTCTGGGAAAATCGCAATAATTCCGTCGCCAAGATATTTTTCGATAATTCCGTTGTATTTTCTGATTAGCGGAGCAATTCTTTTTAGATATGTGTTCAGCAAGTCAAAAACCTGAATTGGCGCAAGTTTTTCTGAAGTTGCGGTAAAGTTTCTAATATCCGCAGACAAAATTGCAGCCTTTGAAATCTTAAAATCACCGAGCCGAACTTCTGTAATATCTTTTTTGCTCAAAAGTTCCAAAAATTCCTTTGGAACAAATCGGTAATACGCTTTGTTAGTTTCAACAAGATAATCATTTAATTCGAGCGTTTTTAAGTAATTTTTGTTTTGAATTGAGCCAACAAGGAAAATCTGCGTTAGAGAAAAAAACACAAACGCCGGCGTAATTGGGTGCATTCCATTTAAGAAAGTACAATGATTAATCAAAAGAATATCGCCAATTCCGCCAATTGCAAGAATCGCAAACGAAATAATTGCAGTTGTACAAATAAAATCTTTTTCGCGCAAAATCTTGATTACAAAAAGAAAACTGTTTATTCCAATTACAATAAACATATAAGCCTGCATAAAAGGCACCATTCTATTTGCCAGCCTGATTGGCAGAATAAAATTCAAAATAAAGAAAATGTAACTTGGGAACGCAATTAGCTTTGGCGAAATATGCTTAAAAATATCTTTGCTAAGTTCGTTTATAAAAAGCGTAATAAAGCCCGGAATAAAGAACACAGAAATATATTCAATTCTGAGCATAAGTTCAAAAGAAATTGACGGGAAAATTGCTTTTAAAAGCGGGAACAAATAAGATGCAATGCGCGAATAAATCACAAGAACCAAAAGTGCAAGGTAAACGTTGGCGCGGCTTTTTTTGAGAATTGAATTTAAAAAACAGTAAACAACAATCATCAAAAGAATGCCCGAAAAAATACTGTACATAAAAACTTCTTTTGTGTGATATTCGTCGTACGCTTCTTCTTCAAAAAGATTAAAACTGCCGCGAAAACCGCCTTTTCTATAAAAACTGTTGGAAATAAAAATCGAAATTGTGGCTGTTCCTTCGCTGTCAGAAGTAAAAACCGCTTTGTCAAAATATTGTTCGGCAATTGTTTCGTCCCAGTTTGTGTTTGGAATGCCCGAGCGGAAAATCAGTTTGTTTCCGGCGTAAACTTCAAAAGCCGTGTAGCCAAGCCGGTAAGCCGGAAATGCGTAATTTTGATTTGGTTTAAGATTTGTAAGCGTAATTCTGTAAGTGCCGGCGCCCTTTCCGGTTTTTGTGATTTTTTTGATTTCGGGCGGAAGCTCGTATTTGTTCCAGTCTGAAGGAGTTTTTACAACAAGATCTGGCACTTCGCTTTGATTTTCTGGAAGAACGAGTTTGTCCCAAAAAAAGTCCCAGTTTGTGATTATATTTTCAGAAGAATATTCTAGCGCATGTTGATTTGGAATTTTGTAAGTTGAATTTGCAAAAAGAGAAAAATTCAGAAAAATCAAAAAAATAAATGCGGCGAAATTTCTTTTCATTCCGGATTTTCCTCCTTTGTTGATTCATTTTGTTTTTTGCGCGTAATTTCGTAAAGCTGCAAAGGTTTTTCTTTTCCTTTTACGAAAATTGCTTCAAGCGCGTTAATTTGCAAATTGTTAAGCCGTTCGGCTAAAAGTTTTTTGTGAACAGCTTCAGAAATAATAATATTTTTGTTTAAAGATTCGCAAACGCTTTCAATTCGCGAGGCTGTGTTTACAGTATCAGAAATTACAGTATCATCAAGGCGATTTTCTTCGCCAATAGTTCCAATAATCATAAGTCCAAAATGAATGCCCATCCAAGCGGTTATAGTGTAATTTTTTGATTCTTCGGAAGCGTTAAAAAGTTTGATTTTGTCGTCAATTTCAAGCGCTGTTCTAATTGCGTCTAATTGTGATTTTGGAAAAAGCGCCATAAAACCGCCGCTAAGAAATTTGCTTACAAAGCCGTCGTATTTTTTAATAATTGGAGAAATGACCTTCAGATAATCATTGAAAATCGAAAAATTTTCCTGCAAAGAAACATCAGCCTGTGCACATTGAATCTGCACTTTCGAGAACATAATCGTCATTTCAATATTTGAATAATCGCCAAGCTTTGTTTTGATAATAGAATCTTTGTTCAAAAGCTGAAGAAATTCTTTTGGCACAAATCTAAGGTATGCTTCGTTTAAGATTTTAAGGTCGTTTGTACCTTTTATCGTTTCTTTATAGATATCATTTTGAATAGCCGCAAGCATTATGATTTGAATAATCACAAACGCAAGAATAAAAAATGGAAGCGTTGGAATAGGAATAATTTCCTTTGATTTTTGATGAATAATATCAATAAAGCCGCCGATTGCAATAGTTAAAAAACTCAGAAAATTGTAAAGAGAATAGCGCTGGCGCTTAATCAAATTGGAAATACAGAAAATAATTACATAAAGAGAAAAAATAATCAAAAGAATCTGAAAGTACGGTGTAAAGCGGTTTGTGAACCACGCCGGAAGAATAAGCGAAAGAACGCCCAAAATAAAATCAATTGTGATTAACGAATAGCGCAAATATTTTTCTTTAAGAAAGCTGAAAATAACCGTTCTGTTTTTAGAAGGATAAATCAAAAAAATCAATTGAATTACAGAAATTGGAACAAGCCAGGTTGCAACAAGTTCAAGTTTGATTTTAAGTTCGCCGGTTAATTCTGGAAAAAAGATTCCCAAAGAACAATAGCCGGCCGTTGCAATTCTTAAAGCAAAAGCCAGCGATGCAACTCCAAGAAAGCAATATTCGCTTCGTTTTTTGTTCAGAATGAATTGCACCATATTTAAAAGCCCAACAAAAATCAAACTTCCAATTACAATGCAATAAAAAACCATAGTTAAAATGTTGTAATGCCAAACATCTTTTGCCTGCCCCAAATAAACACGATCCCAAAGGCCGCCTTTTCGGTAATAATAATTTGAAACAAAAAACAGGATTTCGGCATTTCCATTCTCGTCCGGCTTAAATTCACAATAAAGCGGCACGCATTTTGAATGCGAAGTTCCATATTTGTATGGGTTTTGAGTGTAATACGGCGTTGAAATAGAAAAAGGGTCGCCGGCGTTTGCAATTATAGTTCGGTTTACATAAACAGCGCATGCAGTTCCGGGCGATTCTTTAGTGTGCAAAGCGTAAGTTAAATCTGGATTTAGATTTTTGCAAACGTAACGGTAACAGCCGTAAGTTTCGGGCTGCTTAATTCCAAAATGAAAAACTTCTTTATTCCATTCGTGCGGAACAGTTACCGTATAATCGGCTGGAAAATTAGAATCAACAAGGGCAAAAGTTTGTTCCGGAGTTTTCTGGAGAAAAAGTTCCCAACCGGTACTTAGATTTTTTAGATTTGAATTTTTACTAGGAATAAGCGTAGCACTAAGCTGAAAACAAATAAACAGCGAAATCAAAAATGTGACATAATGCCTGTGTTTACTCAAATAAAAATCCTTTTTTATGGTAAAATAATCACATTTTAAGATTACTTTTATTATATAATGATTTTTTGTAAAGCAAAAGTTTAAAATTATTTTTTGCCTAAAATAGTAAAATCCTGCGCTTCGTTGCAAAAAATGATTCCGCTGCCGGCTTGGGCAAAACAAGGAAGCTCAGTAATAGCTTTAACAATCGAATCTTTTTTTTCTGCGGGAACAAGAATCATAAGCATTTCTTTTTCAGGCACAATTTTCATACCAAAAAATGCAGCGTCGTCTTCTTTTGCAGTTCCGCGCGCGCTCATAATCGTGCCGCCGCCGGCTCCGGCTTTTCGTGCGGCAGCCATAGCATCTTCGGCGTAGCCTTTGTTCACAATGGCATTTATCATAATGTAAGAATCTTTTGCTGACATATTTTCTCCTTTTACAGTAGTTAAAGTTGTTTTTTGATTTTGATTTACAAATGGCGCGGTTGAAGTTCCGGCCTTCATAAAACTTCCAACTTCCAGCGTAAAAAATACGCCAAAATGCTTTTTAGATTCAGAAGCCAGAATAATAGCCTTTTTGGCTTCTTCAAGTTTTTCTTCTTCGAGAATGATGTAAACAATATCTTTGGAAGTGTCGCCAAGCCCCAAAAGTTGAAGCACTCCGTTAGAAGCAGTTCCGCGACCCATTGCAATAGTGCCGCCGCCGGCTCCTGCGGATTTTGCTGCATTAGAAATAAATTCTCCGCAGTTGTGCGGAACAATACTTATCAAAAGTTTATAATGCATCAGCTGACTCCTTAGAGGTTTTATTTTTTTTGATTTTGAAGATGATTCCCATAATCTGAATGGCTAAAAGCGGCATCATTGCAACAAGGGCAATTACGCCAAAAGAATTATAAGAATCATTTCCGCTTGCAGCTCCTAAAGTAAACGAAAGTACAAAAGTAGAAGTAAGAGGCCCAGAAGCAACACCGCCAGAATCAAAAGCAATACCAGAAAAAAGAGAAGGGCAGAAAAGCATAAGCGCCATTGCAATAAAATAACCGGGAATCAAAAGGATTTTAAGATTAAAGCCGGCTACAGCGCGCCACATAGAAAGCCCAATTGCAATTGCAGTTCCTACAGAAAGAAAAACCAAAAGCACTTTACGTTTGATAGTGCCGCCGCTTACCTGTTCAACCTGTTCACTCAAAACCCAAACGGCAGGCTCCGCACAAACAATAATTGCCCCAAGCAAAAGCCCAGTTCCAATAAGAAGCGCGTACCACGCTCCGCCTCGCGTTCCCGCCATTTCGCCCAACTTTTGCCCCAGCGCCGCGCCCGCCTGCGAAAATCCGCCGTTTACGCCAATCAAAAAAATAGTGAGCCCAAAAAATGCATAAGCAAAACCAATAATAATTCTAACAACCTGGCGCTTAGTCATTTTCAAAAGAAAAATCTGAAAAGCAACAAAAAGCGCAAAAAGAGGAACGATAGAAATAAGCGCTTCGCGAAAAACGTGGCCGGCTATCATTCCAAATGGTGAAAAAATGTTGCTGAAAAATCCCGAAGCTTCAGCGGCGTTTAGCGCAACAGAAGTTTTGGTTGCACTTGCCGCATTTTCTGAAGCACTTTGAGCAATGCCAGAAAACGCACCGCCAGCTTTCATAATAATAGCATAAATCAAAACAGCCATAATCGGGCCAATAGAACAAACACCGGTAAGACCAAAGCTGTTATCATTATCATCACGAACAGAAGAAACACCAAGCCCAAGCGCCATAATAAAAGGAACCGTCATTGGGCCAGTAGTTGCTCCGCCCGAATCAAAAGCAATACCAAAAAAACTTTGAGGTGCAAAAATTGCAAGCGCAAAAAGTACGCTGTACGAAATAAAAAAAGTCCATTTAAGCGAAATATTTAAAACCGTTCGCAAAAGTCCAAGCATAATAAAAAACGCAACGCCGGCCGCAATAACAAAAGTGATAATCAGTTTATTAACAAAAGGAAAAATGCCGCGAACCTGGCCGCCAAAAACCTGAATATCAGGCTCCGCTGCGGTAACAATAAAACCGATTATAAAAGCTACAAAAAGCAAAAGCGAAAGAGAACGCTTTTTAGTAAGCTCGGCGCCGCAACGTTCGCCCATTGGCTGAATTCCCAAATCAACGCCAAGCAAAAAGATTGTAAGACCAATAATAAGTAAAAGCCCGCCAACTAAAAAGCGTGCGAGCAAAAACTTATCGAGAGGAACAATTGTAAAACCCAGAAACAGCACAATTGCCATAACAGGCAAAACCGAAACGGCTGTTTCTTTGAATTTGGCTAATATATTCATTCAACCTTTTTATGATGTTTTTTATGCATCAGCAAAAATTTTTCCGTCGTCGAGTTTTACTTCAAGTTTTGTATACTCACAATGGAAATCATTTTTTAAGCGGTCTAAGTAGCGCTTTGCTTCCCATTTACACATTGGAAGATCGTGAAGAAGATAATTTCCGCAGGCTTCCGGGCGTGTAGCAGGAACTTCATTTTGAGTAAGAATCCATTCAAGACAGCGGATAGTAAGTTTGCGCATATCTTCAACAGAATATTTTCCAAGCATAATGATGTACATTCCGGTAAGACAACCCATTGGGCCAACGTAAACAACATCATCTTTTACTTCAGAATTGCGGAACCAGGTTGCCATAAGATGTTCAAGGCTGTGAATTGCGCCAGGTCCAATGGCCGGCTCTTTATTTGGTTCTGTGATTCTAAGATCATAAGTTGTAAAACCTTTGTCTTCGCGGGAAATATAAATTCCAGGTTTTAAGTGAGTATGATCAATTGTAAAACTCTGAATAACTTCCATAGCGGGTTTAACCTCCTTAAAAAACCCGATAAACGGACATGTCAAGGCTTTAAGCGAAGCGTGCCTTGACGTGGACGTATATCACTTTAATTTAAATTTCTTTAATAACCTCAAGTAAGAATGTACTGCTCAATCTTGAAGCCGTTTCTTCGGAATAAGTTTCTTTTACAGAATCATCAGCTGTATCAGACATACAGCGAATAATTACAAACGGAACGTTGTTTGCAAAACAAGTGTGTGCAATTGCGCAGCCTTCCATTTCAACACATTGCGGTTTAAAGTTTGAAACAATAAAGTTCTTTTTTTCGCCGCCGGCAATAAACTGGTCGCCAGAAGCAATAAGGCCGCGCACAATTTTATGAGAGCCGCTAAGCGAAGTTTTTGCAAAAGCCGAAACTGCACAATCAGCGAGCGCTTTGTCTGCTGCAAAAGTTTCTGGCAGTCCTGGAACCTGGCCAAGTTTGTAGCCAAAAAACTGAACATCAAAATCGTGATAAACAGCTGAATCAGAAACAACAAAATCATAAATCTTAAGGCCAGCACCAGTTGCGCCTGCAATGCCGGTGTTTATAACTTTTGAAACCTTAAAATTCAAAATCAAAAGCTGAGTGCAAAGTGCAGCGTTTACTTTGCCAATTCCGCATTTTACAATTACAACGTCTTTTTCAAAAAGTTTGCCTTTGTAAAATACAAGATTATTTATGCTGATTTTTTCTTTTGAAGTCATTTGCTCAAAAAGAGCTTCGACTTCGCTTTGCATTGCGCCGATAATTCCAATCATTTTTTAAGCCCCTTAGTTACATCATCTTTTTTAGAATAATGGCCAAGAACTTCGCTTGTGAGTTTATCAGAAAGTTTGAATTTTTCGATAACAAATCTGGCACAATTTTTGTAAATCAAAAAGCCAAGAAAAAGTCCGCCAACAAAAGCAATAATAGTTGAAGCCTGATAAATAGTTTTTGCAGCTTCTTCAGGCAAATTAAATACTCTGAAAATCAAAAGAGAAAAAAACACAAAAAGCCCAAGAATTACGGCAATAGTTTCTACAATTTCAAAAACGCTTCCAAAAAACAAAAAAATTCTGGAATTGCGCTGTTTGATTCTAAATTCAATTTCCTTTTTTCTGCGGAGTTCTCTCTCTTCGTTGTCGATTTCCGACATATCCATTTTATGCCCCCAAATAGAGATTTATTTTTTTTCTGATTTTTGATTTTTTGACTCTTTATAATTTGCAATAATAAATGAAATTCCAAGAGTAAGAGCGCAAACTACAACAGCTGCATCGGCAATGTTAAAAGTTGGCCAGCGTTCCATTCTAAAGAAATTAATAGGAGACTTAGCAAAGCCAAACCATTTAAAGTCGATAAAATCAACTACACCTTCGGCGCGGAAAAATCTATCAATAAGATTTCCAAGACCGCCGCCAATAATTCCCATAATCGACCAGCGCTGAAGCTTTGACCATTCAGTATTTTTAAAGTAAACAATAAATACAATTATGATTACAATAAGCGGAACAATGCAAAAAAGCAGCCAGCGGGAAAGTTGAGACCAGCCTGCGCCAACACTAAAAGCTACGCCAGTATTTGCAACGTGAATGAATCTGAGAAAATCACCAAAAAGGTGGAATCCAGTTTTATAAAGAGGAATGTAGCGAACAACCAGCATTTTTGTAATTTGGTCAAGAACGATTACCACAAGTGCAAGAGTAATCGGAAGAAGTTTTGATTTTAATTCTTTATTCATAGTAAAAATATACTTATAAATCTGTTGGCAGGTCAATAAATAACGTGCGCAGACCTAACTCCTTTTCAACTTTTTCTTTAAGAAGGGAAACTCCCATAGTTTCGGTGCCGTAATGGCCGCCGGAAATTACATTAATTCCAAATTCTTTTGCTGAATGAAATTGTTCGTGGGCAAATTCGCCGGTAATGTAACAGTCTAAGCCAAGTTCTGCTGCCTGATTTACATCTTCACCAGCGCCGCCAGAAATAATTCCAACAGTTTTGATTTGTGATTTTCCAAAAGGAAATAAGCGCCCTTTTGTTTTTGTGATTTTAGAAAGCGATTCTAAAAGTTCGTTTTGCGAAACCGGATTTTTGAATTCGCCGCGAACGCCAATGCACATGCCGCGCCAAAAACCAAACGGCTGCAACTCATTTAATTTAAGTGCGGCCGCCAGCCCGTAATTATTCCCAAAAGGATTATTCGCATCTAAAGGCAGGTGGTACGCAATAAGAGCCAGGTCGTTCTTAATAAAGCTGGCGGCCCGCTTATAAAAATTGCCCGTGAGCGTTTCGCAACCGCCCCAAAAAAGCCCATGATGAACAACCAAAGCGTCGGCCCCTTGTTCCGCAGCGGCGCGGGCGGTTGCTTCGCAAGCGTCCACCGCAAAAGCCACCGTCTTAATTTCACGACTGGCCGGGGCGGCGTTCTGAATCTGAATACCGTTTCGCGAAGGATCCTCAGCAAAATCTTCTTTTTTCAAAAATGAATTAAAAAAAGCGTCAAGTTCAAAAAGATTCATAAAGTCTCCTAATTTTGCAATGCTTTTTGAGCGGCAACCGCAGCAGCGTAAGACAATTTTTCAATTTCGTCCATTTTTTCTATAGTTTTTTCAGCCAAAAGAATTGGAGTTACAAGCGTTTTATCGCGCTGTAAGTTCAAAAACTTTGCCAAAAGCGGATCCGTTTGTTCAATACAACCGTAACCCGAAGATTTATATTCTCCAATAGAAGAAAGTTTTAAAATTCCGGCAATAAAATCAGGATTTTTCTTTTGATAATCTTCGGCAGCAATATCCGCCATAAAATCAGTTATAAGAAGAATTTTTTTGTCATAACCGTAGCGTTCGTGAAGCAAAGGAACAATCGCATTATATTCCTGCGCAATGTTAAAGGAATAATATTCTTTTTGAGCCAAAAACTGCTGCTGATTTGTAAAACTTTTTATAACCATTACAATTCGGCGCAAAAACCTTTTATCATAAAAATTGTGAAGCCATTGTCCGTCATCAGCGTAAAAATCCGCAGAGCAAACTGTAACTCCGCGCGCAGCAAGCTGCTGAAGATATGGCCGGTAATTTGCAGTATCGGCGCGTTTATCCGGCGCTAAAAATACAATCAGATTTTGATTATTTACGATATTTGCTGATTCTGGGATTTTTGAAAACTCGTAAATTGTAAGCGATTTTGAATCAAAAGGTTTGGCTTCAAAAAATCCGCTTCTAAAACTTCCTTTATAATGAGTTTGAGTTTCGTTAACCATTATTTCGCGATTTTTTTGTTCAATCGGCGCAAAATAGATTGATAAAGCAAGCGCTGCAGTTGAAAAAGCAATTGTAAAAGCTGCCCAGATTTTCATTAGCGGGCTATAATGGTCAACGTAAAGTCTTTCCCAATATCTGAAAATTGCATGAAAGTTTGAAATTAATACAAAAAAAGAAATTAAAAGGCCGAGCAAGGTAAAGGCGTCAACGCCCCAGGAAAAAATCTGAAGAATTGCAACCACAAAAGTAAACGGCGCAAGCACAACAAGCGGGTCTCTTCGCACATGATGAACAAAAAATACGCGAAGATTTGTAATAAAAAGCAACACAAAAACTAACAATTCACCGTAAAACTTCATATTCTGATTATAATGTGAATCTGATATTTGTGAAAGTCTAAAGCACACATTATGTTTGTTCCACTAATGCAGCGGTGTTTGTGGGACGCAGGCAAAATCCGCCGCTTTTATGTAATAACTTATGGAGTGCATTTTTGGGTGGACGTATCTTTCTTCTACTTTCAAAAATCTGCGATTCCCATTATAATCAGACTTATGTCTTATGAAGTAACAGCGACAAGGAGACGTCCGCAGCAATTTGATGATCTTGTTGGTCAGGAATTTGTTGCAGAAACTCTTAAAAATTCTATAAAGTCTGGAAAGATTGCTCACGCTTATCTTTTTTCGGGGCCGCGTGGTTGTGGAAAAACTTCTACGGCGCGAATCCTTGCTAAAGCGTTGAATTGCCAAAACGGGCCAACGGATATTCCTTGCGGAACCTGTTCAAATTGTCAGGAAATTACAAAGGGCACTTCTCTTGATGTAATTGAAATCGACGGTGCGTCAAACACAAGTGTTGAAAATATCCGCCAGATAAAAGACGAAGTTCTTTTTCCGCCGAGCAATTGTAAATATAAAATCTACATAATAGACGAAGTTCATATGCTTTCAACTTCGGCTTTTAATGCACTTCTCAAAACTATCGAAGAGCCGCCGCCTTATGTAATTTTCATTTTTGCAACAACTGAATTGCAGAAAGTTCCGGCAACAATTAAATCTCGCTGCCAGCAGTTTAATTTCCGTTTGGTTGCAATTGATAAAGTAAAGCAATGTCTTGCAGAGGCTGCTGCCGAGCTTAATATTCAAGCTGATGATGAAGCGCTCTTTTGGATTGCTCGTGAATCAACTGGTTCAATGCGCGATGCTTACACACTTTTTGATCAGGTTGTGGCTTTTAGCGACGGTCATATTACTTACGAAAAAATCCGCGATAAACTTGGTCTTGTTGGAATCGACCGTTTGAATACAGTTTTTGAAGCCTGCGCTCAAAATAAAACTGCCGAAGTTTTAAATCTTCTCGATGAATTTTTGCAGGCCGGAGTTTCAATCGAACAGTTGATTTCTAACTGTGCCGATTATTTACGAAGTCTTCTTTTAATCAAAAGTGGCGTAAAAAAAGAATCGCTTCTTGGAAATTCTCCAGAGCGTTATAGCAGCGTAGTTTTAGGCGCCTGGAACACCGTTCAAATTGAGCGTGCGCTTTCGGTTTATCTTCAGCTTTATCGCGATATTCGCTATTCAGTTTCTCCGCGTTATGAGCTTGAACTTGCGTTCAGCCGATTGTGCTGGTTAAGCGAGTTTGTTTCAAATGCAGAAGTTAAAAAGGCAATTGATGCAGCGCAAAATCTTTTAGCCGGAGCCGCAAGTGCGCCAGTTTCGCAGGTAAATCAAACTTCACAGCAGCCGGCGCAGCTTTCGCAGCCTGTTCAGACACAACCGATTCAGTCTCAGCAGCCTGATTTTCAGCAAAATCAGCAGAATTCGCAGAATCAAACTCAAAAAACTAATTCGGTTCCAAACGGGCTTCCGCGCCTTTCAATGCTCGACACTCTTATTGAACAAGAAGCCAATGGCGGCGGAGGTGAAGCTGGAGGGGGCGAAAACCCTTTTCATGATGGCGGTCTACTGCCGCCTGAACAATCAGTAGCTGCTCAACAAGCAGAAAACAAACAGCCGGCAGAACTCGACGAGCGTCTAAAACTTCATATTCCTCAGGAAAATGTTTCCGAAGAAGGCGTTGTTGTGCCAACTGTTGATATTCCACTTTCGGCAGACGGTTATTCAGAAAATCCGGATATAGAAGATGACGGCTGGTCAAATATGGACGCGCCTCCCGAAGATGAATATTATCCGGACGAAGAAGAATTAGCCGACCGTGCCGAAGAGGCGTATGAGATTTCAACAGCGCCGCTTTCCGGCTCAAAAGTTTCAGCGCAGCTTCAAGAAACTTTTGAAAAAGCAGACGGCACAACAATTTCGATTGCGCAGCTGCGCGGGCAGGTTACAGCAAATCTTTCTGTATCAGACGGATTTGCTGCTTCAACATTAGAAAAAACAGGTCTTTGGATTGTAGAAAACGACAGCGTAACAACAACCGTTGACACTTCTTACGATCTTGGCCTTATAGAAAAGAAAAATTCTGTGATTGCCGCAGAAATTTCAAATGCGTGCGGCCGTCTTATGAAATTCAACGTAACTCTCAAAAAGGAAGAGCCACAAAAGCCCGAAGAAAAGGTTCAAATTCCACTTCAGGTAGAAATTCTTGTGAACGCCTTTAAGGGAAGAATAGTTGCAGGAAGGATATAAAATGAATCCATTTGATTTACTTAAAAACACACAGGCAATAAAAGAACAGTCTGAAAAACTTCAGCAGGAACTTGCTGATATTCGCGCCGAAGGTTCTTCTGGCGGCCGAATGGTTACAGTAACACTCAACGGAAAATTTGAAATGATGGGAATAAAACTTGACCCAATTTGTGTGGATAACCGCGATGTTCAAATGCTCGAAGATTTAATAGTTTCGGCGCATAAAAACGCCGTAGAAAATGTGCAAGAGCAAATAAAATCAAAATCAAGTTCAATACTTGGCGGCTTAGACCTTAGCAAGTTTGGCCTTTAGGAGTTTTTTGGCGGTATGAACGCTTTTGATGAGCTTGCAAATAATTTTTCTCGTCTTCCAGGAATTGGCAAAAAAAGCGCAATCCGTATGGTAAACTGGCTTTTAAAACAAGATTCTTCTTATGTACAAAAGTTTGCCCAAAATCTTGGACATCTTCAGGAGCGAATAAAACCGTGTTCTGTTTGTGGAACTTGGACAGAAACAGATCCTTGCCCGATTTGTTCAAATCCGCTGCGCGATTCTTCGCAAATTTGTGTAGTTGAGCAGCCGCAAGATGTTTCGACAATCGAAGCCTATGGTGAATATAAAGGAATGTATCATGTGCTTGGTGGACTTATTCGCCCGCTCGAAGGCGTTGGACCGGCACAGCTTACAATCGGAGCGCTGCTTTCGCGAGTTAAAAACGGCGGAATCAAAGAAATCATCATAGCTACAAACCCAACTGTTGAAGGTGATACAACCGCCCTTTATTTGAATAAAGTTATAAGTGAACTTGGACTAACTGAACCGCCAAAAGTAACTCGTTTAGCAACCGGAATTCCTGTTGGCGGCGACCTTGAATATATTGATAAACGAACTTTGTCTTTGAGTTTCCGCGGCCGCAGCGAATTTTAGCCTTTTCAGACTTTTTTTGCCCCAAATTGAATAAGAAATAATTTTTCAAAATTATTATAGACAATTTAGATTTCTTGTTTTACAATTACTGTAAGGAGTTATGTTAAATGGAATCAAACAATTCTATCGTTTCAGGCTTTGACAGTGACAAAGACGATTCTCTCAAAATCACTTTGCATAAGATTCCAGGCGTTCCAAACGGATGTATGGTAGTTCTGGAAGGATATATTGATACATATAATTCATCTTTTTTCCAAAAGCAGCTTACAAAAGTGATTGGAGCAGGATATTTTAATCTTCTCTTTAATTGTGGCGGTTTGTCTTATGTGTCTTCGACTGGACTCGGCTCATTTACAATTCTTCTAAAGATGGTAAAGGTTAAAGGCGGCGATATTATCTTGTCTGAAGTACAAGAGAAAGTTGCAGAGGTTTTCCAGATTTTGGGATTCTCTCAGTTCTTTAATTTAAAAGATACTACAGAAGAAGCTTTGGAGTATCTGCGTCATGATGAAGGTTCTGCACCTGGTCCTGTATTCCCAAGAATGCTGGTTTGCCCTTCTTGTGGAAAGAATATTCAGGCTGCACATGCAGGACGTTTCCGCTGTACAAATTGTAAAGCAATCATTACTATTAGTGAAGCTGGAGCAATTACACTCGGTTAAAACTAAAGCGTATTATATTTGAATCAAAAATGCCGCAAAAAAGTTTTGCGGCATTTTTTTTTGCGCATTTTTTTTCAAGGCTAAAAGGTTTCAATCAAAAAATGGCGTTTACGGCAAAGTTTGAGTTAAACAAAAAAAAATCCGGTGCCGAAGAGAGACGGAAGCACCGGATTTTAATAGTTTTTTTTAGCTTAATTTATTTTATGTTGTGTTCTAGCGCAACAAAGAGAGTACGTTCTGTGAGCTCTGGTTAGCCTGAGCAAGCATAGCTGTTCCAGCCTGAGAAAGAACATTAGAAGTAGTGAATTTAACCATTTCTTCAGCCATATCAGTATCGCGGATACGAGACTCAGAAGCCTGCATATTTTCAGCACCAACATCAAGACCTGTAACTGTCTTTTCAAGGCGGTTCTGGTAAGCACCAAGGTCTGCACGCTGCTTGTTAATCTTCATCAAAGCTTCATCAAGAGTTCCGATTGCGCGGTTTGCTTCATCTGGAGTTTCAAGAGACATAATAGATTCATCACCAATGTTGCGAAGACCAAGAGCCTTAGCTGACATAGTTCCAATATATACCTGAGTTCTCTGATCCATGTTAGCACCAATATGGAACCACATAGAAGCAGTAACAACATTTTCACCAGTAGGACGAGCAAAACGACCAGTAAGCATATTCATACCGTTGAACTGAGCACAAGAAGCAATGCGGTCAACTTCAGCAATCAAAGAAGAAACTTCAACCTGAATCTGCATGCGGTCTTCAGAAGAGTAGATACCGTTAGAAGACTGAACTGCAAGTTCGCGAATACGCTGAACAATGTCAGTAGTTTCCTGCAAGTAACCTTCAGTTGTCTGAATGAAAGAAATACCATTCTGAGCGTTAGTAGAAGCCTGGTTCAAACCGCGGATCTGTGCGCGCATTTTTTCAGAAACAGCAAGTCCAGAAGCGTCATCGCCGGCACGGTTAATTCTCATACCAGAAGAAAGTTTTTCCATGCTCTTCTGCTGGTTAAGATCCTGAATTCCCTGGGAACGCTGAGCGAACATAGCACTCATATTGTGATTAATAACCATAATAATCTCCT